>JBGTDO010000035.1:0-88230 GCA_041748235.1 Akkermansiaceae bacterium | reverse complement strand
TCCGGAGTGTAGCGCAGGCGACCCTGTCGGTCGGTCTTCAAGATGGATTCGTTCATAGGTGTCATAGGTTGGTGAACTATGACGCCTATGAAATACGCCGCCCAGAATCTTCAAGCGGCGCTACAGACCCCGCTTACGTTTGGATCGGAGACGCTGATGTGCCAATCGGCGTTGCGGGCGAATCCGAAGTTCGATTCGAAGTCGCGCTCCGCGTGCTCGATGGCTTCCTTCAGGGCCTTGTTCCGGTCGCTCTTGCCACGGCGGGCGATGCAGATATGGAACTCGTCGGCCAGTCTGTGGAACTTCCCGTAGAGGTCGCGGATCAGCCCGTCGTAAACGGAGGTCTCCTGATAGCGGGCTTTCGGGTCGGCTTCACGCCGTTTCAATTCGCGCGCGGCGATCACCATCTTGTCGGCCACCACGCAGTGGAAACGAAGGTCGGCTCCCATCTCCCGGAGGAGCTTGAAAACCTGGTAGCGGACTTCCTGAAGGTCGTTGTTGGCGTGGAAACCGTGGGCGGTCTTGGGGCGCTCGGGCTTGAAGGACTCGACTCCGGCGAAATACGGATCGGCCAAGAGTTCGTAACGGAGTGATGTGAGCTTCTGTGAGAGGCTCTCCGGATCGGCGACTTCCAGCTTGCCCATGATGAAGAACTTCGAACAGCCGTCGTTGCCAACGATGACTCCGCTGCCGCGCTTGCTTCCGAACAGGTCGGATCACCGGCTTCATCGACGTAGCTGTGGATTTGGTCCCCCATTGTCAGATGATTTGTAGCATCCCCCGCGTTTTCCGCAGGATTTCGCGCTCTTCGTCCGTGATCCCGTCCGGGTGGAAGTGCATCACGCTGTTGCGAATATCGCTTACCCTCCGCAAGCGCTCGCAGAGCGTTTTTCTATCCAATGAAAGTTTTAACTTATCCCATGTCAAAGAGTCTTCGAACGCGCGCAGTGTCTCTCCAAAAGTAAGGTCATCCACTGATTTCACTCTGGCCTTCCGCGCCTCGTCCCGTGGATCGGTGAGTTCACGGATGGCTTCCTGCCCGAGTCTCGCACCTCTCAACAAAACCCGCAGATGGTTCTCGATCTGCTCAAGGAAAAGGAAAGGCTCGGACAAGGTTACGAACTGCTCGGCAATGTCCCTTGATGTGACGGAGCCGCATATTTCGCCCTTGTCCCCCTGCACCAGAACGAACCCCCTCACGGTAATCTCACGGACCGCATCGAACAACGGCGTATCGTAACGGACGGTCAGCGGCTGCTTCTCCATGCAATCGGCGGCTGTTCTGAGTTCCTTGCGTCCTGCGCAAGCCTCGCCGATTGATTGCCAGGTGATCAATCCCTCCGCCACCCTCTTGTTCTGGGAAACGACCAGATGATCCGTCCGCTCCTGGATCAGCAGGGTGGTCGCCTTGAGATAGGATTCGTCCCTTGTGAGAAACACCGGCTTACGGTTCGCGGAAAGCAGTTGGCCGATGGTCAGCACCACCTCACGCTCCTCTTCCGTAGGCTCGACCGGCAGAACATCAATCGGCGCGTTCCTATTCCGCTTTCTAACTGGGATTGTGACTTTCCGAAGGGTCGGGGATTCGGGTAGTGCCTTCAGGCTCACGTAGGAATCAATGTGCACCAATTCAAAATCCGGCTCCGTCGTCAGCTTCGCCCGGTTCAGCATGGTGCGCAGCTTGCGGTTCACATTCTTACCGCGCCTTTGCTGGCCGATGCTCTTCATCAGTGCGCGGACTGTCATACGTTTTGGCTTCCCCTTTTCACGAATAGCGGCGGCTATATCTTTAAATTCAGGCATTTTCGTGGTTTGGGTTGGGATGGTGGGTTCGGTGAAAATGCTATCGCTGCAAAGGGTGAATCAATCGCTCCCAGAGAGCATCTGCGGCACCCTGCTGCGAAAGCAGGCCATCATCCCGTTCTCTTCCGCCAAAGCCGCCCATTCCGGCGAATTGATCGAACATACGTGCGTCGAAACCCAGCGCCTGACCGTCGTCATCCACTGAGAGCGCACCCTGCATCGAGTTCCTGCTGGCACTGGTGCCCGATTGATACATTACCCCCCACTTTCCGGCCATGCCACCTTCGGAACGAATGACGCTACATGACGAAACCTCCTCGCCACCGCGATAGATTTTTGATGTGAACCGATCGGCATCCAGCTCGCGGAACTCGGTTTCGATCTCCGGGTGCCGAGCCTCAAGCTCGGCGAGACTTTCTTCAAAATAGTTCCGGATGTAGGTATAGGATTCATTGAGAAATTTACCCCGATCTCGGTCGCGAAATTCTTTTTTTATATTGAGGTTGGTTGAACGGGGTGGCGTCCTGGCAAGCTTCGGAGCGACTTGGGGAATGGAAATAGGATCTGCACTAATAACGCTTGGCGACAAGTCCAGACTTCCAACCACTCGGCGCAATTCTCCGGCGATCTGAAGAAACGCCTCGTTGTGATTGGGATGCTTGACTACCGGCTTACCGTCATTAGGCAATACCACGAATTTCGCAAGCGGAGTGTTCTTCCAATCGCAGTGATCAAGGATGATCGAGATCGCCTTTGCGGATCCTTCCTCGTGGCGTTGAAGAGCTCGCTTAGCCTCAATATCGTAACAATATTCGGAGTTCAAGAAATCCGGGCTGACTAGAAAGAGAATCAGATCGGCACTTTCCAAGTGCTCGCTGATCCCGTGATCCACATCATCGCCAGGCAACAGGCGACGGTCATGCCAAGGGTCGATCAATCCCTCGCGTTGCATCGGTTTGAGATGCACCGCGAGTCTGCCGCGGAGTGTCTCGTCCGCGTGGGAATAGGAGATGAATATCTTTGCTGCCATAGTATTTCGGGGGGAAGTTAGGGTTTTGCTGCCTTGGCAGAGGAATCTTTCGCGGAAAACGCACCCGGCCAGCCGCCGTGGGTTTCGATGACTTCGTCGATCTCGGCCATGAGGCGGATGGTTTCGGTGAGGGCGACGACGATCTTGTGGTAGTGGGCGATGTCATCGTCGCTGAGGGTGCGGCCGGGTTGGCCTCTTTTCGAACCGCGATCCTTGAGCCATTTGTCGCAAACCTGGTGACCGCCGATATAAATATTCCAGACCTCCTCGGGGACGGGACTAAAGCCACTTGTGCCCGGCTGGTAATTGCCTTTTGCACCTTTGCCGTCGAGCCAGACGGTGCCACCGTCGTCGTGAGTCCACCCGATTTTGGAAACTTGTCTATTATTGCCGATAAATCTGGTAGTCGGATTGTTAAGTGCGGTTGCTTCCAGCAGGTGCAAGGCGGTTAGATCTCCACCAAGCCTCGCCAATTCGCGGAACAATTTTAAGCTCCCAGTCAAGGGTAGTCGTGGGAAATCAATCTTCAGGAATTCCGCGTAACGGCTACGATAATTGGGACTATTAAACACCGCGTAGCCGTAGTGGAAAATATTTGCTGCCGTCAGGCCGCTGGGTAGCCGCCGCGATCCAACTAATTCCAATCCAAGCGATTTTCCGACAGCAGACAAAAACGCTTTTGAAAGATTCAACTGGGTAGAATCTCCTTCAAATTTCAACATATCGCACTCTTCTGAATCAGGCGCGAAAAGTGGATAGACAACAAGGCAGGCGTTCGCTGTATCCAAGAGATGCCGCTCAATCAAGCCGCGAGTAACGAAGACATGTGCATAGTTGTCGAGCTTCACAAAACGATTCACTACTAGCCCGTAATTCATATTGGTAAGAAGACATCGGGAGACTGTTGTTCGTGGATAGGCGATGAATCCTTTCGTCTTACCAGTGAAGTATGTGAACCTGTAGTCGAATGGGCGATAGGCTATTTCTACGATCTGACCGCTGCTTTTGATGACATCTTCCTTCGCCCAATCGTATGCCCAATCTCTGCCATCCTCCGGAAGGTAATACTTTGATTTTACCGCACCCTTCGAACCGCTTCGTAAGTCTTCGAGAGACTCCTCCACTTGCCCGCTCGTGAAACGAATTGTCAAAGCATCACGCTTCGTTTCAATACCTTGGCCTGAGAGAAGAAACATGTCGGAAGTGCTCCAGCCAGGCCTGTATTCCTCCTCCAGTGCAAAATCAATCGGAACGAAGAAGTAATATGGCGACTTTGCCTCCAGTAGTTTCCATGAGTCATCACTGACTTTCAAACGCTCCAACACCTTGTATTTCCTAGTACGCAGACCCCACAGATCTGAATGCCAAATAGCGGTCGAACTTGATGTCTGTCCTAACTTGCAGAAGACTCCGATACCAACCCCTTGTTGAATATCGAACACATTTTCATCCTTCGATCCGTCCGGAGACCGCTCCACTTTAATGCTGCTGCCGTGCAGATCCAAAACACGAAGGACTTGAAAGCTTTCAGCAAGTGATTCGCGAATCCGACGATGGGTGAGACCATCAAGGTATACGTTATTCGTAATCATTCCGAGAACTCCAACATTAGATTTATCAAGAAGGTGCTGGGAGAAGCGAAGAAATTTGATGAAGTCGTCGTCGAGATTGAGTTTCCTTTCATTTAATCCGCGCTTGTATTCTTCGAGCAGGCCAAGAATGAACGGGTTTTTGTTGAGTTGCCCAAAATTCGAATATGGTGGATTACCCATGATCACCGTGAACCGTTTGTGCCTCTTGACCTCATTCACTGCAGTGGCCTCATTGGCGAGGGCGTCGAAGCCGATGAGTGGTAGCTGCTGTATCCAAGGCTCGAGGGCATTCGTGAGGTAGATCCGTGCGCGTTCCTCGGTGCCGAACTGGTAACCTGTCTCGGCGAGTTTGAGACCGATCTTCATGTGGGCGATAGCATACGGAGCCATCATGAGTTCGTAGCCGTAAAGGCGCGGGAGGAGCTGCCGGGGAACGTAGTCGTTCCATGCTGAAAGCTGCTGCGCACCGGTGAGGCCTTGTTGCTTCCACTTGGCTACGAGGTGTTTGTGGATCACCTCGATGCCCTCCACGAGGAAAGTGGCGGTGCCGGTTGCCGGATCGAGGATCTGGACGAAGGGTTCGTCACGGGAAATCGGATGCTCCCGGTTCTTGTCGTCAAAGGTGGTGGGAAGCTCCAGTCCCGCACGTTTCCCAAGCATCTCGCCCCAGGTGGTAGTGTCGGCGAGGCCATCCTTGAGGCCGAACTCGGTTTGCAAGAGTTCGTGGACGCTGCGGACGATGTAGGAAACGACGGGTTTCGGTGTGTAGTAAACCCCCCGTTTCTTCCGCAGCTCGGCATCGAACTGTTTCAGGAAATCCTCGTAGAGGTGGATGACGGGGTCTTCTCCCGGGCGCTTGCTGCCGAAGTCCCGGATGACCGCCGGAAGATCCGTTTCGGAACTGTTGAAGAAGCTCACGATCTCGTTGATCCCGAGATCGTCGAAGTTGAGTTCCTGATTGCGCCCGCCGGCTTCGAGAAACGACCAGAGCATTTCCTTCAGGAAAGGATTCGTGACCGGGACGAAGTGTGCGACATCGTCCGCCGACATGGCCGTGCCGTATTTCCCCTCGCTCAGTTCGGTTTTCGAGACCGCGACGGTGAAGAGACCGTAGCAAATCGTTTCGGCGTAATAGGTGGTGAAGTCCTCATGGGAAAGATCGTGGATGAGGGCATCCTGGAAGCCCTTGTAGAGCTTCCTGAGCCGTCCGTTCTCCGATTCATAGGGAAGGATGGCGCGTGCGGCATCCCGAATGCGTCTCGCGAATCCCGCCATCGCCGTTGCGAGTTCTTTGGCGGTTCTGATCGTGTGTCCCGGCTTGTGCTTGAAAGCGGATCGCCATTGCTGGCGCCAGGCTTCCTGATCGCCATCGTCTTCGGGCCAGGAGAGACGGTTTTTGAGGGTCTTGGCGACGGCAGCGGACTTGAGATGGGTATCGTCCCCGTGCCAGCCCAAGACGCGCAGAACAGGAAGATCCGTGGTCTCGGGATCGCTGTGGAAGTGGGCGAAGGCGATCTCGCGGTGCTCCTCCTCCCCGAAGGCCGAGATGAAGATCAGGTCGGAAACATCCCAGCGCTTCGCCTCGGCGGAATTCGCGGAGGAACGCTTCTTGATGACCAGTTGCGAGAGGATGCGGCGGAGGACGACGATGGGGAGCTTCGCGTGGTCGAACTCGACGAAGAAGATGCCAAAAGGTTGTTGGCCCTGAAGAGGGCGCAACTGCTGGATGGTTCCATGGGACAGCTTTGCAACCTCCTCATCCTTCAGCCCCAGCTCGTCGGCGTCGTATTCGAAGGTGAGCTCCTCGCGGGTGTAGTCCTCGACCGGCCAATCGAGTTCGGAGCCGAGGTAGGCGAGAAGGCCGTCGAAATCGGTGATGGAGCGGAGGTCGGTGGGCATGGCAGGTGATTTAATGGATTTCCATCCAGCATTTCAGCACGGGCGCGACGCCGACGGGTGCCTGGAGCGGGCGGAGGTGGGTTTTGGATAGCTGTTTTTCCGCCTTCTCCCGAAGGGCGGTGAGGGCGGCGTGATCGAATTTGCATTCCCGCTTCGTGTCCGGCTCGGAGCGGATGAAATTCGCAATGCGTGCGAGTTCCGGTGCGACGGTCTTGCCATCGAGATCGAACAGGAGCCAGACGGTGTCTCCCGCCGATTCTGTCCAGAGCGGCTGGCCGGACTTCGGATCCAGCGTTCCCGGATCCGGCCTTGGAATGCGGAAGCAGAAGAAGACGGCCTGGGTATCCGGGGAGGGCAAGGCTTTTCCGGAGAAGGTCTTGAGCGGGTAGTTGGGGAGCTTTTCGATGAGTTCCGGGTGATCCTTGGCGAGCTTCTCATACTCCAGGGCGAGCTTCTCGGAAGCGGTTTGTTCGCCCTCGAATTGCTCGTTGATCTCCCTGACGGGATCGAAGTCGTCCTCCGGGTGAAGCAGCTTGCGCCCCTCAATGCCGAATGCCTTGGAGATGACGAGGGTTTTGCGGTTCACCCGGTTGTAAAGGCGCAGGAGGGTTTCAAGTTCCTCGGGCGGCAGGAAGTTCCAGAAGATGACGGTTTCCCGGGTTCCTTTGAGATCGGGATTCTCGAGGAGGAGCTTTTTCTCGATATCCGGATTCATGCGCCGGTCCACACGCCCGATGCGCTGCATGAGGCGGACGGGATTCCAGTGGAGGTCGAAGTTGATGAGGCGGTTGGCATCCTGTAGGTTCAGTCCTTCCGCTAGGACATCGGTGGCGATCAGGATATTGATCTCGCTCTCCGGGCTGGGCTGTTCCGAATGATTGTAAAACGGCGCGAAGCGGTGGATGACGGCACTGCGCTGCTTTTGCGAACTGCTGCCGTCGATGCGTTCGAGGTTCTGAAGGCCTTTCGCGCGGAGATGCGTTTCCAGATACTCGGCGGTGTCGGAGAACTCGGTGAAGATGATGACCTTTCGGCCTTTGAGTTCCTTGTCGCTCTGGAGGAGCTTCGCGAGTGCGGTGAGCTTGGAATCGCGGTCCGGGCGTACGGCACCGACGAGGTTGATGAAATCGGCGAGCTGTTCGAGGTCGTCGTGGGTGTCATCGAGCATGTCCCCTATTTTGTAAGTCTCCGGATCCAGCTTCTCGACCGCATCGCGGTGCTCGTCGGTGATGAACTCGTCGTCCTGCTCGTCGTCCGGCCACAAGCTGTGTTGGACGGCGTCGGAATGGCCGAGCTGTTCAAGAAGTTTCGCATGTTTGGTTTTCCAGCGATCCAGTCGGGATTTGTCATGGGCACGGGTGGCGTGGACTTCCGCCCACACGAGCAACTTGTGCAGCAGACGGATGCAGGAAGACTCGAACGCCTTGGCGGAGCTCTCGAAACGCTTGAGGAAAAGAGTGCGGATCAGGGCAACGACCTGTTTCTGCCGCCCGGCTTCGAAGTCTTGTTCGTCTGGCGGGGTGATCAGGTAGGAGAGCGGATTGTAGATCGCGAGGGCGAAGAGCGGCTTTTCACGATCAAAGGCAGTGGCGACTGACTCGAGCAAACGACCGTAGGTGATCTTGAGCTGATAGGCGGCAACCCGAGGAGCTTCGCGATCGGGAAAGATGACCTTGCTGGAGCTTTCCAGCTTTTCGCTGGCGCGAACATACCCACGGCTGCGCTGGACGACGAGTTTACCGAAGATTTCCCGGCCTTCGCTGGTCTGGCTGAGGACTTCTAGGAATTCCGTTTCGAGCAGACCGTCCGCAGCCTGCTGTTGGAATTTTTTCTCCAACTGATTGAAATGACTTTGGAGGTTATGGATACCGAGGTTCCGGCCACCAACCGTGAAGTAGGCTTGGTTTTCACCGGTAACAAGACCGAGCGTGTGCCGGAAGTCGTGGACGGAGTTGTTGACCGGTGTGGCCGTGAGGAAAAACACCTGCTTCGGGCGGCTTCCCGGCTGGTTGATGTATTGCTGAAGCTTCCGGTAGCGGGAGGGTTCCTTTTCACCGGTTCCAGCGACACCGGGATTGCGGAAGTGATGCGCCTCGTCGATGACGATGACGTCGGCATCCTTGATGGTGCGGGAAATACGGTCGGGCCATTTCCCCGAGCGCTGGAGGTCGGTGTGGCAATAGGCAACGAGGGGTTGGAAATCGCTACTGAGATGGGGAAGCAAGGATCCGAATACGGGTTCCCAAACATCCTCCTTCGCGGCCTTGGGGGCAAAGAGGACGACCCTGCGACCGTGGTGGGCGATCATGCGCTCAATGAGCATGAGGCCGACATAGGTCTTGCCGAGCCCGACACCATCGCAAAGGAAGGCGGCTCCGTAGCGGGAGGCAATTTCGACAAGGTTCTTGTAAGCATCCCGCTGATAGCCGGCGAGTTTGGGAAAAATGATCGAGACCTCCTTGTCCCAGTCATCCGGTGATGGACCGCGGTCACGGGCGTATTCAAAGAGCGCCTTTGCCCAGATCTCAAACGGACTGCGTTCTTTCGTGTGGTGCTCCATCACACGCAGGATTTCTTGCGTTACATCCTCGGCATCGTCCCAATGCCGCTCATACCATTCCTGTAAAGCGGTTACCTGGGAGCCGGTGATCTGGACGTTTAGCTCAACGTTCTGGCAAATGCCGGGGAAGGTGAGATTCGAGGAACCGACGAGCGCGGCGGAGCCAACCACTTCGCTTTCGGCATGGGTTATGTATGCCTTGGCGTGGAACTTGTCCTTCCGGTAAACGCGGCACTGGATTTGCCCCGACTTCAAGGCAGCTACGATTGCGGGAACCCCTTGGATGAAATCGTCTTTGGCCTTTTCGAGATCAATACTCCGATCAAGGCGCTCCGCGATGTCCGAGAGCCCTTCAGCAAATGCTTTTTTAGTCCGTTTGGAAACCTCGTCTCCCATGAGGATACGGATGACGGGAACAGTTTGCCAGGCTCCATCAAGGGTCAGTAGGCCACCAACCTCAAAAAATCCAGTGGCAACATCAATGGCTTTGGATAATTGACACCATTCCTTCAGATAACGATGCACCTTCCAGTCGGAATCGCTGTTATCGACGATGAATAGATCTGATCCGGAACGACTCATGTTAGTTTTATGATCAGGCGATTGCCTGACTGCCCCTCCACCTCACCCCTTCCTGATCCGGATGGAAAGCTTCGTCTTTGGGGAGGAGGGATTTGTTAGAGAGGGAGGCGAGGTCCTTTTCACCGGTGTGGGAGCGGCGGGGGTCGAAGATCTTGGAGACGCGCCAGCGGTGGTCGGGTGCGGGTGCGATGAGGTTGCGGTCCATGGCGGATACAGGGCTGGCAATACGTTTGACGACGTTTCATCTCCAGGCTGGTCCAGTCGCGGTCGCGGCGAGGACAAGCGTCCGGCGCTCCAACAAGTGCTGCTGCAATTTGAATATTTCGCCTGCGATCCGATTGATGCCATGCGCGCTGTGGGTTCTGGTGACCTTCTGCGGAGGGGGTGGCCGACTTTGGCACCCCCCGTGATTGCAAGGAAGAGCTGAAAGAGACCTCTATTTGAAAGCGGAGGGAAGAGTCTTAGCGGCGGGCTCCGTCGATCCAGCGCTTGACGAGGAGGCCTATGCCGATGCCAAGGAGGAGGATGACGAGGAAGACGACGGGGGAGCGGTTTTCGAGGCCGTGGGTGAGGTTCATGCCGAGCACGGCGGCGAGCGCCATGATGGGGAAGGTAAGCGCGGCGAGCACGTTGAGGCGGTGCTGGGCGGAGATCATCGCCTGAGCGCGGCTGGCCTGGGCTTCCGAGTTCTTGGCGATGCGGTAGTCGAGCTTCAGCTTGGCGTCGGACGTTAGAAGCTCGAAGGCGCGGGAGATGTCGTAGCTTTCATCGCGGACGCCGATGAGGAATTTATCCTGTTTTTCAAGATCGCGGGCTTCCACTCGTAGCATGACTGCCTCAGTTCCAGACAGTTGGAATTGTGGATCGGGAACAGACATTCCCGAGGGCAAGGACTGCAATTACCACGAGGGTGGTGATATGGACATCACTTAGGGGAAGCCAAGTTTCTAGCTTTCGTCACTTTGGGGTATATCACCTAGCTAGATTCCGCCGAACTTGGACTGATCGATCTGTCGCCTTGTGAAAAGGATTGGGCCATCGGATTGAGAGATGCGCTTACGGGGAGCTTTTCCCTGGCTACCCCCGTGATACTGTGGGTTCTGGTGACTTTCCGCCCGGGGGGATTTGGCCGGCTTGACTGCTCACATTGGCAGGGCGGATACAATCCGCCGCCACGGCAGGAGGGCGACCGAAGATCGCCCCCACTGTTAGCTATCCTGGCTGGGGGCCTCCTTGCCGCAGCAGTTCTTGTACTTTTTACCGGAGCCGCAGGGGCAGGGGGCGTTGCGGCCGGAGCTCTCGATGGCGAAGCTCGGTTTGCGCTTGGGCAGGTTGAGCTTGAGTTCTCCGCGGCCGGGGGAGGCGGCGAGTTGTGATGGATCGATCTCCTCGATGCTGCCGGAGGAGGCCATGTTGTCGCGGGTGATTTCCGATTCTCCCCCTTGGAGCTGGCGGGGCTGGCTGTGGAGCTGCTTGAGGAAATCCTTGAGGTTTGCAGCGGAGCGGAAGAGGTTGGTGAGGGCCTCTTCTTTGATCGAGTCCATCAGGGTGACGAAGAGCTTGTAGGCCTCGTTTTTGTATTCGATGAGCGGGTCTTTCTGACCTTGGGCGCGGAGGCCGACTCCTTCGCGGAGGGCGTCCATGTTGTAAAGGTGGGCCTGCCAGAGCTTGTCGATGGCGACGAGGACCATGCGGCGCTCTTCTTGATCGAGAACTTCGTAGGGCAAGCCTTTGACTTTGATCTCGTAGGTTTCCTTGACCTTGTCGACGAGAAACTGGGAGATCTGGTCGGGCGTTTGGTCGAGGGAGAAATCGTCGGCGTCCACGCTGATCGGGAGGGTGGCGTTGACCCAACCGAGGAGCTCGTTGTAGTCGGGTGAGTCGTGGTCGCGGTTCTCAAGGAACTCGCTGACTTTGGCCGGGATGGTCTCTTCGATGATCTCGTTGACGAGGTCGCGCGGGGTTTCGGTGGAGAGAACTTCGTTGCGGTAGCCGTAAACGACTTCCCGCTGCTTGTTCATGACGTCATCGAAATCGAGGACGCGTTTCCGCCAAGTGTAGTTGCGCTGCTCGACGCGCTTCTGGGCGGTCTCGACCGAGCGATTGAGCCATGAATGCTCGAGTGCCTCGCCTTCCTTCATGCCGAAGCGCTCCATCATCGCGGTCATCTTATCGGCGGCGGCGAAGTTCCGCATGAGGTCATCCTCGAAGGAGATGAAGAACTGGGAGCGGCCGGGATCACCTTGGCGGGCGCAGCGCCCGCGGAGCTGGCGGTCGACCCGGCGTGACTCGTATCGCTCGGTGCCGATGACGAAGAGGCCGCCGACTTCGGCGACGCCTTTGCCGAGCTTGATGTCGGTTCCGCGTCCGGCCATGTTGGTGGAGACGGTGACGGAGCCGGGCTGGCCGGCTTGGGAGATGATCTCCGCCTCCTGCTCGTGGAATTTTGCGTTGAGAACGGAGTGCGGGATTTTGGAGCGCTGGAGCATCCGGGCGAGGGTCTGGGAGGACTCGACGGAGGCGGTGCCGCAGAGGACGGGCTGGCCCTTTTCGTGAGCCTCTTTGATTTTCTCGATCACCGCATTGAACTTCTCGCGGCGGGTCTTGAAGACTTGGTCGTTCTCATCGACGCGGACGTTGGGCGTGTTGGTGGGGATCGGGAGCACGTCGAGGCGGTAGATATCGTGGAACTCGGCGGCCTCGGTCTCGGCGGTTCCGGTCATGCCGGCGAGCTTCTCGTAAAGGCGGAAGTAGTTCTGGATGGTGATCGTCGCAAAAGTTTGGGTCTCTTTCTCGATGGCGACGCCTTCCTTGGCTTCGACGGCCTGGTGGAGTCCGTCCGACCAGCGGCGGCCGGGCATTTCGCGGCCGGTGTTGTCATCGACGATGATGACCTTGCCTTCTTTGACGACGTACTGGATGTCCTTTTCGTAAACGCAGTAGGCTTTGAGAAGCTGGGAGATGTTGTGGATTTTCTCCGCCTGCACGTCCATCCGTTGCTGTGCTTGCTCCTTTTCAGCAATTTTTTCCTCGGGGGAAAGCGCGGGGTTGTTGTCAATATCCGCGAAGAGTGTGCCGAGATCGGGGAGTGTGAAGGATTCGGGATCACCGGGGGCGAGGTATTCACGACCCATTTCCATGAGGTCCGAATCGTTGCCCTTTTCATCAATGACGAAGTAGAGTTCTTCTTTTAGCGCGAAGAGTTCCTTCTTCTGTGCGTCCTGATAGAAGGAGAGTTCGGTTTTCTCCATCAGGCGGCGGTTCTCCGGCTCCTCCATGAAGCGCATGAGCATGCGGTTGCGCGGCTGGCCGAGTTTGATTTTGAAAAGTAGGCGACCGGCTCCATCGATGTCTCCGGCCTCGGCGAGCTTTTTGGCTTCGGTGGCGAGGTCGTTGCAGAGCTGGGTCTGCTTTTTGACGAGTTGATCGACGAGCGGCTTGTATTTGTCGAACTGGTGGGTGGATTGGGAGGTCGGGCCGGAGATGATGAGCGGAGTCCGAGCTTCATCGATGAGAATGGAGTCCACTTCATCAATGATCGCGAAGTAGTGGCCGCGCTGGACCTGCTCGTCCTTGGAGGAAGCCATGCCGTTGTCGCGGAGGTAGTCGAAGCCGAACTCGGCGTTGGTGCCGTAGGTGATGTCGCATGAATACTCGTTCCGGCGGTCCCAAGGGGCCATCTGGTTCTGGATACAGCCGACGGTGAGGCCGAGGTAGCGGAAGAGGGAGCCCATCCAATCGGAGTCGCGCTTGGCGAGGTAGTCGTTGACGGTGATGACGTGGACGCCGAGGCCGGTGAGGGCGTTGAGATATACTGGGAGGGTGGCGACGAGGGTTTTTCCCTCACCAGTCTGCATTTCCGCGATCATGCCGCGGTGAAGGGCGACACCGCCGACGAGCTGGACATCGAAGTGGATCATTTCCCATTGAAGCTCGTGATCGCTGACCTGGATGGTGCTTCCGCACATACGGCGGGCCCCGTTTTTCACCACGGCGTAGGCCTCGGGGAGAATTTGCTCGAGGTAACGGGCGCGGGCCCTTTGGAAATCCGGCTCGATTTCATGAAAAGCGGCTTTCGCCTCTTCGATGGCGTCAGGGGTGGCGTCTACCTTTGCGGGGAGCGAAGGGAACTCCTCACGCAGGGCTTTCAGGCGTGCCTCGATGGCCTCGGCGGTGGTGGCGAGGTCTTCCTGGGACATCTGCGCGACGACCGGCTTGGCTGGCGCGTGAAGATCGTGATACCGCGCAAGGTGCTCCTTCCACTTGGCGGTGAACTCCCGGAGCTTCTCCTCGGGTTCGCGCTGAAGGGCTTCCTCGATTTCGTTGATGCGGGCGACGGTCGGGCGGATGCGGCGCACTTCGCGCGTGTTCTTGCTACCGACGATTTTTTGGAGAATCCACTTGATCATGAGAAATTGGGCTGTGCCCTTTGCGGGCTAAGGGGAGGGTGGATACACCGGTGCGGGCGGGGACGCAAGCGCGGGAATTGGGCGCGCGCAGGGCCGCAGCCAATAATTTCCTCGAGCGGATCAATCCTTGCGGGTGAGCTCCACGAAAACGTCCTCGAGCGTGGCCTGATGGCGGAAAAGCGAGCGCAGCGGCCACTTGTTGTGGGTGGCGAGGGCGTGCAGCACCTGGCGGGTGTCGGTGCCGGAATCGACCCAGAGCGTGTAGGAATGCCAGCCGGCGTCCATCGGCTCCGAGCTGGTCTTTTTCACGTGGGGGAGGTCGGAGAGGATCGGGAGGAGAATCTCGGGCGGTGCCTGCAGCTCCACCTGGACGCGGCCAGCGGCCCGCATCTGGTCGATGAGGTTCTGCGGAGTGTCGGCGGCCTTGATTTCCCCGGACTCGATGATGATCACGCGGTTGGCGATCATTTCCACCTCGGAGAGGATGTGGGTGGAAATGAGGACCGTGTGGTTCAGCGCGAGGTGCTTGATGAGCTCGCGGATCTGGCGAATCTGGATCGGGTCGAGGCCATTGGTCGGCTCGTCGAGGATGAGCAGCTCCGGCTGGTGGACGAGGGCATCCGCAAGGCCTACGCGTTGCCGGAAGCCTTTGGAGAGTGTCTTGATCATTTTCCGGCGGACGGCACCGAGGCCGCAGGTATCGATGACATGGGAGACGCGGGCCCGGGAGTCGCCCTTGGAGAGGCCCTTGATCTGGGCACGGAACATGAGGTATTCGCGCACCCGCATGTCGTCGTAAAGCGGCACGTTTTCCGGCATGTAGCCGATGCGTTTGCGGGCCTCGATTGACTGGCGGAAAATATCAAAATCGGCGATTTTGGCGGAGCCGCCGGAGGGGGGGAGGAAGCCGGTCAGCATGCGCAGGGTGGTGGTTTTCCCGGCACCGTTGGGCCCCAGGAATCCGACGATCTCGCCTCTCGCGACTGAGAACGAAATGTCGCGGACGGCAAGGTGCCGGCCGTATTTTTTAGAAAGGTTGGTAACTTCGATCATTTTGCCGATGGGTGGGCGTGATATTTTCAGCCTGCAATGGTTGACGCAGGCGCGCGAGACCTTTAACTAAGCGTTATGCGCGGTTGGCCAAGCGGGAATTTCCTGGGGTGGGCTGCCTGCCAAGAACATCAAACTCATGAATTCATCGGTTTCGGCGCGGCTCAATGCGGATTTGCTAGACGAGAAGTACGCCCAATGGTGCGAGGATCCTCGCTCGGTTGAAGGCACTTGGTCGGCGTTTTTCGAGGGCTTCGAGCTGGGCGTTGCGCAGGCAAAACAGAAGGAGGCAGCTGCTGCGAAAGCGCCCGAGGCAGAAGCGGTTTCCGCAAACGAAGCCACCCTCGCCCTCCCAGCGGGTGACATGGGCTTCAACGGAAAGGTCGTGGGCCTTATCTACAACTACCGAACCCTCGGCCATACGCAGGCGCAGATCAATCCGCTGGACGACCAGCCGGAGGTGAACCCGCGCCTGAACCTGAGCGAATACAATTTTACCGAGGACGAGATGAGCCGCGAGGCGTCCAATCCTTTTTTCTTCCGTGGCGCGAAGATGAAGCTCAAGAACATGGTCACTGCCTTGCGCACGACCTACTCGGGGAAGATCGGCTTCGAGTTCATGCACATTCACAACACGACCGTGCGCCATTGGGTGCGCGAGCGGATCGAGAATCATGGCTCGAAGGGTGCGGAAACCTCCACGGACAAGCAGGTGAAATCCCTGCGCTGGCTCCTTGAGGCGGAGACTTTTGAAAATTTCCTGGCGAAGAAGTTTTTGGGTGAAAAACGGTTTTCGCTCGAGGGCGGCGAAGGCGCAATGGTGGTGCTCAACGCGATCCTGGAGAACTGCCCGCCGCAGGGCGTCGAGGAGATCGAGATGGGTATGGCCCACCGCGGTCGGCTCAACGTGCTGGCGAATTTCGTCCGCAAGTCGCTTACCACTTTGCTTTACGAGTTCACGCCGAACTACGAACCAGGGCTGGTGGCCGGCGATGGCGACGTGAAATACCATCTCGGCTACGAAAGCGTGCGGGAGTTTCCCGAGGGGAACGTCCGCGTCAGCCTGGCAGCGAATCCGAGCCACTTGGAAGCCGTTAATTCCGTGGTAGAAGGTAAAGCCCGCGCTCGCCAGCGGGTGCTTGGCGACGACGGAGCAACGACCAACCGCAAGCGTGTGCTACCGATTCTGATCCACGGCGACGCCGCGTTTGCCGGACAAGGCTCGGTTGCCGAAGTGCTCAATCTTTCCCAACTGCCCGGATACCGCACCGGCGGCACGATCCACCTGATCATTAACAATCAAATCGGCTTCACCACGATGCCGGCGGATGCCCGCTCCTCCTCCTACGCCACCGACGTGGCGAAAATGATCGAGGCACCGATCCTCCACGTGAACGGTGAGGAGCCGATGGAGCTATATTGGGCGGCGAAATTTGCTCTCGAGTTCCGCCAGAAGTTTGGCCGCGACGTGGTGATCGACATGTATTGCTACCGCCGTCAGGGTCACAACGAGGCGGACCAGGCCGCGTTCACCCAGCCGCTTGTGGCCAAGGCGATCGCCGCCCGCGAGACTTTCGGTCAGGTTTATAAAAGACAGCTGATTGCCAGTGGCGTGCTTTCTCAGGAGGACGCGGATGCACTTGAGCAGGCGATCTGGGACAGATTGGAAGATGGTTACAAGCGCATGGTGGAACTCAGTGAGGCTGGCGACCGCACCGTTTTCAGTGGCTCGACCGCGATCGTGCAGCCAGCGTACAACCACGCACCAGTAAGCACGGGAATCACCCGCGAGCGCCTGCAGCACGTGGGCAAGGTGCTAACCACCACACCGGATACCTTCGCTCTTAATCCGACACTGGAGAAGCGTTTCCTCCCCCGCCGGGTCGATGCTCTGGCAAACGGCGGGCCTGTTGACTGGGCTTTCGCGGAGTCGCTCGCCTTTGGTTCGCTGCTAATGGAGGGAACTCCGGTTCGCCTTTCTGGCCAGGACGTCCGCCGCGGAACTTTTTCGCAGCGTCACGCGGTTTTCTACGATTACGAGACCCGGGAGCGCTACATCCCGCTGGAGAATCTCTCTCCAGACCAGGCAAAATTCTGCGTTTACAACTCGCTGCTCTCCGAGTTCGCGGTGCTTGGTTTTGACTACGGCTACTCACTCTCCTACCCGGACATGCTGCTGATGTGGGAGGCCCAGTTTGGCGACTTCTCGAACGGTGCCCAAGTGATCATCGATCAATTCATTTGCTCGGCGGAATCAAAATGGCAGACCCCGAGCGATCTGGTGATGCTGCTGCCGCACGGCTACGAGGGAATGGGTCCAGAGCATTCCAGCGCTAGGCTTGAACGTTTCCTCCAGCTTTGTGCGGAGGAGAATCTCATCGTCGGAAACTTCACGACACCAGCGCAATACTTCCACGCATTGCGCCGCCAGAAGCACCGGGACTTCCGCAAGCCGCTGATTTTGATGACTCCGAAGAGCCTGCTTGGTCGCCCCGAGGCGGTTTCCCCGGAAGCCGATTTCCTCGAAGGCACCTGCTTCCAAGAGATCCTGCCGGACCTTAAGCACTTCGACGATATCGCCTCGGTAAACCGTGTGATCTTTTGCTCGGGCAAGGTTTATTACGACCTTTGCGCTCACCGGAAGGAGCAAGGGATCGAAGACACTACGATTATCCGCGTTGAGCAGCTTTACCCTTACCACGGGGATATGATCGCTGCAATCATCGGTCAATTCTCCAACGCCAGCCGCTTCGTCTGGTGCCAAGAGGAACCGCACAACATGGGCGCTTGGAGCTACATCGCACCCCGCTTGGAAGAAACGCTTGGTAAAAAGCCACTGTATGCGGGGCGCAAAGCCGGATCCAGCCCCGCAGCTGGATCCAAGGCCATGCATTACCGCGAGCAGAAAGCTCTGCTAACCAAGGCCTTCGAAATTTAACGTCTCTTACTTCACTCCCCTTTCCACATGTCGATCGATATCAAAGTGCCGGCTTCCGGCGAGTCCATTACCTCCGCGAACATTGCGAAATGGTACAAAGGCAACGGTGACGCTGTCAAAAAAGGCGATGTTCTCGTCACTCTGGAGACCGACAAGGTTTCCAATGAACTTGAGGCCGAGGCCGATGGAATTCTGAAAATCACCGTCGGCGAGGGTGAGGAAGTGGCGATCGGAAAAGTGATCGGGTCGATCGAGAGCGGTGGCCAGGCTCCCGCTCCACAGCAACAGGCTCCAGCCTCCAAGTCGGCGGAAAGCGCTCCGGCTCCGGCTGCATCCCAGCCTTCCGGTGAAGCGGTGGATCTCAAGGTCCCCGCGGCGGGTGAATCGATCACTTCAGCAAATGTGGCTCAATGGCGGAAAAAGGACGGGGAGCATGTCGAGAAAGGCGAAGTGCTAGTCACCCTGGAAACAGACAAAGTTTCCAACGAACTCGAAGCGCCGGTTGCTGGCACACTCAGGATCCTTGTTGCCGAGGGCCAGGAGGTTGCGATTGGAAACGTAATCGCCCGAATCCTGCCTGGCGGCGCGGCTGCACAGCCCACCCCGTCCGCTCCCAAACAGGAAGCTCCCAAGCAAGAAGCTCCCAAGCAAGAAGCATCCGAGCCGCAGAAATCCGCGCCCGCGCCCGAGCAACAGCAGCAGCCAGCGGTCCGCACGAAACCGGATCTTTCCGTGGTTTCCGCTCCCGCTCCTGCTGAGGAACCGGCGAAGGCCGCGGCCAACGGCAGCGAAGGAGGCCGCACGACTCGCCGCAAGATGTCGATGCTGCGCCGCAAGATCGCGACTCACCTCGTCAACGCCCAGCAGACCGCAGCGATCCTCACCACTTTCAACGAGGTGGACATGACCTCGGTGATGGAGCTGCGGAAGAGCGTTCAGGACGATTTCGTCAAGAAGTACGGGGTGAAACTCGGTTTCATGTCATTCTTCGTCAAAGCGGTGACGCAAGCACTGAAAGACGTCCCCTCGATCAACGGCCGCATTGAGGGCACCGACGTCATCGAGAATCATTTCTATGACATTGGCGTCGCCATCGGCACGGAAAAAGGGCTGATCGTTCCGGTCTTGAGAGATTGCGATCAGAAATCCTTTTCTCAGATCGAGCAGGACATTCTCGATTACGCAGCCAAGGGAAAATCCGGTAAGATTTCCATGGAGGATCTTCAAGGCGGCGTCTTCACGATCTCAAACGGCGGCGTCTACGGCTCGCTTCTCAGCACCCCGATCCTCAATCCCCCACAGAGCGGCATTCTCGGGATGCATACGATCCAGCAACGCCCGATCGCACTCAACGGCCAAGTGGTGATCCGCCCAATGATGTATCTGGCGCTCAGCTACGACCACCGGCTCGTTGATGGAAAAGAAGCGGTTACCTTCCTGATCCGGATCAAGGACTGTCTGGAGGCTCCTCATCGTCTGCTTCTGGAGCTGTAGGAGCTTTTTCGAGCAATCCCGGTGGAGTGCCGTAGCCGACGATCCGCGATTTTCCACCCAATCGTGGGATGATGAAGTCGTAGACGCCGAAGCCGCTGTATCTTTTGCCCCGGTAGGAGCGGCCGCTGGTGGCGTTGATCATCACCGGTCGACCGTCTTTTTCCTCGCGTCCGAGGTAAATGGCGACATGGGTGACTTTGGTGCTACGCCCGTCGGTGGGCGCATAGGTTCCGGACCAAAAAACCAGATCACCAGGCTTCAACGCTTCAAAACTGGTGTCTTCGGCGTCCTTGGCGGAGGCCGGGATCTCGTGCAATTTTGAATTTTCTTTCACCCACAGATATTGGTCCGATGAGCTTCTGGGAGCTTCCAAATCAGCTTCGCGTAGGACGGCGTGGATGGCACCGGAGCAATCGAACCCACCATCGGCAGGTCCGTTTCCGCCAAACAGATAAGGCATGCCCTTGACGGTCTTTCCGGCCTTTAAGGCCAGCTCGATGAGTTCCTGTCTTGGCTTTTCAAGCTCTTCGAAGTCTTCCAGTTCGGAAGTGCTGATCAGCGCCGGGGCCACCAGCACTGGAGTGTCCGCGCCAACGTCCTGGATGTTTAGAAACCACAAACCCGAAAGCAAGTAGCGGATGGTTTTACAGAACATCCGTTTACACTAACACGTATTGCGCGTGGGCACAATCCTGCGAATTGACTTTGCCAAGGGTCCCCTGAGGTCTCATTTTTCCCGAACTTTGCACGAACCACTCCAGATCCTGATCATCGGCGACGGCAAACCAGGCCATGAAAATCAATCGCTTGGGCTTGCCGAGGCGATGGGCAGACTGCGGCCGGTTGAAATCAACCGGATCTCAGTGGGGGGGAAAAGAGGTCCAGTGGCGCGGATCCGTCATGCTTTTTATACCAGCAAGGACTTGCCGAGGCCACACTTCGTGATTGCTGCTGGACACTCGACGCATCTCCCGCTGCTCCGGGTGTGCACGAAGTACGAGGTGCCCAGTGTTGTGCTGATGAAGCCGAGCCTCTACGCGGGCTTCTTCACGTGGTGCGTGATCCCCGAGCATGATTGCAAAAGGGCTCCTTCCAAAGCGAACATCATCACCAGCAAAGGCGCGCTCAACCGGGTGGTGCCGGGGGCGGGCCCGCGGAACGGTAAGCTCTTCCTGGTCGGCGGGCCGTCCAAGACCCACGGCTATGATGAGGCTGCGCTGCTTCAGCAGATCGAGGAGATCGGCGGCGACGGATGGGGGCTGGCGGACTCCCGGCGGACGCCGCCGAGCCTACTTCCTGCATTGGCCAAACGGATTCCCGGTCTCGAAGTATTTCCCCATCAGGAGACAAAGCCTGGCTGGCTTGCGGAGAAGCTCTCGAACGCGGAGGAGATCCGGGTGACGGAAGACTCGGTCTCCATGATCTACGAGGCCCTTAGCAGCGGCGCGAAAGTCCGGATCCTTGAAATGCCTCGGATCAGGCACGACTCCCGGGTGCTCCGAGGATTGGATGTTCTGCGTAAGGATGGATACTTCGGAGCTACCGGATCGGAGCGGCCACCAGTTCTTGCCGAGGCGGACCGTTGCGCGCGGATCATTCTCGGGAGCTGAGCATCGGACTTGCACGATATCGATTTCAGATTAGTGATGGGCTGTGGAAACTGACGGGCAGGTAAGGGGGGTGTTCGCACGTCTGTGGGTGGTCTCCTTTTTTCACGGAATGGCCCCTGGCTTCTGGCTTCCCGCTCTGACGAACATCCTGCGAGCCCAAGGCCTCTCCGATTGGGTTGCAGTGGCCTTCGCCGTGCCACCGATCTGCGCTCTTGTCTCGCCGCTGATCGGTGGAGCGCTGGCAGATGAGAGGATGGCTGCGCAAAAGCTATTTGCCTGGTGCTCCCTGATCGGCTCGGTGGCACTGATTCTTGCATTCGGGGCGCTCGACATCGGGTTGGGGCCGTGGTGGTTCATCGCGGGCCTTGCCGTATATTCCATTGTCTCCGGCCCCACTTGGGGATTGCTGGCCACGATCTCCATGACGCATCTGCCAAGTGGGCCGAAGCAGTATCCCTTGGTTCGCGTGGCAGCGACCTTCGGTTGGATGGCGGCCGGCTTCATTACAAGCTATGTGCTGAAGGCGGACACGAGCCCCGACTCGGGCTATGCCTCCGGGTTTGTGAGAATGTGTGCCGGGGTCTGCGCGTTTCTTATGCCCCACACACCACCCTTGGGCTTGGGGCTGTCCTGGAAGCGTGCTTTGGGACTGGAAGCCTTCACGCTTTTTAGAAACAGGAACCACGCGGTGTTGCTGGGAGTGACAGGCGTGTTTTCGGTGCCGCTGGTCGCCTTCTATATGCACGCCCCGGAAATGCTCAAAGACCTCGGCGATGCGACACCGACAGCGACGATGACCGTGGCGCAGTGGAGCGAGGTGGTGGCGATGTTTTTGCTCGGGCTGCTGATGATCAAATACCGGCTCAAGACGCTGCTGATGTGGGGTCTTGGGGTATCGGTGCTGCGTTTTGCCATGAGTGGTCATGCGGGGCTCATCGGCTCGATCCCATGGCATGTCGCGGGAATAGCGCTGCACGGAGTTTGCTACACGATCTACTTCGTCACCGCGCAAGTCTATCTCGATAGGCGGGTCGAGCCGGAGCTACGGGGGCAGGCCCAGGGGCTGCTGGCTCTTATGTCGGCCGGGGTCGGGCCCTTGATCGGGGCTTTTTTCTGCGGCTGGCTTCGCGATGTCGTTGTGACCGAGGACGGCCAAGGCTGGCACGTTTTCTGGTGGGTGCTCTCCGCGGTGATCGCGGGTTGCTGGGTCGCCTTCGGCTTGCTCTACAAGGGCATGAAAGCCGGGCAGTAGGCTTTCAGCGCCCCACCAGCTCGCAAGCCAGCTTGATGGCGGCAATCATTGAGGATGGGCTGGCTTCGTTCTTTCCGGCCAAGGAAAAGGCGGTGCCGTGATCAGGGCTTGTCCGTGGCTTCGGCAGTCCGAGTGTGACATTCACGGCTTCATCGAAGTCCAATAGCTTGAGCGGGATCAGACCCTGGTCGTGGTACATCGCCAGCACCGCATCGTACTTTCCCTGTGCCGCATCGCGGAAAACGGCGTCGGGAACGTGTGGGCCGGTGAAACAGGCGGAGCGGGTCTCGTTTAGGAGTCCGACGACGGGAGCGATCACGGTGATTTCTTCCTTGCCGAATGCACCGTTCTCTCCGGCGTGCGGATTCAGGCCGCACACGGCAATCCTCGGGTTACTGATTCCCCGCTGGCGGAGAAAGGTGGCTGTCAGCCTGCCGATCGAGAGGATGGCATCGCTCGTGAGCAGCTTCGGCACATCGGAGAGCGCCTCGTGAATAGTTGCGAGGCCAACGCTGAGGGTCGGGCCGGTCAGCAGCATGCCGTATTCTTCCACGCCAAATGCGTCGGCGAAAAATTCTGTCTGACCTGGAAATCGAAAACCCACCGACTGCAGGCCCTCTTTTGATGCTGGGCCGGTGACCACGGCGGCTGCATCTGTTTCCCGCAGCAGGCGCGCCGCCTCTTCAAGAGCATGCAAGGCAGCGGTGGCGGATTTCTTGTCGGGGCTCCCTAGAGTGCCCGCGCTGCGATCACCGAGCACCCGGTAAGTGAAGCTCTCCGGAAGCTGGCCAGAGGCAAGAGCCAGATCGATGATCTCGGGGCCTATTCCCGCAGGATCGCCGAGGGTGATGAGGATTTCGCGCACGGCCGGAGAATGAGCGGTGGAGAGCGCAAAGACAAGGAGGGGCTGCATTTTTGCTGCCCGGCGCTATGGGGAAGCGTGGTTACTGGGCAGCGGAACGCAGCCCCTCCTTGCGCTTGTGTGGGAGCTGCTTACGACGGATGCTCGCCGGCGATGTTGAGCGAGAAAACGAAGAACCGGTTCGGCGGGATAGCGCGGCTCTACGGAGAGCGGGCACTGGAGAGATTTTCCCATGCCAGAGTGGTCGTGGTCGGGATCGGCGGAGTTGGATCGTGGACGGTGGAGGCGCTGGCACGGTCAGGGATCGGCACGATCCGAATGGTGGACCTCGATGAAATTTGTCTGAGTAACGTCAACCGGCAGCTGCACGCAATGGACGGCCAGATTGGACGTCAGAAAACAGCGGCGATGGCGGAGCGGGTGCGGGCGATCAATCCCGACTGCGAGCTGGAGGTGATCGAAGGATTTTTTACAGAACGGACGGTTGAAACCGTGCTAGGAGGCAAGATGGACGGAGTGATTGATGCAATCGACTCCCTTAGGCACAAGGCACTTTTGCTGGCGGAGTGCAAGCAGAGGGGGCTGCCGGTGATCACCTGCGGCGGCGCGGGAGGGCGGCGTGACGCCACTAGGATTAGCTTACGGGATCTTGCCTTCACCGGGAAAGACGGGCTGCTGCACCTGCTGCGGAGAACCTTGAGAAAAGATCATGGCTTTGAGGCCGTGCCGATGGGTCAGAAACCCCAGCCGATGGGAATCACCGCCGTCTATTCCGACGAGGCACCTACGTATCCCCGCGGCGATGGCGAAGTTTCCTGCGAAAAACCGGAGGGAAGCGAACTGCGGCTGAACTGCGCCTCCGGCTACGGCACCGCGACCCACGTCACCGCCAGCTTCGGGGTGATCGCGGCTGGCGCCATGCTTGACATCCTCGCGAACCAAAAGCTCTAGGCGTCCGAAATCCATAAAAAAAGGCGGCCCTTGCGGACCGCCTTTTTCCAAACCTATGAAAAACTATGAAAAAACAAACGCAGGAAATTATTTAACGCCCTTCTTGGAAAGACGGGTGCCTTTGGTCGCGCCTTGGCGGGCCTTGAACTTAGGATTGGTCTTGCAGATCACGTAGTTGGTGCCCTTGCGGCTGACAACTTGGCAGTCCGAGTGGCGGCGCTTGGCGGAGGCAAGTGAAGATAAAACTCTCATGACGAAAATTGGTTGGATTGGAGTCACCAAACCGAGGTGACGGGGCGCGGAAGATATCGAAGAGGGAGAACTTGTAAAGAATTTCTTTGCGAGGTCGAAAAAATCCGCCCCGGAGATCTGTGAACAGCGTAGCGGCGGCGGATTGCATCCGCCATGCCCCTTCCTCCACCTCCAACATAGACCGACCACAGGATGTCCGGATTTTGGGCTTGGTTTCCGAAGTCAGAATCGGCGCTCCAAAGCGATTTCGGGATGGCGTTTGCGAAGCGGAGTGGGAGGAGATGGTGAGGTTCTTGCAGCGGCATCCGTTTCCTGTGGTTGCACGGTTCGACCGGGTAGTAGCCTTGTCGTTCGCGTTTCCGGAGGAGGTGTTGTGGTCGCTGCTCTTTCGATCCCTCGGACTTCATTAGCAAGAGTCTCAGCGCATCTCAGACAACAGATTCATCGGAACAACAATCTCATGGTTCTGGCTCTTGATCGCGGTTCCTTGCGGCGGCGACGGTGGGCAGGGCGCTTTCCTGGATCAATCCGCGCCGCACGGCATCCTTGGCCGCTTCCATGCTGTCTTTCACCAACACCATTTCCACGCCCAATTGTCTTACCCTCTCTACAATTGCGTGAACCTCGCGGTCCCGTTTTTCGGTAGTGACATCACGGATGTAGATGGCCTGCACCCGGCCCGGATGGTCTTCGACGACACTTGCATAAATTTCAGGGTCTTCTTGGCCGGAATCGCCGATCAGCAGGAAGGGCAGCCCTGGGTGTGTTGCCAGTAGCTCGTCGATCGCTTCGCGCTTGTGCGCCCTGTGGCCGCCGGTGATGAATTTTTCCCGATCGATCCCGAAGTCGCGGAGAAACAGCGGACCGCTTGGCAGCCCCTCAATGTGGAAAAAATCCTGGAGAAGATCGTAAAGATTCCATGGGCTGCTCGATACGTAGAACACCGGATTTGTGGGAGTCGGATTGTTTCCCAAGGCAAGCGCTTTATAGAAAGCAGCCACGCCTTCGAAGGGCAGCCGGGTGTAGGCGTTTCCGAGCAGGGTGGTGCGCAGCATTTTGATGAAGCTCGTCGCCTCCGTCTGGAGCACCGTGTCATCCACATCGGAAATGACGCAAAACTCGGTCGCTGGCAGTGGCACTAGCACCGGCAAAGTTCCCTTCGCCTCAGTGCCAGCGGGATGACGGGGCGAGCTGATTAGCTCCACGTCTACTTCGTGCCATAGCTGGTCCGGCGGTAGATTGCCCACCTCCATCATTGCCCGCACGTAGCCTTCGTCATCGGCCACCGCCTCGCATGAGGCCCCGGAATACCAGAAGCGCACCCGAGCGCCTTGCAGATCGAAAGTCTTGAATCGCCGCATCATTCCCAGAGCGTTTTGGAAATATGAGTCGTGTTGCTCTGCCGCTGTGAGTCCCAGGTTTTCCACGACCCGCGCCCGCAGGTGCAGCTTCCCACCCTGGCCATGGCTGCGATAGGTCAGCAGCACCGGATCTCGCGTCTTCCGCAGCCGGTTCCGGGATGCGTAGACTAGCCCGTCCCCCTTTCGCTCCGCAGCGGCGAGCACTAGCTTTAGTCGTTCTTTAACAGTGTTGGTCAAGGTTCTAATGGGGTTCAGCTAACCTAGCAGCATCCGCGCGTGCGCCAAAGATTCTTTTGATGGGTGATTTTTCCGACCGAAGAAAAGTCTGAAGCTTGCCAGCGGGAGCGCGCAGGGACGCCTGCGGGGGGTGCGGCCACAGATCTCTTGCTTGTCGTTTCGCAGACATGGGCGAAGTCGGAGGTTCTGCCTGCGGGCCCGAATTGAAACCCGGGGCTCCCAAAAACCTGCGCATTACGTGATGCCGGGGCATTCCGGCTTGCGGAGGGCGTGGCTCCGGGTGGAAGCTCTGAGATAGACCTACGTAACATTATTATGGAAATCACCACTAAAGCTTACGGCACTTGGAGCGGCGGACGCTTCATGCACTTCGGCGAGACCCTTTCGGAAGAGCGCTTTCTCGGCTGCATTCGCACTGCCTACGATTCGGGAATCCGCACCTTCGTCACCTCGGATGTTTATGGAAATGGCAAGGCTGACGAGCTTCTCGGTAAGGCGTTGCAGGAAATGGATCGTTCCAGCTATGCCCTTGTCGGCATGATCGGCCACGATTTCTACGACGGCCAACGGAAAGGGAGCCAGGGTTACCCACGTTTCACGGATCCAGAGCTACGTGGGCCGGAGGAGTATTTTGAATTCGTGGAGCGGGCGACGAAGCTCTCGCTGGAGCGCTGCGGAACGGATCAGTTCGACCTGCTGATGCTCCACAATCCCGACGAACTCGGCTACACCAGCGAGGCGCTGTGGAAAGCGATGGCCGGCGTGAAGGCTGCAGGACTCACTCGCCAGCTCGGCATCGCGCCGGGCCCGGCGAATGGATTCACCCTTGATCTCGTGCACTGTCTTGAGAAATTCGGGGAGCATATCGATTGGGCGATGCTGATCCTCAATCCGCTCGAGCCCTGGCCCGTCGGCCTTTCCCTGCCAGCCTGCGAGAAGCACGGGGTGAAAGTGATGACGCGGGTGGTGGACCACGGTGGGGTTTTTCACGATGACCTCGGCGGACCGGACCACGTTTTCAAACCGGGCGACCACCGCACCTACAGGCCCGAGGGCTGGGTGGGGCACGGGATGGAAAAGGCCAATCGCATGCGGCCGCTTGCGGAGAAATACAATCTCAGCCTGCTGGAATTCGCGTGCATTTGGAATCTCAGTCAGAGCCCGGTGGAGTGCGTGGTGCCGACTTTTATTCAGGAAGCCGGAGAAAACGCCCGCCCGATCGAAGACAAGATCCGCGAATTCGGAAAAATGCCGGACGTCCGCCTTACACTGGAGGAGGTGCAGGCGGTGCGTGAGATCGGCGACAATACAGGCTGCATGAAACTCAAGGGCGCCAGCAAACGCCACGAGACCAGCGAGCGTTGTGACGAGTGGCCGATGCGCCCGGATCTCCTCGAGTTGGCCGAGCGCGAAGGACTCGGGACCGAGTGGTAGTCGGCGGCTTTTTCATCGTTAGAGAGCTGAAGATGATGCGTGACCGCAGACTGCGGTGGCGCGTGTGCTCTCCTTTGAAAGACGAGCCAGCACTTTTCACCTTCACACCCTATTTGATTTCAGCTTTACCAAGTGCATGGAACACCACGTTTACTTCTGGCTTAAACCCGAATTTCAAACTTCAGAGGCTCGCGCAGAATTTGAAAAGGGTCTGGACTCGCTTTTTGAGATCAAGGATCTCGTTGCCAGCGGCCGCTGGTCCACTCCTGCCCCGGTGATGCAGCGTCCGGTGATCGACAACTCTTGGGACTACGCACTTACGATGCAGTTCGAGACCATCGAGAAGCATGACGCTTATCAGATCGATCCCGACCACGAGGTTTTCATCAACGGGCACAAGCACCGCTGGGAGAAGGTTCTGGTGACGGATCTGGCGTAGGCCTTAGGGGCGAAGCATCGGAAGGCTCGCAGCGGCGACGGCCTGGCCGACCCGGCGCGATTTTTCATCAGGCACGTGCAGCTTGATCCCGCCGACGGTGTCAGGAAACTCGCGCTCCAGCACCTCTGCGGCTTTGGCTAGCAGAATTTCCCCTCCTGCTCCGGTGGTGACCCTGCCAAGGAGGAGGATGTTGTCAAAGTCGTAGAAATCGAGGTAATGCGGGATCGTGTAGCCGAGATAGACGCCTATGGTTTCATAGATCAGCGCGGCACGTGGATCGCCAGCAGCCATGAGCGATTGAACTTCTTTCAGGCGCTCCGGCAGGTCCATTTCCTCCGGGAGTTCGATTCCAGCTGCCGGGAGTAGCTTGTTTACCGCCTGTTGGGAAAAATAGAGAGCGCCAACGCCGCGGTCTCCGGACCATTCGTCAGGCACCGCCTCTTCATTGGAATCGACGGGCGCGAAGGCGAGCTCGTTGAGCCAGCCGAGGATGCGGCCTTTTTTGTCCATGAAACCCACGGCTTCGCTGGATCCCATCGCAAACCCCAGAACTCCCTTTCGCTGGAGGGAGAGAGCTCCCGCCAGTGCTGTCACATCGCCATCGTTCATGACGACCACCGGGACCTTCCACTCGTTCTCGATGCGTGTGAAAACAGCGGCCGCAACTCGATAGAGGTCCTGCGGGATCGATCGCAGCAACGAGGCGACGCGGATTTCATTTCCCACGATCACCCCTGCGGAACTCCCGCCGATGGCGTCCACCCTCGGCATGTGCGCCGCCGCCCTCCGCAGACCTGAGGTGAGGTGCTGGTAGATATACTCCGGGTCCGTTTGAGTTCTTGGATCCCAAGGGGTTTCCTCGGTGAAGATTGCTTCTCCATCAATGACCGCAGAGATCTTGTAGTCGCTGGCTCCGAGATCGAAGCCGATGCGGCAGCCGTCGAGATGTCCTCCCGCTGCAGTCTCCATCTCCTTTGCAGCAGGGATGTGGTTAGAGTCTGTTAGGAAAACTCGAAACGGACGGCCGTAGGCTCTGGCCATCATCTCGCAATCGAAACTCCGTTCACCCTTAAGCGAATAGGCGGTCCGGATCGCCTGCCCGATTCCTTCCGGTCCACCGAGTTGAAGTTTCCAGCCACCCCTCGACCACAATAGGAATTTCACCAAGCGCTCCACGTAGCGCACGGAGGCCGCATCCGCCTCGGGTCTCACAACCGTCTCGAAGCGCGACATGAGGCCGTTCTCGCGTTCGAGGCCGATGATCAGTGGCACGCCGGTGCCGGAGGTGCGGACGTTTTCCTGATACCGGCGGTTCGCGAGAACCGCAGGGATGAATGCGGGATCGAGCGGTGCGGGCACGGCTGGCCTCAGGCTGACAGTGGAGGATCGAGAGGTCAAAGCGGGAGGTGTTGGCTAGGTTGTTACTCAAAATTCCAGCGGACAAAGGCTTCCATCGCCTCGTAATTCGCAAGGCCGAGTGCGTCGTAGCGGCGGGCGGTCTCGCGGTTGCGCTCTTCGGCGCGGACCCAGAATTCGCGGGAGTCGTCTCCGGGAAAAACCGGTGTGTCCTTTTGCGACTGATGTTTGAAAATGGCATTGCGTTTGCGCTCGACCTCCAGCGGCGAAAGCGGCACGGACATCTCAATTTCATGAGTATCGAATTCCTGCCAGGCGCCGCGGTAAAGCCAGAGCCAGCAATCCTGCGCCCACTCCTCGTCGGCGCGCACCCGCTTCAACGCCTCGAGCACGATCCGGAAGCAGACGATGTGGGTGCCGTGGGGGTCGGCGAAATCACCGGCGGCGAAGACCTGGTGCGGCTTCACCTCACGCAGCAGCTCGACGGTTCGGGCGATGTCCGCCTCTGAAACCGGGTTCTTGGTGGTCTTTCCAGTTTCGTAAAACGGCAGCGCCATGAAGTGGATGCGCTCGTCCGGCAGCCCGGCATAGCGCGCTCCGGCGATCGCCTCGCTCTTGCGGATGAAGCCTTTGACATCGCGAATCTCCGGCGAGTCCACCTGATTCGGCTGCTTGCTCTCTACGAACGCCCGCATCTCCGTATAAACGGATTTCAGCTGCCCGACGTCTTGGCTGATGCTTTTGGTGAAATCCATGGCGAACTCCACGTAGCGCAGCACGTCATCATCCCAAACTGCGGTGTTGCCGGAGGTCTGATAGGCGGCGTGCACCTCGTGACCTTGGTCCACCAGGCGGATGAAAGTCCCGCCCATCGAGATCACGTCGTCATCGGGATGCGGGGAGAAAATCAGCACCCGCTTTTTGGCGGGATGAGCACGCTCAGGCCGCTGGGAGTCATCCGCATCGGGCTTGCCGCCGGGCCAGCCGGTGATGGTGCGCTGGAGCTTATTGAAGATATCGATGTTGATGTTGTAGACGGGGCCACGCTCTGTCGCTAGCTGGGCCATGCCGTTGGCGTTGTAGTCGTCATCGGTGAGCTTCAGGATTGGCTTTTTGAGTGTCTGGGACAGCCAGATCACCGCCTTCTTGGTGAGGCTCCCGGTCCAGCGGCAATCCTTGACCAACCAGGGCGTATCGAAGCGGGTGAGCTCCGAAGCGGCATCCTGATCGAGCACGAACTCCACGTTGTCAGAATGCTGAAGATACGTTGCCGGAACCTGCGAGGAAACCTCTCCCTCGACCGCCTTTTTGATAATCGAGGCCTTCTTGCAACCCCAAGCCATGAGGATGATCCGCTTTGCTTTGAAGATCGTGCCGATGCCCATGGTGATGGCTTTTCTGGGAACGTTCTCTTTCCCGCCGAAGTCGCGGGAGGCATCGCGGCGGGTGAGGTCGTCGAGCGTCACCAGGCGGGTTCCCGAGTTCGGCGCGGAGCCTGGCTCGTTGAAGCCGATGTGGCCTGTCCGACCGATGCCGAGTATTTGCAGGTCCAGGCCGCCGTAGGATTCGATCTTGCGCTCGTATTCAAGACAGGCTGCTTGAATTTCCTCGGGGGGAAGGGTGCCGTCTGGGATATTAATGTTTTCCCGCCCGATATCGACGTGGTTGAAAAGGTGCTCGTTCATGAACGAGACGTAGCTCTGCGCCGACTCGGGACGCATCGGATGGTACTCGTCTAGATTGAAGGTGATGACCGAGCGGAAGCTGAGGCCTTCCTCGCGGTGGATCCGCACCAGCTCCCGATAAACTAGAACTGGCGTGGCACCTGTCGCGAGGCCCAGCACCGTCTGGCGGCCCTGTCCTTGCTTTTCCGCGATTAGGCTGGCGATGCGCCGGGTAACCATTTCCGATGCCGTCTGCTCATCGGGGTGGATCGTCACCGGCAGCTTCTCAAAACGCGTTTCTTCCAATAGATTGAGTCGGAGCATGCGCCCTAACATACATCAATTTCGCCGGGGGAAACCCTCAAGGTTAGGGATTTCCTCGCCCGCTGAGATAGAGGCAGAGAAAGCAGAGGCCGCCGAGGAGGAAGCGGCCAAGCCGGGAGCTGATGCCGGGGAGTCGCGAGAGGGATGCGTTGCCGAACAGCTCGATCGCGATAGCTTCGTGATCGAAGAGAGATAGTCAGTTCACCCTCACTCCTCTCTGGAGCAATCCGGACGGGAAACCTTCCAAAAAACATGGAACAAGAACCGACAGAACCCACCACCGTTCATTTCGAAACCAACGCCGAGGCCGTGGAGGCAATCGAGAAAATGCATCCGGGGCTCATGGAGGAATACGGAGATAGGCCGGCAGAAAGCTCAGTTACAAAGCGAGAGCATCCGATTCTTCTGACTTCCTCTACACGATCACCCTGACGAGTGTCGTGGGAAATTTGCTTTAGCAGGTAAGTCCGATGTCATCTTCGTTCAGTGCTGAGATCGAGATGATGTAGTTCCACCACGTCTTGACCTTCCATGAGAATACACCAACGAAAAGAATCAGCGCTACAGGAATCCACCAAATCGGACTGTTCACGACCAGTCGCTTCATCAGTAGTTGGTCCATCCTTGTCCGCATGGATTTCATCCATTCCGGAGCTTCGGAAAAAATTTCCTCCTCCCGAGTCACCTCGCTGCGGAGCTCATTGCCACGCTTTGAAAAATTCAGAAAGATTACGAAAATCAGCGAAGGCCCGGAACTGCGGTTCACATCCCTTAGCTCGCGTTCGAAAGTGAGGCCCGCCTTGCTCCGTGCACCGTCACGGTTGTCGATCACGGCCCAGTCCATCTGGGATTTCAGTTCAGCCAGATCGGCTGAAACAACGTCCAGAAGCAGCGGACGGACCAGCGCCCAGTAGATCGCCAGTACGACAGCCATTGCGAAAGTCAGTTGGAGTAGTGTGATCATTTGTTCGTAGTGTGCACCGTCTCTTCGGTGATTTCAAGCGGTAGCTCCATTTGCTTCAATCTTACGCGGGCTGCTTCGTTTTCTTTCCGTAAGTTTGAATTTTCACGCTCCCTGAGTTCCTTGGACTTCTTAAGAATCCACAGACAGAGGGGAATTTCGGTCACAGCAAGAACCCAACCGAGGGGACCAAAAAGCTTTCCGGAGAAGAATCCTTGAGCAAACAAAAGGGCGTCAGGCGAGTCGAGGTTGCGAGTGATGATGAATAAGCCGAGCAGCCCACCCGCCATCACAAGGAGGATTGGGATGTGCCCTGAATCAAACGACCTGAAGACGAAAAAAGCGACCGTGTCCTGCCACTTCGGAATCTTCTGGTTTTCGGCGGGCTTTTGTTCTTCGTTCACAGCATAATCTAACGGAGGGGCTGAAGCTACGCCGATTCTCTATCCAGCTCACCTGAGAGAGTCAAGCTACCCGTCGGAGAAAAGGGAATCGAGGTCACGAGCGGTAGCCAAAAAAAGCTTCGATTCGGTGCTTTTACGTGCGATTCGTTGCAACTGGCGTTCCCTCAGGTAATCGGTGGATCGGTGGACTCCTTTATTCTGCAGGGCAAATCCTGTATTCTAAAGAGTGGTCCCGGGTGGAATCGAACCACCACCTACGGCTTCGGAGACCATCGTCCTATCCATTGGACCACGGGACCTTCTCGTGTGAGGCGGGAGTATGTAGCGGAGGGGTATGGGTTTGGCAAGAAGAACCCCGCCGCAATGGATTCTTAGGTCTTGCCCCGGCTGAGATTCTCGGCTACCGAAGCCGCGTTATGCCTATCGCCACACCAGAACAATACTGCGCAATGCTCGATGCCGCCCAGAAAGGCGGCTATGCCTACCCGGCCATCAATGTGACCTCCCTGCCGACGATCAATGGCGCTCTCAAAGCCTTTTCCGAATCGAAGTCCGACGGGATCATCCAGGTCTCCACTGGTGGCGGCGAGTTCGCCTCCGGCACGGCCGTGAAAGACGCAGTGCTTGGTGCCATCGTCTTGGCAGAGGCCTGCCATCTTCTTGCGGAGAAACACGATGTCCTCATCGCGCTCCACACCGACCATTGCCATCCGGCCAAGGTCGACAGCTTCCTCAAGCCGCTGCTGGAGGCTTCCCGCCAGCGCATCGCTGCGGGCAAGGGGCCTCTTTTCCAATCGCACATGTTCGATGGTTCGGTGGTGGATCTTAAAGAAAACCTTCAACTGTCCAAGGAACTGCTCAAGGAGTGCGCGGAACTCGGGATCATTCTCGAAGTGGAAGCGGGTTGCGTTGGCGGTGAAGAAGACGGCCATGACACGTCCGGCCTGCCGATCGAGAAACTCTACACGACTCCCGAGGACATGGTGGAAGTGTACGAGGCGCTGCAGCCGCTCGGCCGTTTCCTATTTGCCGCGACGTTCGGAAACGTCCACGGTGCATATAAGCCAGGCGCGGTTAAACTCAAGCCGACCATCCTTCGCGATGGGCAGAAGGCTGTCACCGACAAGCATGGAGCTGAAGCCGAGATGGACCTCGTTTTCCATGGTGGCTCCGGTTCGACCATCGAGGAGCTCCAGGAGACTCTCGATTACGGTGTGGTGAAAATGAATATCGATACCGACACCCAGTATGCTTTCACCCGCCCCATCGTTACCCACATCTGCTCAAACATTGAAGGGGTCCTGAAGATCGACGGCGAGGTCGGTAACAAGAAGCATTACGATCCACGCTCTTACCTCAAAGCGGGCGAGCAAGGCCTCTGCGACCGTATGAAGCAGGCCTGCGACGAGCTCCGCTCCACCGGCCAGACGATCTTCGGAAAAGCCTGAAGAAGCCATTCACAAAAAAGCCGGGCTCTTCACTGAGTCCGGCTTTTTCGTGCAATAAAGCCTCAAGCGCCTTAGAAGGTTTCCGCGGGATTGGCCTGCGGGGTCTCCAATGGCTTTCCCGTCTCTGGATCGATGCCGAGTAATCTCCAGACGTCGAGGACGATCCGGGTGGCCGCATCACCGGACGCCTGCTTCTCATGGCCGTTTCCTTTGACTCCGACATTTAGGGAGGGAACGTTGCCTTCGGGCCTTGATACGCTTCCGATTTCCACGAAAAGCCGCTGCTCAAGCTCTTTCACTGCAGCGTCCTGGTCCGCGACTCCGTATTTCGTCTGAAGCTCGGTATCGATGACGACTTGTCGCAATACCTCGTCCCGCCTCAGGTTCTTCTCGATTTCGGTGGCTAAGTGCTTCTGATCTTCCATTGAAATATCAGCGCGGAGGGCGATAGGGACCCAGATAGGATGCGGTTTGCTCCGCAGGTGCTCCCGGTAGGCGTAGAGCCCGCCGCCAGTCAGGAGCATCAGCCCCAGGATGCCAAGGCCCACATATAACATCCATCGTTGCATGAGGTCGGTTTATGCTGCATCTAGCTTTCAGCCAAGCCGGAATTTTCATGGATTACCCTCTTACCCACGCAACCCGCCAGACTCTGCCCAACGGGCTCACACTGATTCTCGATCCCGATCCGGCGGCTCCGGTCATCAGCGTCCAAGCATGGGTGGCCACGGGTAGTATTCATGAGAACACAAGGCTCGGCTCAGGGCTCTCTCATTTCCTTGAGCACATGGTTTTTAAAGGGACCCGGGATTACGATGCGGACGAGCTTGCCCAAGCGGTTCAGGCGGGTGGAGGCCACTGGAACGCTTACACGACCTTTGAACGCACCGTCTACTACATAGATGGACCGGCGCACTCGCTGGAGACGTTTTTAAAATGTCTCACGGGGCTCGTGTTTTTTCCGCGGATACCCGAAGCGGATTTCGAAAATGAGAAGGATGTGATCCGCCGTGAGATCGACATGGGACTGGATGATCCGGACCATGCCTCTATCCGGCTGCTGTTGTCTACTGCGTTTGCCGTGGATGCGCGCCGCCACCCGGTAATCGGTCACCGCCACCTCTTCGATGAGATTTCGTACTCTGATCTCACCGCCTATCACCGCAGCCGCTACACGCCTGACAAGACGCACATTGTGATTTCAGGTGATTTCGATCCCGACGAGGCGCGGGCGCTGGTGATCGCGCTGACGTCCGATTGCAAAATCAGATCCGGGCACGAGCCGCATATCCAGTCGGACCCACCGCAGCTTGGGCCGCGCGAGGCTTTCGATTCGTTTGACGTTCCGACGAGCCGCCTGTGCCTCTCTTGGAGCGCCCCTCCAATCGACGATCCCGATGCCCCAGCCTATGATGTTCTCGCGGCGATTCTCGGACGTGGGAGCTCCTCGCGGCTCCACCGCAGTCTGCGCAACCAGCGGGAGCTCGCGCTCGAGATCTCGGCGTGGACCTGGATTGGCCCGGGGCAGTCCGGCCTCTTCGCCATCTCTGCGGAGTCCCAACCGGAGAAAAGAGATGAGCTCAAAGCGGCGATTCTAGCCGAAGTGCGCGAGATTTCCGCAAGTCCCTTGGAAGAGGATCTGGCTAAGGCGAAGCGCCAGATCGCGACGAGCCAGTTCCATAGCCTGACCACCGCCTCCGGCCGCGCCTCGGATCTTGCCTCGAACTGGCACGAGGCGCGCGACCTGAATTTTACCCGCAGCTACCTCGCCGCAATCAACGCTGTCAGCGCCGCGGACGTCCGGCGGGTTGCCTCGAAGCTCTCTGAGGAGCGACTCACCTTTACCTCGCTCGATCCAGAGAATTTCAAGCCGATAGTGGCGGCGAAAAAGGCCGTCGCGTCCCGGCGGGACATCACCACCCACACGCTCACCAACGGCTTGCAGCTCGCGTTGCTCCCGGACCACCGCGTGCCCCTGATCCATTTTCAAGCCGCGTTGAGAGCTGGCCTACCCTCGGAAATTCCGGAAAACAACGGTCTCAACCAGCTCCTTGCGTCCACCCTCTCGAAGGGCACAAGCACCCGCAGCGCCGATGAGATCGCGCTGGCATTGGGATCTCTCGGGGCCTCGATCGGTGCTTCTGCTGGTAACAACGCGCTGCTGGTGCAGGCCTCGGGTCTGACGGTGGACCTGCTGCCAATCTTGGAGATCTTCGCAGATGTGATCCTGAACCCGACTTTCCCCGGGGACGCGATTGAGCGGGAAAAGGCGAGCCAGCTTGCCTCTTTGGAAGAAGCATTGGCCGATCCGCTACACGCATGTTTCCAACAGGTGCGCCGCGCTCATTATTCCGGTAAAGGATACGGGCTTGATCCCCTGGGCTCGATGGAGACGCTCAAGAAGCTGGCGCGGCTGGATCTTGCCGCACATCATTCCCGTCACTTCAATGCGGCCAACCTCACTTTAGCGATCGCCGGTGATTTCGATCCGACGACCATTGTTGAAATGTTGGAAACGCACTTTAAGGATCTTCCGAGAGGTACGAAGTGGGCGGTCCCCGCCTCGGTGGCCAGCGCAGGGCAGGATGTGGAAACCTCGCTGCCGAAGAAGCAGGCAGTCCTTGCGATCGGTTTCCCCGGCAGCAGCGTCAGCGGACTCGATCGTCATGCGCTGGCCTTCCTTCAGGAATATGCGTCCGATATGGCGGGCCCCCTGTTTGGGCGGATACGCGAAGAACTCGGCCTTGCCTACCGGGTGGGTGCCACACAGTTCCTCGGCTACGATGCCGGGCTGTTCACCTTCTATCTCGCCACCTCGCCGGAGCAGATCGAGCTGGCGCGTGCCGAGCTTATGGCGGAGATCGGTAAAATAGCCGTTGAGGGAATCCCTGACGAAGCCTTCGAGCGCGTCCGCTCCACCGCCCTCAGCGGTGCCACGATCCAGCAGCAATCGCCGGGTTCAAACGCAAGGCACGCGGCTCTGGATCTGCTTTTCGGCCACCCCGCCGACTCGCACCGCCTTCTTCCTGCTATCTACGGCGAGCTGAAGCCGGAAGCCGTCCGGGAGGTCGCGAGAATCGTCTTTTCAGTAGCCCCAACGATATCCACGGTCCTCGGCGCGCAGGCCTGAGCCTGCTTTCCCGATTATGAATGTTTTACCTCGCGCACCGATCAGCGCCGCCGAATTCGTGCCGACCCATTTCTTCAAGCGGCTGGAGGAAACCGAGATCAAAAACGGTGAACGGCCGCTGGAGGTCGATCTTGGCTGTGGCGACGGCTCCTTTTTGATCGAGCTTGCGAGCCATCACCCGGAGCGGGACTTCATCGGCGTGGAACGGCTGCTGGGCCGGTGCAAAAAAGTTTGCAAACGCATAGCCCGCGCTGGAGCGAACAACGCGCGGGTGCTGCGGCTGGACAGCAAATATGTGGTCGAGTGGCTCCTCCCACCTGCTTCAGTTTCGCGGATTCACCTACTCTGCCCGGACCCGTGGCCGAAGGTGCGTCACCACCGCCGCCGTCTGATGCAGATCGATTTTCTGCGTGCGGTTTCCGAGGCACTTGTGCCCGGTGGAGAATTTTTGTTCATGACCGACCACGAGGAATACTTCGCATGGGCAGCGGAGAAAATCCAACAGAGCGGGATCTTCGAGATCTTGCCGTGGAGAGAGGACAGCTTTTTCTATCCGAAAACTGACTTCCAGATTCAGTGGGAGGCGGAGGGAAAATCGATGCACCGAATTCGCTGCCTGCGGCCGCAGTAATGCGCAGGTCAGCCTTTGATGACCTCGAGAGCGTCCAATACGTTTTTATTGAATTCAGGGCTGGCGATGAGGCTGCGGACCCAGATGACAAGCGGCGTCAGCGCACCCATCAGCAAGAAAACCGACACAAGATACCAAGTGACGGACTTTCCCTCGGGCGCGATAAACTCCACCCACCAGGCCTCTTTGTTAACGACCTTTGTGGTGAACATCTGGTTGTTCTCCTTCAGATTGTGCAGAAGCTTATCGGCCGACTTGCTGCTGCCGGTGGTGTAGAGATGCTTGTAGCGGCGGCCCGGCTTCTCCGGGAGCTCGACCTGTCGGATTCTCGAGGGAACCTCGTCGGGCGGACGCAGAGTGAGGATCTGGATCTCATACACGAATTTCTCCTTCAGCCAGCGGTCGAATCTTGTCAGTTGCATCGGTTGGTGGGTTTGGAACGGGTTGGCCGGTCGTTAGATCCCGCTCTGCATCATCTTCGGACCCATAAGGAAGATCGGTAGGAAGGTGCCGATGAAGACGGCGCCGATCAAACCGACGGCGATGAGGAGCACCATGAAATTCACGGTGGCGGCGAAGGCTGCCATGTGGTTCTCTGCGTCCTCCTCGTACATCTGCGAGAGCATCTCGAGCTGCGCGTCGAGCGAGGCGGATTTTTCCCCGATGGATAGCATGTGCGTGACTTGGCTGTCTACCGAAGTGTACTTGGCAAAAGCGGTGGAGAGGGGGACACCCGAGTGCTCATACTTGTCAGCAGCTTCGCGAAGCTCGTCGTAGAAGGGGGTGCCGCGGACGCTATTGGCGGAGACCCGGATGGATTTCGCTAGGTTGATTCCGTTGGAATGGAGCAGCTTGATCGTCGAGATGAAAGTCATCTGACGCATCGACATGATGAGCAGGCGGAACAGACGCCACTTGGACATGGCGATTCCCAGCATGATACCCCGGACCTTTTCCGAGCGAGAGATGGTGACGCCGATGCCGATGAGCGACAACGCAAAGACGTGCCACACGGATTGCGTAAAGTGGCTGATCTTGAAGGAAATCGCGGTCATACCATCCGGTTCCTGGCCGACACCGGACAGCATTTCCTCCACTTGGGGGACGATCTTCACCTGCGAGACGATGAAAGCCGTCATGAGCACGCCGATGATGACCCCGGGCATGACGGTCGCCTTTTTGATCGCTTTGCTGAAGTGCAGGTCCTTGGTGATCCGGGTAGCCAGCGAGCGGAAGGCCTCGTGAAGCTGGCCGGAATCGGCACCCGCCTGGATCAGGCCGATGATGGTTTCACTGAAGCGTTTGGTGCGGCGGAAGGCCTCGTGGACATTCATCCCGGCATTGATATCGTTGCGGATGGCGGCGAGGCAGTCGACCATAGCCTTGTCAGGGAGGCCCTGGCTGTAGTACTTCAGGGCATCTGCGGTGTTGATCTGCGCCCTTAGCATGGAGCCAATCCCCCGGAACATGTCGACCTGTTCCTTTTTGGAGAACTCCTTGACCTTTTTGGGGCCGTTGAAAAAGGAAATGCCGGCGGGTTTAGGAGCGGGCCCGCCTTTTCCCGGTCCGGCGGATACTTTGTTGATTGCCGGCTTCGACATCGGATTCTCTACTGTTTTGGCGGCACTAGTCATCTGTGTAGGTCATGTCGATCACCTTGCTGACTGCGGCGATGTCGGTTTTTCCTTCGCGCAACAGGCGGAGCCCACTACGGCGGAGGTTGGGTAGGATGCCCTCCTCGGCGACTTTGACCTCCAGTTCGTACGGGGTCATCTCGCCTTTGGAGAGCTGGTCAGATACCTTGGGAGTGATGGGAATGATTTCGAGGATTGCGGTTCGTCCGGAGTAACCGGTGTTGCGGCACTCGGAGCAGCCGCCGTCGTGGGCCTTGAAGAGGGGGATGCTGCTCCAGGAGTCGTCCAAGGCAAAGGTCTTGCGGTCGAGTTCTGAGATGCCAAGCGCCGCCTCCTTGCAATAAGGGCAGAGGAGTTTCACCAATCGTTGTGCGCACGCGGCTTTCAGGGTCTGAGCGATTTTCCAGCGCTCGATGCCGAGCTGTTCGAACCGTTCGATGATCTGTGAAGCGCGGGGGGTGTGGATTGTGGTAAGAACCTTGTGCCCGGTCACGGCGGCCTCGATGGCGAGCTCTGCGGATTCGAGATCGCGCACCTCACCCATAAGAATGATATCCGGATCTGAACGCATGAAAGACGCGATCATCGGTTTGAATTCTTTGGCAGATTTCAAGTCGCAGTGAGTGATACCGGGAACCTCGTCCTCGACCGGGTTTTCTAGTGTGAGGATGTTCACCTCGGGGCGGTTCAGCTCGCGGAGAATTGCGTTGAGGGTTGTGGATTTGCCGGAACCGGTGGGCCCCGACATGACGATGATGCCGGCTGGGATCTTCATCACCTTGTTCAGGGCGAACATCGTCTCATCATCGAAGGCGAGCGTGCCCTTGCCCAAGGTGACGTTGATGTTGCTCTTGTCGAGCAACCGCATCGTAATGTGATAGCCGCGGTAGGTACGGTGCCTTTCGTACCGGATGTCAATCGGCCGGTGAAAGTAGGAGATGGTGAAACGGCCGGAGATGCCTGGAGCGGTGTTGCGGATCTCCGTCGGCAGCTTCATCAGGTTGAGCAGGAAGGCGTCAAGCCGGTCCTTGAGCTTCATCGGTATCTCAATCTTCCGGCCGATGTCACCATCGACGCGGAAGGCGTAGTAGTAGCTTTCCTTTTCGACCTTGAAATGGATGTCCGAGGCACGGGTGCGGACGGCGTCGGACATGATGGTGGCAACCAGTTGTGCCATGGGTTCGACGTGGTCGGTGGTGACGTCGAAGTCGTGGATGCCTTCATCAAGGTCCTCCACGTCGATGGCCTCCAGATCGGAGCGGCTCGGACCGCTGCTAGTGGCAACGGATTCGATCGCTCGGGCGATCTCGGACGCGAGAGTGACAATTTTGACGATTTCGAGGTCTTGAAAGCGGGGGGCGAGATATTCTTCAGCCAGCGGGCTCCAGGGATTCGCGGTCGCAACGATGAGCTGCTTGTCGCCACTACGGCACAGTGGGGCGAAGAACCCGCGGGTCATCACTGTGGCATCGCAGTAAATGTGGAGGGAAGCGTCGCAGAATTCCGCCACTTTCGGGAAGAACGGGAGACCGTTAATCTTTGCAATGGCGGACATGAAGCTGAAACGGGTGACGCGGTTGGGGACCTGGTCCTGATCCAGTTCGGCAAAGCTCGGGTCGTGCTGGGCAAGTTCGCTCATGATCCGCCGGCTGATCAGCTCATTGAAGGAAATACCATCGAAGTCTATCACGGATCTGAGAGGGGACTAAAGTTCGAAATGCTTGCGGCAGAGAAAGGCCCAGGACTCATATTCCATGCGGGCGACGGTGATGAACGGCCGGATGCCGAAGCGCTTGGAAACGCTGTAGAGAATTTCCTCCCCCACGATTGCTGCAGCAATGGGATTGACGGACGCGGTGCCGATGGCATCGGTATCTTCCGCGAAAATCACGGGGGTAAGCAGAGCCTTGCCGAGTTTGTGAATGGCATCGAATGCTTCGTAAAAAGCGGAAGGAGCAATGAGTTTGCCGGCGAAAGGGATGGTGGGGGGGATTGGATTGAGAGTTGCGGCAATGGCATCGCTGAATTGATGAACCGCCAAGCCCAGCCGTTCTTCATCGTGACCGGTGACTCGTGCCAAGGTTTCCAGAATCTCGAGAGGCGGGCCTTCGAGCTGGCTTTCGCGCACCCTGGCAAGGGCCTCAAAAATTTCATGATCCGCGGCAGCACCAGCATTGCTAAGAGCTTCCGCCGTCCGAACCAGGCAAGCTTCCACCGTCTGCTCCAGCGTTCTTGCCAGCGGAAGCGGAGAGTCGGAGGCTGCCTGGAATATTGTGTTCATGGTGTCAGCGGGATCAGGAGCGCTGCTTAGCGGCGGCGGTGGCCTCCAAAACGGGTCTTCCTTTCGACAGGGATGGGCATGGTATTGTCGGTGCGGGGATAATACGGGGCTTCGCTGGGCTGCAGACCACGGACGGCGCGGCCGAGGTTGGGCTCGTGGGCAGGGCCGGGATTGTAGGGATCCACCCAGTCGTGATCGCAGGGCAGTTCGGTCTTGGCTTTGATCAAGTCACTGGCGAATTTCGTGGAAACCTCGCTCGTCGGGTTATAAGAGGTAGGGGTGACGATGAAGACGAGAGAAGTCTGCTCCTTGCTCGCTTCCTTGCTCTTGAAGAAGAAATTCAGCACCGGGATATCACCAAGAAGGGGAACCTTGTTTTTGTCCTTGCTATGGACTTCACCATAGAAGCCGCCGACGATCAGGGAGCTTCCATCTGGAATGCGCGCCAACGTTTCGACCATGGATTCCGTTACCCTTGGGTACCGGTTTCCAGCAGTGCCGCCGACACCCTGGCCTATGACTTCACCCGTGATTTGAGCGGAGCGCGGGCGCATTTTCATGCGCACGGTGCCATCTGGCAGCAGAGTCGGGGTAACGACGATTGAGATACCGATTTCGCGATGGTTGTCCGGATCTTCGGTGATCGCTTTGTCAGAGGAATCGATCTTGTAGCGCACCTCTTCCGTGACGGTGGTCTGGCCCGAGGTCCCGCCGGGGGTGGTGGTGGATGTAATGATTGGAATCCGGTCGATGATGGAGATGGTTGCCTGCTCGTTGTCCTCGGTGATGAGCGTTGGGTTGGAAACTTGGTTGGCAATTCCTCCGGTGTTCAGCGCCCGGAGCAGGCTGGTCAGCTGGATGGGTGAGAGTACGATGCTGCTGCTTTCGCGAGTGAAACTGGCGGGAGAAACCGAACTCGAGATTGTGCCAAGTTCGGTGGGCAGGCCGAAGAGGTTGCCGATCGCCCCGGAGAGCTCGAAGGGAATGCCCGCCTGGCCAAGATCAGCCGACCAGTCGACGCCGATCTTTTCGCCAGCGGTGGAATTGATACGCAGGATCTTGGTTTCCACAATGATTTGGCCTTTCGGCTTGTCGATGCCTCGAAGGAGATTCCGGGCGGCTTCGATGCGGGTGGCGGTATCAATGATGACAATGGTGTTGGTCTTCGGCTCAAAGTTGACGATGCCGGTCCCGGGGGTGAGCATCGGGCGGATGAGTTCCTTGATCTGCTCCATGTCCGTGGGGCGCAGGTACTGGAGCTGGTATTGAAACTCGCTGCTGGGAAGCTGGCCAAGCTGGGCCTGGGTAAGAGCATAGATGGTGTTCCCCTTGGTATGGAGGGAGAGGCCGTACATGAAGGCCAGCTCTTCCATCTGGTTGATCGGGTTGCCGTCGTCTAGGTGGCCGGTGACCGTATACTCGGGGCCGTTGATTTTGAGGTTGTGGAAGTATTGGCGGCCAGCCGACTTTGCGAGGAACTGGAAGATATCGTTAAGACCCGCGTCCTTGATGATGTATCCTTCCGAAGTTTCCTCCATCTCTTGTTTCTGTTCTTCAAGGGGGGTGAAAGGTGTTGCGGCTGGATCGGCCTGAGGGGCTTCGGGCGCGATGGTGGGAACTTCGGCAGGGCTCACCTCGGGGAAATCGGTGTCGGCTGGTGTTGGGGGGATATTTCCGGGCATTGCGGGAATCTCGGGCAGCTCCAGCCCCCCCACGGCGTCCTCTGACGGAATCAACAATCCATCCTGAGCGGATAGAATGGGGGCCGAAGTTGCCAAGGTCAGGAGCAAAAGGTGTTTCAAAGAGATTTTCATGAATGTAGGGTCAGCTAGGGAAGTCAGTTGGTCGGGCCACCGAGATTCAGTGGAAGGTTGTCGGAAGGGGAATCCATTCCGGCAGGTTTGATCTTATCGCTTCCGGCGATCATGCCGGGAGGAAGCAGGTCCATCTGCAGATAGGCGTCCTCGCGGCTGTCGAGATTGCGGAACAAGATTTTTTGAGAGCCCACTTGCATCACTTTTACCCTCATGCTTTTGCCCTGGTAGACGATGGGGAACTCATCTCCCTCGGAGAAAGAACGGGTGCCGACCAAGAACGATTTCTCACGCGGCATGATCGTGGTGATGCGGATGAGTTTGATGATCTCGGCAAGAGGCGTGGGCGGAATGGCTGCTTGCCGTCTGCTCGGCTGGTCCGTGTCCAGCTTTTCTTCGACCACGCGCTGCGCCTCTAGGTCCTGATGGAGGCCAAAAGGATCGGTTGTCCGTGTTTTTATCGATAAGGCGGCGGCACGGGCAGTTAGGTAAGCATCGAGTTGTGCGCCGGCGTATCGGGAGGGCTGCATATCAATTTCAGCAGGTTCCGGCTCAGCTGCTACCGGGGCTGGCCCGGTGGCTTCCTGTTCGAGAGGGGAGGAGCTGTTTTCGAAGACTGGTGCGGATTGGGACCAGGCTGCCCCACAGAGGGCTGCCAAGAGTCCAAGGGCCGCCGCACAGCTTTTGAGTGGGGCGACTGGGATGGCAGTACGGGTGATGGGACGAAGCATGGTGCGGAAAGATGGGATCAATTTTCCCAAGCAGTATAAGTTACTTGAAAATTTAGCAAGCTGACATCGGACGTGCTGCTTGGGTCGATCTTGAGCTCCTGTAGCTGGAGGTTGGGCATTCTTGTTTCGAGTTCGAGAAAGGCCTGTTGAACCGTGCGGTAGGTGCCGCGAAAATTCATTTTTAGGCCTGACGATTTTTGGCCGGAGACGGTGCCGAAGCCGCTGGTTTGGGTGAGGCGCTCGAATGCAGTCTGCTGGAACTCCTTGGGTGGCAGATTTTCTGCGATTGCGCGAAGGTTACTGGTAACCAGAGAGGACGTTTCTTGCTTCACAAGTTCCTGCCAACGCTCCGAGTGCTCACGCTCGCTAGCAAGCTTGGTCTCAATGCCAAGAGCGCCAGCCCGGTTCTGCTCGTATCCTTTGTAGTGACGTGCCTTCTCAGCGAACGAGGCGGAAATTCTTCCTTTGACGAAGGCGCACGCGCCAACCAGCCCTGCCGCAATCAGCAGGGGGATCACGATTCCAAACAGGATGATGGATTGTTTGTACATTGCAGGTTTGGTTACGGTGCTGTGGAGGCGGAGATGGCAAGGGGATCCGTCGCCTCGAACCGCTGCGTGATCGTGAGATTGAACGTGAAGGGATACGTGGTATCATCCGCATCAAGAACTTCTTCGGCAGGCCGCTGCTTGAACTTCGAATTCTCCTGTGTTTTGACGTTTACCACGATCGCGCGGGTAGCCGGGGTCGGATCGTACGCGGGATTGCCCGTCACTTGTGAAATTTCGTTGAAGCGCGTTGCGATTCCGTCACGGGTGTTCAGTGTGTTCAAATAGGACAGTGCTTCCTCCCTGGCCATGCCTGTGATGACCCATTCCTTAATGAAGCCGACTTTGGCTTGACCAGGGGAACTGTCGGGGCGGACAGTATGACTGGCGGTCTTCAGCAGCAGGCCCGAATTCTCCGGGAAAAGCCGGGCGATAGCTTCCATGGAGGTCCAAGCTTTCGAGCGGTCATCAAGGAGGTTGTTCCAATGATCGACCCGCTGTCGCTCCTGTGTGAGCCCGAGGAGTTGCTGGTTTACCGAGATGGAGTCCTCGGCATTGAACGCCCACTCCGGCTGCCGAATGATGCTGAATACGCTCAAGCCCAGCCATGCAACCCCTGCGAGAGCCAGGACGAAGACTGCGACCCGGGCAAGTTTTGTCAGGCGCAACAGGCGCATCTCATTACGGGTGGGGAACACCTCGGTGACCTCCCGGGGAGCGGTCAGGAAATCCTGGAGAAACCAGTTTTCCTGTCTCAAGACGCCAAAAGTGTGGCTGATCCCTTCAGTTTCGATGGGGGTCGGCTGGACTGAGATGCTGGGTTCCGGAGCCCAGGCGGGCAGCTTTCCGGTGCGGGGGAACTGGAGAACTTCCACGTGGGAGTCGGAAAAACTCGCGATCAGGCTTTGCGCGATGTTTTTATCGATCTCCTTGCCAAGGGGAATGACGTAGAGGTTGGGATCCAGGAATTCCAAGGAAGCGTTGGTCGTTGAGAGAGCGTGTCGGAAGCTTGAGGGCCGCTGGAGGCCGCGGTGCTGGATCGTCCGCACGAGACGCAGATCCGAGTGCTCGTTGAAGAACGCCATCGCCGTGAACCACGGGTACTGGAGGATGGCAACAAAGGGTTTCTCCTGTGAGTTGTTGATCACCGAGGGCAGTCCGGCGATTGCCACCAAGGGCGCGCTTAATGCGTGGGTGATGATCGGGAAATTTTCCGCATCGCCGAGTTGGCGCAGGGTCTGGATGAAGACGTCCAGCCGGCGGGAGAGAGTGATGGTAGTTCCGATCACTCCGGAGCCAGAGGCCGGATAGGGTAGAACGCGCCAAGAAGCCTGGTCCGGCGGAACGGAGGAGTCATCGAGAATTTCACCCGGGGTGTGATAGGCGAGCTCCCGCAGATCGTTGAGGGCCGCGGGATTGTCGAGCTCGGGTTTTAACTCGGCTGTTGAGAACTCGTCGGCGATGTGAAGGACGACTCCAACGGAGGAGCCTTTGCGATCACGGACGAGCTTGAGGAGCTGGCTGCCGAAGTCGATTGCCTGGACCTCGTCGGTCAGTGCGTTTTCGGAGAGGGCGGGTGCCACCGTCCATTCATCGGTGGGGCGGTGGAAGAAAAAGGTGCCGATGGAGGGGCCATCAACGCGGACATGGATTTGAAAATCCTGTTCTAGCGCGTGCTGATACCAAGCGGGCAGGCGCGCACGGCTAGTGTGGCCGATGATTGCGCAGGCTTGCCGGAATTGTTGCCGGGCGTTCAGAGATGCCGGATGTTCGAGAGTGGGCAAAGTTTTGGGGAAGGGGAAGGTACATGGCGGATTCGGGGGCATCCAGGGATCTTAGGGGGGGGCGGCGCGCCCCCCGCACAAGGCAGGGGACGACCGAATAGGTTCATACGGAGCGCGGGGCTCCGTTGAGGAAATCACCAGTCGGTGACATCAGCGGCGGCCGGAGTATAATAAGCGGCGTCCGTCCCAGTTGAAATCATGTAAAGGTCTCCAATGTCAGGTATGAGTGTCGGTGAGCCGATCTCAAAGTCGTGATCAGGTGCAGGATGATTGCCGACTGGGTCGTTCTCAATGTATCGGTCTGGTCCAATGACGTCAGCTCTCAAGGTTGTGGATGTCTCCAGTGGAGCGAGGCCAACCATGTTGGAATGTGCGCGAACTGCTTGTTGCACGTTGCGGATCTGCAGGATGGCTGCAGCACGGTCCGAACCCCTTTTCCAGGCGCGGGCGCCGATGAAGAGGATCGAGATGAGTGAAAGCAGGACGAGAATCACGACGGTGAGCTCAAGGAGCGTCATGCCGGATCTGGCTTTCATGTTTTGGGTGTGGGTCAGTTTCATGGTGTGTTTTGTTTTGTTTTGTTTGTCTTTCAAGGTTCTGCCTAGGGCAGGTCCCGGAAAATGTGGAAAGGGTGTGGTCAAACTTCGTCGTCGTTGCGGTTCATTTTTGCGGCTTCGAAGGTGTCGTGGGTGATGATGCCGTTGCGGACCAGGCGTTTGAGATTGGCATCCCACTGGATGTTGCCAGCGCGGCGGATGACGTCTTCGAGGGATCGGGCACCGCCGTCGTAGTTGGTGATGGCGGAGGCGACGGCGTCGTCGTTGTTCTGAAGGAACTCGTAGGTGAGGACGCGGCGTTCGATGCCGTTGAGCAGGCCTTGGGAATGGATGAAGACCAGGATCTCGGAAAGCCGGGAGAGGACCGAGGCGTGGCTCTCGCGAGGATAGAGTTCGAGGATACGGCCGATGGTTTTGACGGCTCCGGTGGTGTGGAGGGTGGAGAGGACGAGGTGACCGGTTTGGGCGGCTTCCATGCAGGTTTCCATGGCTTCACGATCGCGGATCTCGCCGAGGAGGATCACGTGGGGTGCCTTCCGGAGGACGTCCTTCAAACCCTGCTTGTAGTTGAGGACATCACGGCCGACTTCCTGCTGGGTTACGATGGAGGGCGAAGGGGTGCGGTGGCCGGGGTACACCGGATCATCCATGTCGTCGGGGTACTGATACTCGATGGGATCCTCGACGGTGACGATGTGTTTCGGATGGTTCTGGCGCAGCCAGTCAATGAGGGAAGCGAGAGTGGTGGATTTACCGGAGCCAGTGGGGCCGGTGACGAGGCAGAGACCAGCGCGTTTCAGCACGCAGTGGCGGAGGGTGTCGGTGGTATCGGGATCGATGCCGAGGCCTTCAAGAGCCGGGATGAAATCATTTAGGATCCGGCAGGTGATGCCGAGGCCGGAGGAGGAAAGGTGTGCCTGGATCCGGAGGCGTCCGGAGCGCTCTCCGCTGTCTCCCATGGGGATGCCGTCGCAGGAGAAGTCGGCAACCATTTTTTGTGCAAACTCCTCGATGGCGAGGCTGATTTTCTCCTCCACGCGCTGGCCCATCGATTGGGAAGTGCCGAAGCCGTGAGAGGCAGACTCTCTGTTGCTGATGAGCTCCTTGAGGATCTCATCCATGTGGGCGGCGGTCAGAATCCCGAGGTAATCGAGTTTCTCCATCCCCTTGTTGGTATGGATGTAAACCGGCCTGTCGGAGCGCATCTGGATGTCTGAAACCCTGATCTCGCGGCACACGCGGAAGATGATTCCGAGCAGTTGCCGCCCGCTCATGCCCTCAACAAAGCGCGTGCCTGCCGCGGCCGGAGCGATGCTGGTTGGTAGGGGTGGTGCTGCTTGGAACATACTGGCTCTAGAATCGTTAAGGTGTGTCGTTGATGCCGTTCGGCCTGCTGCTGATGCGGGAATCGCCCGAGAGGCCCTTGAGTCGACGGATCGACTGTTCATGGCTATCACGGATTTTCATGACGAACTTGAAGCGCTCGTTGACTTCGGCGAGCCTGAGCGGGGAAAGGTTTTCCCAGGTGCCAGTGGCTTCCCATTCATTGGCCAGGTGGGAAAAGAGGCTGATGGACTGATCCATGACTTTGAGAACTTCACTCATTTGGCCGACCGTGAAGCGGGGTGCGTCTTTGTTGATATGGCGGTCGTTCAGCATCAGCTCGACGACGTTCCCGGCGGCCGCTGCGGCCGTAAGCGCCTGGCGGGGATCGCTGCGCTGGCTGAGGCAGTAGCTGATCGTTTCATGGGCGAGCTTCGCGGCATGAGGAGTGAGTTCAGGACGGGTGCCGAGCAGTGGCTCTGTGAGAAAAAAGTGATAGGCGTTGTAGTTCGCGTAGTGGCTAGGGTCGAGGTTGTAGGCGAAGCGGAGTTTGTCCTCAATGCCGCGGCGGATGAAGAACTTGTGCGCATCTGTGGCGGCACGTGGATTGGTCCGTTCCTCCAAGCCCGCTCCCATCCCATCGATGAAAACGCGGAGGCGGTCGCTGAGTCCGGTGGCTTCAGACCCAGCCTGTGGCGGCGCGGGGTCTGCGTGATCATGGGTGTGATCGGGATCGCTGTGATCGTGATCCGCAGCCGTCTGGCCGGAGGTCTCTACGGCGTGCCAATAAGTATCGATCGGACCTTGCATGGCCATGGCGAAGATCTCGCCGTAGGGGCTGCGGTTGATGCCGAGGACGTTGAGCGGCACGTCGACGTCCTTGTTTTCCAGCAGCGGCTTCGAGCTGACCGCAAATCCAGCCACACCGGTCCCGATCAGGACGGTGGAGATGATATTTGAGATAAGATTCATGGCGGCGGTAAACAAAAGGTGGTTCAGGCGGTGGAGCTGGTGCGGAAGCAGAGACGGGAGATACCGGTGTTCACGGCCAGGATGGCGGTGAAGTAGAGGATCATGTGGGTGAATACCTCGGAGGAAAGCGCTCCGGTTTTGAAGTAGAGACGCTGGGTCAGATCGGCGAAGCGGTATTGTGGCGAATAGAGCCAGAGTGCCTGGAGGGCGGCGTTTTCCTCGAGCTTCAGCATGTTGTCGAGGTAGCCGACGCCGTAAAGACCGTAGATGGTGATGAAAAAGGTGACGCCGAAGCCGGTGATCCCGCCGAAGCGTGAAGCGAGGGCACAGGCGAGGGCGAGCAGCGGTGCGACCACGAGCAAGAACAGTGTCAGGTACTGGAAGTTTAGGGTCCACCACATCGCTTTTTCAGAAGCTTCCGCAGGCATTGCGGCGAAGAGGCAAATGCCCGTGGCAACGAGGGCGAGCGGAAGAATGAATGAGAAGAGAGCGAGCCAGATCTCGAACAGCTGGCGGGTAGCGGACAAGCCTGTGGTGCGAAAGTACTCGCCGGTGCCGGAGCGGGTATTGGACTCGCCGAGGCGGGCGGCGGCGAAGAAGCCCCAGAGAATGGTGCAAACGAAGAGAACGCCCCACGCGGCCTGGATGCGAGCGGGCTGAATCAGCACCGGCTTCTCGGAGGCACTTGAGATTAGCGGAAGCAAGAAAGGAAGGACGAGAACTGCAAAGAGACAGATCGCCCAAGCTTTCCTACGAAAGATGGTGGCAAAGGTCAGTTTGAAGAGGCGCATGGCGGGATGAGTTTCCGGTTAAAGCACGTTTTCAGTTGAGCAGGGCTTTGAGGCTGGACCAGTTCTGGTCCGCCGCGCTGTGGTGGCTGATGGTTTTACCTTCGATCAAAAGGACGCTGGGCATCACCATTGAGTCGTAGTCCGGGTGGCAGGAAACGAGCCGAAGCACGTTGCGAGAGGTGTTCCTCCAGAGATCCTCGAAGGTTTCGCGGGCGAAGGCGTCAAGACCGCTGAACGGCTCGTCCAGCAGCAGAATGTTGCCGCTGTCGGGCTTGATCGAGTGCTCCGCCATGATCAATACGGTCTTGCGGCGGTTGCCGGTGGAGAGGCGTCCGTACATCTTGCGCACGTCCAGCTCGATCCGCTCAGCGAGCTCAAAGGCGGCGGTTTGCGAGGTTGCGGGCAGGAGGGTTTTAAATATCGTCTTCGGCGTCACCTCTGCGTCAAAGCGCATGTCCTCGGGCAGGTACTGCATGAACCCGCTGGTGGTGAAGTCACCGGAGATTTTTTTCAAGCTGCCGGCGAGGGTGCGCAGCAGGGTGGACTTTCCGCGGCCGTTGCGGGCCAGCAGAAAATGGGTTCCTCCTTCGAGTGAAACAGGCTTTTCGAAGGTCGCAAGAGGTGCCGTGTAGCCAATGGCCAGACCGGAGTCGAGGCGAATGGAAGGTTGGACGTTCATGGAAATCTCGATCTACGGGTTCAACTTTGTTACGTTTCTAACGAAAATGAGAATTTTATCAAGATAAATTAGATATCTGTTTTCCTTTTCTGTTCGCTATTGTGGACTTTTTATAGGGGATCGCAATACAATTTTGAACATTTTAAGGGGTTAGCGGTCGCATTTTTTTAGAAATGTCTTTAGGACGCTTGTCGACAGTCGGCGAGCGCCTGATAGGAAAGGTAAATGGAGAGCCGGATTGACGGGTTTGTGCGGTACTTAGCGACGGAGCGAGGCCTCTCGGAGGCTTATCAGCTTTCGGTGACGCAGACGCTGGTGAGCCTTACAGACTGGCTCGAGCGACGCGGGACTGAGTTCCAGGAGATAGGGACTCCGGAGCTGGCGGCGTTTCTTGGAACGCGTAAGGCTGAAGGCTTGGGCGCTTCATCGATCCGCCTGACGACTGTTCACCTGAAAATATTTTTCAGGTGGTTGCTGGCGGTAGGTGCGGTGGTGATGGATCCGGCCGAGCCCTTGGTATCTTCAAAGGGAGATCGGAAGCTGCCGGAGACGATCACAGCCGCAGAGGTGGAGATGTGGTTGGAGAGCATTCCGACGGATCAGCCGCTTGGCCGGAGGGATCGGGCGATGCTTGAGCTTTTCTATTCCTCGGGGCTGCGGCTGGGGGAGTTGTGCGCCTGCCGCTTAGAGTGGCTGGATTCCGAAGAGGGTTTCCTACGCGTCACTGGCAAGGGCAACAAGACGAGGCTGGTGAGGGTTGGGAAACGGGCGCTCGCTGCCATTTCGGACTACCTGAAGAACGAGCGGCCGAAGCTGGTGGGTAAGAAGACGGGATCCCATGTTTTTATAGGGGTCCGGGGAGGTTCTCTAACTCCGGAGCGCGTCCGTCAGATCGTGAAACACCGGGCGGTGATGGCTGGCATCACCGAGACGGTGTATCCTCACCTGCTTCGGCATTCATTTGCGACCCACCTGCTTGAAGGTGGAGCGGATCTGAGAGTGATTCAGGAGTTGCTGGGTCACTCGGATATCTCGACCACGCAGATCTACACCCACGTCAGCAGCAAGGGGCTCAAAGATACGCACCGCAAGTTCCACCCCCGTGGCTGATCACTCGGTCTTGCCAATTGGTAGCTCCGGATGAGTCCCGGTGGCGTAAGGCTTGATGTCCAGGGCCTTTGCTTTGGGTGGGGCCGGTGTCTCCGCGGCCGCTTCCTTGAGATCGGCGACAGGTGCAGGCGCTGGCTCCACTTCGGTGCGGATCGCTTGAAAAAGAAGATTGTAGTTGTGGCGGAGGGCGGAAGGAAAGGAGACGCGCCCGGCTTCGACGATTTTCTCCCGCAGCATTTTCCCGGAAACATCGGCTATAAGATCTGTGCCAATCTGCACGGCGCGATCCACGCCGCCGAGTTTGCTGCCGGCGTCAGTGCCTCCTCGAATTACATCGCTGGTGACGGACCGCCCTTGGATGGCGATGCTTGATTGTGCGGAGACGACCGTGCCCTTCTCGTCCACGGTGATCTCAAGCATTGCGTGGTCGTCTGAGGAGAGCCAGCCGCGGATGTGATCGATCCGGAGGGAGATGAAGATTCCACCATCCGGAGTGGGTGTGATTTCCGGCCGATAAGTGCGGTAGCTTGCTCCTGAGAGAGGATACTCGGCGGCACCGCCTCCCCGTCTCGTCCAGCCGCCTAAGCTGTTCCCGAGGGCGCGTTCATCAATGGACACCTTCGCAAAAAGATTGACGGTGAGAGCGAAGAGTGAGGCAAAAATGAGGATGCGTAGATTCATGATCCTGGGCTGTAACGGATACGGGACGAAGGCTTCGTTTTATTCACGCGCTTGCGGCTCCTCGCTTTTCTGATTGATGCCTGCCGCTCCGAGGATCCTGCTGGTGAGCGCCGCCGCCTTTTCCCGATGCTCCATCTTGATATGCCTCACAACCGCGACCATCGCCCCGAGGAGGACGCCGAGGTCATCGGTGTATCCCGCGCCGAGGATGGCGTCCGGGATCAAATCCAGCGGGAGAATCAAATATCCGAGAGCCCCGACGATGACGCTTTTGGCCCATGCCGGAGTTTCCGCATCTTTAAGGCAAAAATACAGTGTCAGCGCGGTAGCGAGCAGTTTTTGCCCTCCGTGTTTTGCCGCCTTGCGCACAACTGACCAGAATCCGCTGGTGGAAAAAGCATCCGGCCGGTGGGTCTTGAACTTCGATAGTAGCCGAGCAGGAATTTGCATCTGTCGGCGCAACTTTACCCCCGTAAGCTCGTGAAAGCAACCCGCGCCGCGTGGGGGGATGCCGGAGGCACGCATTCCGAAGCGATTTCGCGTGCCGTTTCCCAACCCGCTTGTTAGCAATCATTCATGGCACAACGCGTCAAATCCGTGGCATCGATCACAGTCGAGAAATTTTTCGACGTCTATTCCGAGCCGCTGAGGTTGGTCCTGCTAGGGGAGCGGGTTGGCTTCGACCGCGCCATCAGTGAGCCGGCGGTGAACCGGCCGGGTCTCGCGCTCGCCGGCTTTTTCTCCTATTTTGCCAAAAAACGGGTGCAGGTGCTGGGCAACCTTGAGATGGCTTACCTGCGGAAACTGCCGGAGCAAATCCGTGTGGATCGATTTCGCCGGATGTGCGAGCGGGATATTCCCTGCATCATTGTCTCGCGCGGCGCGGCTCTTGGGCCGGAGCTGATGGCCGTTGCTCGCGAGCATTCGATTCCCGTTTTCGGCACTTCGCAGATCACGATGAAGTTTCTCAACGCGGCAACGATCAGCCTTGAGCACGAGTTCGCGCCGTCCGTCACGATTCACGGTTGTATGGTCGATATGCGTGGTATCGGCGTTCTGATCGTGGGTAAAAGTGGGTCGGGAAAGTCGGAAACGGCCATCGGCCTGCTGGAGCGCGGTGGCTCGCTTGTCGCCGATGATATGGTTCGGATCAAGCACGTCGGCGGTGAACTCATCGCCACAGCGCCGGATCTCTCCCGCGGCTACATGGAGATCCGCGGCATTGGCATCATCAACGTCGCCAACCTCTACGGCCTCGCGTCAATCCGTCCGGATAAACGCTTGGATCTTGTTGTCACTCTCAAGCCACAGGCCGATTTGAACGAAGTCGACCGGCTGGGGCTTGAATCTAAAACCTACGAAATTCTGGGCCAGCAGGTGGTGCACGTGGAGGTTCCGGTTGGCCCCGGGCGGGATACCGCGCGGATGGTGACGATCGCCGCGCTGGACCAGCAGCTCCGGCGTCTCGGTTACAACATGGCCGACGAGTTCAACCAAAAGCTCCTCCACCACATGTCGATTACGAAGAGGAGCATTTTCTAAATGTTTCTAACAGGGGGAATTCTGCCGCTCGGAATCGCGAGCCAGCTCGCGGAGCGATCCCAGAACCCAATCGGCACCCGCCTTTGCAAGCTCTTCGGCCGAAAAACGGCCCGTCGCCACCGCCAAGCACCTCGCTCCGATGGCGTGAGCGCAGGCAATGTCTTTAGGAGTATCGCCTATGATCAGGATTTTGTCCGGAGGATAGCTCCGTCCGGTGACGGCGAGAGCTCGCTCCAGTGCGATGTGTCCTAACAGATTTCGGTCCGCCCGGTCCGAGCCGTAGGCACCAAAGGTGAAATGATGATCGAGCTGGTAATGCCGCAGCTTGATCTGCGCGCCGAGCGAGGTGTTCCCGGTCAACAGTGCGAGATCCGCGTGTTCAGTGATGGCCAGTTCCTCCAGAAGCTCGATTACGCCATCGAGCACGCGTCCTTCTGCAGGACTGGATTCCAAGCTGGCCTCCAGGTGGCGGTGGTAAGCCTCAAAAAAGCGATGGGTCTGCTCATCGGTCGTATCGACTTTGAAATGCAGATACAGGTTTTCCAATATCCCCAGATCGGTTGATCCAGCCAGATCGAGAGGCGGCCCGGCATCGCCAAAAATTTCGATTGCGGTCTTCCGCAATGCGGCCATGCCCTTCCCCCCGGTATCGACGAGGGTTCCGTCGATATCGAAGAGTAGCAGCCAGGGCTCGGGGCCCTGCCGAAGGGTTTTCAGGAGGTCGGCAATGTCGGTAGGCATCAGCCTTCCACTTTGGGTTGAGCCTCTTCACCGGTTTCGACTTCTTCAGAAGCTTCGCCGCTCTCAGGAGCGTCATCGTCTTCGGACGAGATGTCGCCGCCGTCATGATCATCGTCATCGCCGATTTCGTCCTCTTCCTCTTCTTCCTCTGGATCGTCTTCCTCGATCAGCTCACCGTGGAAGAGATGGAAGTGGCGCTTGCGCTGGTGCGCTGGCAGTGGGGAAAGAATCATTGCAACGGCACGGCCGTTCAGACGTGGCGGTTGATCGACGGCGGCCATCGTTTTGAGGTCCTCAATGATGCGCTTCAGCACTACGAACCCGAGATCCTTGTGAGCGTTTTCGCGGCCTTTGAATTGCAGAACGAAACGCACTTTGTGATTGCCCTCGAGGAAATCCTCGGCGCGGCCCAGCTTGATGTTGTAATCGTGCTCGCCGGTGCCCACGCGGAATTTTACTTCCTTCATGCGGGTTGAGGACTTGGATTTTCCCTTCTTCAGCTTCGCCTGGGTGTACTTGTATTTCCCGTAGTCGATGATCTTACAAACCGGAGGATCCGCTTGGCCTGCGATCTCGACGAGATCGAGCCCTACCGACTGGGCCTTGGCCAAGGCTTCGCGGGAGGACATCACTCCGAGCTGCTCGCCGTTGGCGTTGACGACGCGGACCTTGGGGGCGCGAATCCGGTCGTTGATCCGCGTCATATCGCGGTAACGACCCCTGTTGTTGTTTTTCTGTGGTCTGGCTATGGCTTTATCCTCCGGATGTGTTGATACAACGGCTCGATGCCATGCAGCGGTAATTCACCGCAGATGCCCGGGCCGAAGAAAGGCTGAAACAATGATCGAAACAACAAGTCATGAAGAAATGACAAAAAACCCACGCCGGACCAATGTGCCGGCGATGCTTGTAGTGGGGATGCGTTCCGAAAAAATCATTAGCGAGAGTGGTGCGGCATTGATTCCGCACAGCATGCTTATGCGCGCACACTAGACATGCAAGCTGCCACAAGGCAAGAATGAAATTCCGTTGTTCGGCGGCACCAAAGGCGGTTGACCAGCCTGCAGTCCCGGGCATGCTATGCGGCATGACTTTTCCGCGTCCATTCGCACGCCCGTTCGCTCTGGGGCTGTTTGCTGTTTTCACTATCTCTTCCTGCGGAGGAAATCCACCCCCGCCGATACGCGGCCAGCAGAATCACGTGGCCAGCGTCCCGGTGCGCGTCGCCACCATTCCGAAGACGCCACCGCCTGCCGTCTTCGCGCCGAGCGTTCTGGTTGTCGATGTCGAGAGCGGCCGCAATCTCTACGCCAAGAACGCAGATCTGGTTCGTCCGGTTGCCTCCACTCAAAAAATCATCACAGCGCTTTGTGTTTTGGACGCCGGAAATATTGACCAGACTGTCACCATCGCTGCTTCGGATGGAAATTGCGAGCCGACCAAGCTGTATCTGACCGCCGGTGAGCAATATAGCCGACGTGAGCTGGTCAAAGTTCTTGTCGTGAAGAGTGCGAATGATGTCGCCCGCGCCCTTGCCCGTGATGTCGGAGGCAGTCAGGAAGGTTTCGCCTCAATGATGAACCGCAAGTGTGCTCAGCTTGGGATGCGAAACTCGAATTTCGTAAATCCCCACGGTCTCACCGAGCCGGGCCAATACTCCACCGCCCGTGACATGGGTCTCGCCGCCCGCGCCGCCTACCGCAGCCCGCTCCTGAGGTCATTTATGTCCACCAAGGCGTTTGACTTCACCTTCAACAACGGCCGCAGCCGCACGCTCACCAACACCAACCGCCTGCTCAAGAGCGTCCCCTTTTGCGATGGAATGAAAACCGGCACCACCAATGCCTCCGGCCGCTGCCTAATCTCGACCGGCAGCCTCAACGGTCGCTCCGTGATCGTCGTTGTGCTTGGCTCGAACAGCCCCAACATCTGGAAAGATTCCGAAAAGTTGCTCCGCTGGGCTCTGGAGAGACCTTCGGCCGAGTAAAACGGAGCCGGGGATCGATCCGCCATTTTCATGAATCCGCGATCTCCCGCCCGGCAACTGGAGGGGCTCGGTTCTGTCCAGCTCCTTCGCCAGCTACAGCCCGTCGAATCCCCACCGGGAGTTTTGATCAATCGCGGCGGGAGGGAGTTCTGGAACTTTGCGTCCAACGACTACTTGGGCCTCGCCAGCCACCCGGCGATCTCCGCTGCTTTTATAGAAGGAATCGGGAAATTCGGCACAGGCTCCACCGCCTCCAGGCTCGTCACAGGGACCAGCAGCGTTCATCTCCACCTAGAGGAGAAAATCGCCTCTCTCAAGCATGCGGAGGCCGCGCTCACGTTCACCTCGGGCTATTCAACCGCACTTTCCTCAATCCCTGTCATCGTCGGGAAAGGTGACTTCGTGATCCTCGACAAGCTCTCTCACGCCAGCCTCATTGATGGTGCCCGTGTGTCGGGAGCGACTCTTCGGGTCTTTCCCCACAACGATGCAGCAAAGCTGACAAAGCTCCTCACGACCATCCGCGGCAAAGACAGCGCCGCGCGAATCCTGGTGATCACGGAATCGATTTTCTCAATGGATGGCGATCTCTGCCCCCTCAGGGAAATCCTTGAAAGTTGTGATGCTCAGGGCGCGCTCCTTCTCCTTGATGAAGCGCATGCCATCGGGATTCGCGGCCCCAAGGGCATGGGCTTGGCCGAGGAACTGGGGCTGCAGGAGCGGGTCCAGTTCCAGATGGGCACCATGAGCAAGGCCCTAGGGCTCTCCGGTGGTTACCTCGCCGCCAGCCGCGACTGGATCGACCTCATCGTCAACCGCGCCCGGCCCTTCATCTATACGACAGCTCCTCCGCCCGCGCTCGCCCATGCCGCGCTTGCCGCATTCGAGCTCATTGCCTCCGACGAAGGGAAGGCCCTGCGGGAAAAGCTTCTTCAGAACGTCACGCTGGTCCGCCCCGGGTGCCACAGCGCCATCCTTCCGGTCATACTTGGTGCCAACCAAACCGCACTCAATGCCTCGGCAGCTCTCGAAGCAGCAGGTTTCCTCGCGCCAGCGATCCGCTATCCGACGGTGCCAAGAAATTCCGCACGCTTGCGGATTACCATTTCAGCCGCCCATCCCGAGACTTGCTTGCGGCAGCTCCGCCAGATGATCGCCAACCTCTAACGGACCGTTAGCGCTTCACCTTTTCCCAGTCGCCAGGCTCCAGGCAGCAGGGATCGGCTGCGACCCAGTGTCCAGGCTCGATCTCCGCCAACGACAGATCCATCCCGATCGTTTCTTCATAGAGCGGGTGGGACAGTCGGTGCCCAAATGCACTTCCCTCCGGCGGATCAATTGGGGAGGGGACATCACCCTCCAACAAGATCTTCTCCCGCTTGATAGCGGGGTTCGCTTCCGGCACGGCGGAGAGCAGGGCCTTCGTGTAGGCGTGCTTCGGACTTCTATAGATCGTCTCGGAAGGAGCGAGTTCGACAATTTTTCCTAGATACATCACCGCCACCCGGTCGCTCACGTGCTTAACCACGGACAGATCGTGGGCGATGAAGAGGTAGGAAAGATCGAACTCCTTCTGCAGATCGACCAGCAGGTTGAGGATCTGCGATTGCACGGAGACATCCAGAGCGGAGACGGGCTCGTCGCACACCAGCCACTTGGGCTTCAAGGCCAGCGCACGGGCGATGCCGATCCGCTGCCTCTGGCCGCCGGAAAATTCAAAAGAATACCGATCCGCCGAGGATGCCGACAGCCCTACGCGCTCCAGCAATTCGTCCACCCACTTCTTCCGCTCCGACCTGTTTCCGAGGCCGTGGATCCGGTAGGGCTCCTCCACAAGCGTCCGCACGCTCATCCGTGGATCGAGCGATTCGGCTGGATCTTGAAAAATCATCTGGAAGTCCCGCCTCAGCGGTCTCAGCGCCCGCTGCCCGATGTGGGTGATGTCCCTGCCTTCAAAAACGATGCGGCCACTTGTTGGATCTAACAGGCGCACCAGCATTTTTCCGAGAGTGGATTTTCCACAGCCAGACTCGCCGACGAGACCGAGAGTCTCACCCACGCGCAGCTCCAGGGAAACTCCGTCAACCGCCTTCACCGATGCCGTCTGCCGCAGCAGCACCCCGCTCCGCACCGGGAAATGCATCTTCAGGTTCTCGGCCAGTAACATAGGTTGATCACTCACAGCTTGGAACATTCGTTACAGATTTCCATCCAATGGCCGGGAGTCACCTCCTGGAATTTCGGCCGCTCGCGGGTGACCGGTGCGGTCTTGCCGAGCCGCTGACAAAAGCGGCAGCCATGGGTGTATTCCGCTAGGCTCGCCACGGTTCCGGGAATCGTTGGCAACACCGATTTCGGAACCGTCTCCAGAGTGGGGATCGAGCGCAGCAGAGCTTTTGTGTAGCCATGGAGTGGGTTTGCGAAAAGTTCCGTCACCGGCGCTCTCTCCACCACTCGGCCGGCGTACATCACCACCACCTCGTCGCAGGTTTCCGCGATGACCCCGAGATCGTGGGTGATGAGCATGACCGACATCCCCATCTCACTTTGCAAACGGCTTAGCAGATCCAGAATCTGCGCCTGCACGGTCACGTCCAGGGCGGTTGTCGGCTCGTCCGCGATCACGAGATCCGGTCGGCAAGCCAGAGCCAGCGCGATCACCACCCGCTGCCTCATCCCGCCCGAGAGGTGGTGCGGGTAATCCATCATGCGCTTTTCGGGAGCAGGGATTTTCAGCAAGCCGAGCATCTCGGTGGCCGAATCCCACGCGTCACGCTTACTCATCTTCTTGTGGAGTCGGAATACCTCCGCCACCTGCCGACCCACGCGGTGCACAGGGTTCAGGGCGGACATGGGCTCTTGGAAAATGACACCGATCTCACCACCACGAATTTTTTTCATCCGCTTGTCGCTCGCGTGGACGAGATCTTCGCCTTTGAACCTTACCTCGCCGCCCAGAATTTTTCCCGAAGGCTGCGGCAGGAGGCGCACAATCGACATTGCGGTAACGCTTTTCCCGCAGCCTGATTCACCAACGATGCCGACCGTCTTACCCTTGGGCACGTTGAACGAAACCTGGTCCACCGCACGCAGCAGGCCGTGATCCGTCTCAAACGAGGTGATCAGCCGGTCAACTTCCAGCAAGTTATCACTCATCGCCCACCTCCTCGTCCAGCGGCTCAGATGCCTCGGAATCTTCTACCGCATTCATAGTAGGTTCTTCGGCTTCGGGGGCAGCTTCTTCTTCCGTTTGCTCCTCATCTTCATCTGAGCCGGAAGTTCGGTAGTCCTCTACCACGCGGTTCACCTCCGGAAACACCTCTCCACTTCGCCGCGCCGCCAGAGTATCCTCCTGCAGCTCCACGTCGATCCAATACACGAAAGCTTCGAGCGGATCGTAAACTACCGGCGGACTGAATTTCGTCTCTTCCGAATCCGGCCAGCGGACCCACCTCCAAAACGCCACTCTCACAAAATCCACTTTGTAAGCAGGGACAAATATAGCTTCTTCGTGGATGATCTTCTGCAGCGCCTGAACCGCTTCGCGGAGCTCTTCCAGACTCGTTGCGGTCCTCACCCGCTCGCTCAACCTGTCGGTATCAGCCCGGCCCCAGGCGAAAAGGTTGTTTGTCTGCGGCTTGAGATTTCCTTTGTCATCCCGCGCATTGGACGAATGGAGAAACTGATAAAAGTCCGGCACCGGAGGACCAATCTGCCAGCTCGCCATCGCCATATCATGCTGTTTCTGCATGGTCTTCTTGTAGTTCACCGTTGCCTCCTGCCCGTCCAACCGGAGCTCCAAGCCTGTCGCCAACGCCTCCTCGCGAAGAATGGCAAAAATGCGGTCGAGGATCGGCAGCGAAGGGTAGGATACCGAAATTGACAGGCGCGTTCCGTCAGGGCGCTTGAGGATCCCATCCCGGCCGGTCTGCGTGAAGCCAGCCTCACGGAAAGCCAAACGTGCCTTGCTCACTGAATACTTTCGCGCTTCGATGCTAGGATCACTGATGCCGATGAACCCTTCGTTGAAGGCGCTCAAGCGCTTGTAGTCGCCGCGAAACATCACATCGATCACCTTCTGCCAGTTGATCGCATGCTGGATGCCGATGCGGACTGGTAGCTCGTTGAGCAGGGGCTTGCTGACGTTCAGATACAATCCGCGCGGCAGGGCCGGATACTGATTGTAAAAGGTCACCCGCTCGATATAGCCCGAGTAAACCGGCTCGATTTCCGACTTTTCATACCAGAGTTCGGGCCGTGTTACATCATATGTGTCCAGCTCTCCGGCGCGAAATAGCTCAAAGGCTTTAGACTCGTCCCTCACCACCAGATGCACGACCCGGTCAGGATTGAAACGATGCTTGTAGTACTTCCGATCCTTCGCCCACCAATTGTTTACCCGCGACTGTGTGATGGAAACGCCTTTCACCACATCCTCCGGTTTTACCTCATAGGCACCGGTGGTAGGAGGGAATTCCCACTGATAGCGCTCGGTGTAATCCGGCCCGTAATCCGTGTAGAAATGAGGAGGCGAGGGACTGAGTGAGCCCGCGATCACCGGAGCGAAAAGCTGTGCCTCCGGCATGGAGATCGAAAGCGTCATGTCATCATACATGGCAACCTGGGCGAGGTTCTCCTTGTAGTACTGCTTGGCGTAAGGGTTGACGATGTCATCGGAGATCCGGAGGTAGGAGCCATAAAGGAAGTCCCGCGCTTTCACCGGCACGCCGTCCGAGTAACGCGCCTCTTTGTTGAGTCGGAAGTACGTCGTGCGGCGGTCCGTCGAAACCGCCCACTGCACCGCCAACCCTGGAATCATCTCCATCGTTGCCGGGTGCAGACCTACCAGAGGCATGTCAATGTTGTCGTAGATTTCACCACGGAAGCTATTGTTCGAATTGTCTCCAAATGGCCGCAACGTCGGCGGAAAGCTGGGGATCCAAGTGCGGAACACGCCGCCTTTTTTTGCATCGGGATCGCCGATCTCCGGCTGATCCATCCCGTCCTTCCAAACAAGATCTGCAGGCACGTCCCCGGGGGTGGCGATTCGGAAGAAGTCGCCGAGGCCCAGACGGAAATCCCATTTCTCCTGATCGAGTTTGAGGGTCGTGATCTGCCGCTCCAGGGCCTCCCTATCCTCTCCTTCAGCGGCTCCCAGCTTTGCTTCCGCTTCACGCAGCTCATTGATAGTTCCTTCGCGCTGTTGGCCGAGCCAGTTCCGGATGTAGCGGTTGTATTGCGGGAGGAAATCTTCGAAGCCCGATGTCCGTTGGACGCGCACCTCCTCGCGGCGGCAGGCCGTCACCAGCAGGAGCAATCCAAGTATGGTCAGGAAAAATCGCATTAACGGTAGTAGCTATGTTTCTTGGGATCAAATGCCTCGCGCACGGCCTCGCCAATAAACGTGATCAGCACAAGCAGACCCACGAGCACGAAGAAGGTGGAGGTCACCAGCCATGGCGCGGAAAGATTGGACAGGCCATCACTCAATAAGCGGCCCCACGTCGCGTACTGCGGAGGCAGGCCGAAGCCGAGATAGTCGAGGGAGGTCAGGGAGAAAATCAGACCGGACATTGTGAAGGGCACAAGCGTCACGATGATCGCAACCGTGTTCGGAAGCAGGTGGCGGAAGATGATCCGCGGGGTGGAGGCCCCCAGCACCCGCGCTGCCGCGATGTAGTCGCGCTCCTTATCGCGGTAGGCGGCGGTCCGCATCAGGTAGGTCATGCCCATCCAACCGAAGACGATCAGGATTGAGAGAATCACCGGCAGCCCTTTCAATTTTTCCGGCACCATGCTGGAGAGGATGATCACTACAAATAGGAACGGCATGTTGTCGAAGATTTCGATCAATCGCTGCATCACTAGATCAAAAGCGCCGCCGAGGTAGCCCATCAACATGCCGATTGTTATCCCGATGAAATAAACGATCGGTAGGTAGATCAGCACTGCCTTGAAATTGATCTGCAGCCCGCCGTAGAGGTAGGCGAGAACGTCATAGCCCTGCGAGGTGGTGCCGAGCCAGTTGCCTTCCTCGGGAATGGGCGGCGCGGGATGATATTTCACCGCCCTGAGCTCGCTGGTCTCAGCCTCAAGAAAATCCTCCACTTCGCTCTTGCCGGTAAATGTCTCGGACTCTTTCTTGCCGCGAAGGTATTCCGCTGCGTAGACGCGGTCGTTGTTCTCGTCCCAGCCGTCCACCGGGCCGCTGAGCAGTCCCTTCCTGAGTGCGAAGCGGAGGTGGAACTTCGCCTCGTCCACATCGTAATATCTCGCAGCAAGTCCGTAGTAAGGCGATCGGCTACCAGACTCATAGTAAACGCCCTCCCGCTGCACCAATGGCTTGGACCGGGGCGGAAGCGTGTCGCCGGTAGGTGCGTATGGGATCAGCGGCATGATGACCGTCCCGCTCTCTTCCCCGTTTTCCTCCTGCTCGTTAAAAGCAGCTTTGAGCTTGCGGTAGTTCACCGGGGCTTCCGCGAGTTCGCCTTCAATGCCGAAGTCGGCACCCGTCAGCCGTGCCGACGAGAACGCGGGGAATACCCATTTGTCCTGATACTTCACCGCGAGTGCCTCATTTCCCACCACTACCTGGTCGAGCGCGGCGAGCCCCGCCAGAGCCAGCAGGATCATCAGCGATGCATAGCCGCGCCTGATGTTCTTAAAGCGGCGGATCCGACGCAGCGTCACAGGATTCGGCGGTCCGGCTGTGAACGAGCGGATGATGAGAGCGGCTCCTCCGACGATCAAAATCACCGAACTCAGCCACCCGAACCACAGAAACGCATCCGCCCCCCTTCCGACATTCAACAGGGGCATTTCACGACTGGTCGTGAAGAACCATCTGGCGGTGGGGAAATCGATCCCAAGCAATTCTCCGAGCGCCGCCAGAACGCCGATCAACAGAAGTAAAAAACCGATCGTGCGCCCGCTCATTTGAATTTAATCCTTGGGTCCACCATCGCTACGATGAAGTCGGAGATCACATAACCCAGCAGACTCAGGAATGCCGCGATCGTGAGAGTCCCCATGATCACGGGAACGTCCCTGGCCAGTACCGACTGATACTGCAAAAGCCCGAAGCCCTGGATGTCGAAAACCGTCTCGATCAATATCGAACCTGTTAGGAAAATTGTGACTAGGCTGCCCGCGCTGGTGGCGATCGGGATCATCGAGTTCCGGAACGCGTGGCCGAAAACAGCTCTCTTAAAGCCGACCCCCTTCGCCACCGCCGTCCGCACATAGTCGGCCGAGAGCTGGTCCATCAGGTTGTTTTTGGTCATCATCGTCATCATCGCAAAGGTGCCCACCAGATAAGACAACAGCGGAAGAACGGTGTGATGCGCAAGGTCTTTGACCTGATCCCACCGCGTCATCTGATCGAAATCGGGGCTCGTCAGCCCGAAGAGCGGGAACAGGTTCATCCGCGCGCCGAGGTGCACCAGTAGGATCGCGCCTAGGGCGAAGCCCGGGATCGAGTAGCCGATGAAAATGAGCACCGAGCTGGCGCTGTCAATGAAGGTCCTGTGTTTCAGCGCTTTGACGACTCCGAGGGGAAGGGAAACGGCGTAAGTGATCACAGCCGTTAAGAGGCCGAAGTAAACCGCCACCGGCATCCGCGAAAGGATCATCTCTAGCACCGGATCGTTGTAGACCGTCGAGCGCCCCAGATCCCCCTGAAGAAGTCCGCTGAAGCGGGTTTTATAAACCACAACCCGCGGCGGATAGCTCGGCACCTCCACCTCGCCTACATTTCTCCTGCGAAAACGATCCTGTCTCACCTTCTCGTCCTCGTAGCGGATGCGCCAGCCATCGTCCCCGATCGGGCGGCCATCCAGCTCATAGACTGCAGAGACCACGGCGTCGCCCTTTTTCACCACCCGCACCAATCTGCCATCGCCACGAAGGACAAAGCTGGCGGTGTTTTCTGCATCCATCTCTCCCCGGCCAATTGTTTCGTCGCCATTCGCGCCGAACTCTCCTTTGGATATTCTGACCTCCCGCGGAAGCAGCCCCAGCCACTGGCCGTATGCAGCGAACATGGATTTATCGAGGCCGAACTGCTCCTCAAGCTCTTCAAGCTGCTCCTCGCTCAGCCCGCCCTGAGCCTCGTTCGAAGCCTGCCTGCCTCCGCCTGAGTCAGCGTTGCCAGCCGCCTGCTGAAGCATCCGGTCCATCGGCCCGCCCGGGACGAAGCGGGTGATGGCAAAGACGAGAAGCGTAATCCCCAACAAAGTCGGAGGGATCAGCAACAAACGTCTTAAAAAATAACTCTTCACTCTTTAGGCTCCCGCAGTTTCGCCTCCCTTTGCTGCTTGGCAAGTCTCGGGCGTGAAATCTAGCCCTTCTGTTTTTTCACGGCCACCACGTAGTCCAGTACCGCACCCTCGTCAGCAGGCGGGAGGCCGGCGTGCCGGATCATCTTCGGCATCGCGTCCTCCCAGTCCATAATGTCCACCCGCTCCGGGAGCTGGTATTCATGGCATTCCCCGCATTTGAGCATGTAGATCTCGTGGCCGCGCTGCAGACGAGCCATTGGCTTCCCACTCGCGCTGGCCATCGCTGCGTTTGGGTTAGGCACTTCGGAGATGCCGCCGACCGAGCCATCGTCTCCGCCGCTCATGGTCCCCATGCCGCCCCCGCCTCCACCCGCACAAGCTACGAAAAGCCACCCCGCACCCAGGACTACGATCAGTTTGAGTTTCATCGCCGCAATTTGTAGCTCACCCGCCCGCCCGCCCGCAACCCCTAAGGGACCGGGTTTGAGAGAAGCCTTGACAATCAACCTTCAAATCGTTCCAGTGCCATCCTGTCAGAAGACCTGCGCGCTCATGAAAAACTGCCTTCTCGCCACCGTCTCGTTCCTCTTTCTGTGCTCTCCTGGAGCACAAGCAATCATCCTTTTTGGCAAAGACAACACCGCCAACACCACCGATCCTAACACCGGCGCTCCCTATCAATCAGTCGGACAGTTGAGCAACGGCTCAGGCGGCCTTGGTGGTTCCGGTATCTACCTCGGCAATGGCTACGTGCTGACGGCCAACCACGTGTCTCCCTTTTCCACGGTTACATTCGATGGCACCACCTTCCATTCGCACGATGGTGCCACCCCAGAACAAGTTGGAAACACCGACATGAAAGTTTTCCGCCTTTCCACCACTCCCACTGTTGCTGCCGTGAGTCTCTATTCCGGCACGAGTGAGGTTAATAACACCTCAACCCTCGTGGGCTGGGGTGTCGGCCGCGATCCAAACACTGCGGTAGGCGCTACAGTTGTGCCTTGGGGCAGCGCTTCCACAGCGACGAAGCGCTGGGGTCTGAACGTTCCCAAAGCCACGACCACTATCAACTCCGACGGCTATAATTATGAAGCATTGGTCACCGTTCTGGGGGGGGATGGGGCTGGCGTTGGCGGCGACGAGGCCGCAATGACTCTATTTGACTCCGGCTCCGCCATGTTCCAGCAGTTCAATGGTGTTTGGTACCTTACGGGACTTACCACCGCGGTTGAAGCGTCCAATCAATCGACGTTTGGAGCCGACAGCACAAGCAACCCGAACCGCGGTAATTTCAACTACTTCGCCCGGATCAGCACCTACAAAACCCAGATCGCCACCCTGATCCCGGAGCCCGGGGTCCTGCTGCTGTCGCTCCTCGGTTTCCAGATCCTGCTGAGGCGTCAGAGGAGATAAAGAACCCGCCGCCATTGACGCGGCGCTCCCGATCGTTTCCCATCCGGCATGCCTTTGGCGGAAAACCGTTCACCCATCTCCTCGCATCGCTGGATTCTCTCGTATCTCCTGCTGGAGAAAAAGATTTTCATCCCCTCGCTGATCGCGCTCTTCGTCACGGCCGGGCTAGCTCTCGCCTTTCCTTATTTTCTTAAAGAGCTGATAGGAAACCCTGCGGACGCCCTCCAGAACGAGGTGGAGCCGGAGCTGATCCTCGCGCGGATCAACGACATCGTCCTCAAGCTGCTTGCGGTGCTTTTCCTGCAGGCGACGATCGCGTTCTTCCGCGTCCAAGGATTTATCAAATCCGGGGAGTCGGCGCTCAACCGCCTGCGCAAAGATCTCTTTCAGCATCTTCTTCATCTGCCGGTGCCGTATTTCCAAGAGCAGCGCGCCGGCTCGCTTAGCAACCGCGTCTCCGCCGACCTCGCCATCGTCCGTGAGACCCTGATCACCACCGTGCCACAGGCGGTCCGCCAGACAGTGATCCTGATTGGCGGACTAGTATTCATTTTCATCGCCTCATGGAAGCTCTCGCTGGTCATGCTCGGGTGCATCCCGGTCGTCGTGCTGCTGATTGCTCTCTTTGGAAGAAAAGTCCGCGCTCATTCAAAGGCCGCGCAGCAGTCGCTCGCCGAGGCCTCAACCGTTATTGAGGAATCCGTGCAAAACATCGCCGACGTCAAGTCCTTCACCAACGAGACCTTCGAGCAAAACCGCTACCAATCCTCTCTTCAGAGCTTTCTCACCGTCACGCTTCGTGGTGCTCGCGCCCGTGCGGCCTTCCTTTCCTTTATCATATTCGTCCTATTCGGCACCATCGCCTTCGTGGTCTGGTACGGCGCGCGGATGTATGCCACCGGCGGCATCTCTTGGACGGACTTCTCCTCCTTCATCCTCTTTTCTATCTTCGTCGGCGCGTCGCTCGGCTCCTTTCCAGAGATCGTTTCCCAGTTCCAGCTCACCGCCGGGGCCACCGAGCGCCTCCGCGAACTTCTTGTCGCACCCACCGAACGCGATAGCGGCTCCCGCGAGATCCAGCTCAACGGCCAGATTTCCTTGGAAAACCTCTCATTCATCTACCCCTCCCGCCCCGATATCCCGGTTCTCAGTGATATCAGCGTCTCTCTTCCGGCAGGCCAGCGCACCGCCATCGTCGGGCCCTCCGGAGCGGGAAAATCAACGCTGTTTTCGCTCATTCTCGGCTTCAACGATCCGACCTCAGGCCGCCTGCTCTTCGATGGCATCGATTCGACGGAAATCTCCCTCAGCTCCCTCCGCTCGCAGATCGCTATCGTGCCACAGGAAGTCATGCTCTTCGGCGGCACGATTATGGAAAACATCGCCTACGGCAAACCCGGTGCCAGCACAGAGGAAATCCGCCAAGCCGCCATCCAGGCAAACGCCCACGAATTCATCGCAGGCCTGCCGGATGGCTACGAGACTGTCGTCGGTCCCCGCGGCACCAAGCTCTCCGGCGGCCAGCGCCAGCGTATCGCCATCGCCCGCGCCATCCTCGCCGATCCAAAGATCCTCCTCTTGGATGAAGCCACCTCCGCCCTGGATTCCGAATCCGAGCGCCTCGTGAACGAGGCCTTGGAGCGCCTGATGGAGAACCGCACCTCTCTAGTTATCGCCCACCGCCTTTCCACCGTCCGCCACGCCGATCGCATCCTCGTCCTCTCCAAAGGCCGCCTAGTCGAAACCGGCACCCACGACTCCCTCTACGCCGCCAACGGCACCTACCGCTTCCTCGCTGAAACACAGCTGTCGTGATGGAACCTCCCATCATCGGCTATCCCGACAAGTAAGTAGCCCTCTCGCTGCAAGGCAGCCGTCGCTCAGTCTCCTCAAAGTAAGGCACGGCGTGAACAACATGAACCCAGAAGCCGACATATTGGCCGAATGACGGGCAAAGAGCATGATCAAAGCGGGGAAAATGGGGCCGGGGAAAATGGTACCGGTCTTCGCATTCTAACAGATATTAACGAGTACATTGCAGCGAGGTAAGGTTGTTACCGAGCGAGGACTGAACCTGTCGATTTACTGACCCTGTCGATTTAGCAGTGCGTCTCGCTGGGATTGGCCGGAGGTTCGTGTTCGGGGACGAGGAGCGGGGGAAGTTCTGGAGGTTCATGCGGATTGTGCGAAATTTCAGCGGCTGCCGGGTGCATGCCCACTGCATGATGTCGAACCATTTCGATTCTTCTGTGGGTTCCGCCGATGCCGGCGGGCGGCCTCAGTGATGCGGAGCTGCTCAAACGTCTGGGGGGTGTTCTACGGGAAGAGCTTCATGAAAAGCGTTGCCGAGCAGCTGGTTGCGGCGCGGACGGAGGGCGGCGCGGAAGGCGGGAATCCCGGGCGGAGGAAACCTGCACCCATACCTACGGCCTCTGCGGCCGCCAGACCCTCGCCGATTGGAATAGCACCACCCCGGATACCGCCAAAACCTATTGGGCTAATGGTCTCTTGAAATTCATCGACAAGGCGTCTCCAAAAGCGACTATGCCTACAGTTTGAGAAACGTGTTCACATCGGAGACCCAGACGCTAGGCCAAGCCCCCAAGGTCGTCACCTACGGCTACGACGCCGAAGGCCTGCGCGGCGGCATGGTTCACCCGAGCACCCGTATCGTCGAGCTTGCCTGGACCGCCCGCGCCCAGCTCCAGGCGGTGACCGCCGACGGTCCGCCGCCCTTCGCCACCTACGGCTATGACAAAGCGGGCCGCATCACCGGCATCGCCCTGAGAACGGCGTCATGGAAGTGAAAACTTGTAACGCCGTCAGCGAGCTGCTTTTCTACGGCCACAGTGGCGGCGGATTGAATCCGCCCGGTCATCAGGCTTCATTGGTGGAGACTGCGGAGGTAACTGTCGCAAACGGTAGATTATATGAAACATATACCGATATTCGTAGGAATTCTTATATTAGTTATCTTTATAAGAGGTGAGTTAGTTATTAAAAACTTTAAGGTAGATTGCGAGCAGAAATTCTTGCAATCAAAGATGGAGTATCAGCAGAAAGGTCGTAATTTTGCGGTATATCGAGCACAAGTTAGTTCAGGCTTTAGTTCATGGGAGGGTGCTTGTGGATGCGCCCCTTTGAAAAACTAGGCCTTGTCTAGGTAGCTCATAAAACGGGGGCGGGCTCATGGGGGGCAGGGCCGAAATTTTCGAATCTCAGGCGGCGGACCAATTCAAGATTTCCAATTCTAGATTCCGGGAAAGATGACGAAGATTCTATAAATGCGGGGCTTTGGGCGGTAGTATGGTTCCATAAAAGGCACCAAACGCTGGATCGCGCGTGGGCTGGATCTGAGGAAAAGCTGTCGATTTAGCAGTGCGTCTCGCAGGTGGTTGGCCGGAGGTTCGTGTTCGGGGATGACAAGTTCCCAAGAAGATAGAACACCGCTACGACACCGCCGGACGCCGCCGGACGCCTCCACGAGGTTCAAAGTCCGTCCGGCCTCTTCACCTACGGCTACCAGGCCAACAGCCACGGCCTCATCCAGACAGTTACAGGCCCTGCCCACACGGTCACCAACACCTGGGAAGCCGACCGCAACAGCCTCGACCTCAAGCAAAACAAGGTTGGCGCGGCCGTTGTTTCGAGCTACGACTACACCGTGAACGCAATCGGTCAGCGCACGGCAGTATCTCAGGAGGGAACGGCCTTTGAGAGTGTCCGCAGCGTCGGCTGGGGCTACGATCCTCTCGGGCAGGTCGTGAAAGCGGATTCCACCGTCGCCGTCCACAACCGCTCCTACGAGTATGACATGATCGGCAATCGGAAAAAATCCGCCGACAGCCTAACGCTGCCAGCCACCGACAACTACACGGCGAATTCCCTTAACCAATACACCGCCATCCACGAAGGGGGCGCGGGCGTCTCGCCCGTCTACGATTTGGACGGAAACGCTACCGCTTACCCCTTGCCCGTGAACCCCGGCTCCAACAGCACCCTCACCTGGGACGCGGAGAACCGGCTGACCAGCGCAACAGCCAACGGCGCCACCACCACCTACCAATACGACGCCCAGAGCCGCCGCATCGCTCAAGGCACCGGCTCCGCGAGTACCCTCTGGATCTACGATGGCTGGAATCCCGTCACGGTATATTCTTCTTCCCTGAGCACTGGAAACTACCTACTGAAAACTTCATTCACCTGGGGCACCGACCTCAGCGGCAGCTTCCAAGGAGCAGGCGGAGTCGGCGGTCTTCTTTCTGCCACTGATCACTCGGCACTGCCCACTGACCACTTCTTCCCCACCTACGACGGCAACGGCAACGTCAGCGAATATCTGGACGCAACCGGTTCCATCGCCGCTCACTACGAGTACGACCCCTTCGGCCGCACGGTAATCGCCACCGGACCTCAACCGGAGAACTTCGCCCACCGGTCTTCCACCAAACCCCTGGATCAGGCGACCGGATTCTACTATTACGGCTACCGCTTTTACGACCCCGTCACGGGCCGCTGGCCATCCAGGGATCCGATTGCAGAAAGGGGAGGAGTTAATTTATATCAGCTGGTGCTCAATAATCCTTTGTTGTGGGTTGACTTTTTAGGATTAAAGCGACCAAAATGTTCCAGTCCCGACGATCAAGAAGAATTTGATAAGAATTGGGAAGAAGCTAAAAAAAATGGAGGTGAGCAGACTAAAAAAGATCTCGATACAATAGATAAAAGTCCTCACGATAATTCAATAAACACTGACAAGAACGGCGGTTCAGATGTCAGATCAGGAATTGGTCAAAATCCCGATAACGCTCACAACGGAAAAGGTCATGGGACTCATACGAATTTTAATCCGAATCAATCTGCAAAGTATTCAGGACAGTCAGTTTTCGAGCACGAAATGAATCACGTCGCGAGGAGGAATGAAGGAAATCTTCCGCATAATACAGGAGAAAGGGAGAAGCTTGCTATCGACGCTGCCAACGAAGGGAGGAGAAACCGAGGTGAGGATGAGCGACCGTATTCAGATCACGAACGTATTACGCCTGAACAAGCAGAGGAATGGGAGAAAGAAAAATGTGAATGTCCAAAACAATAGTGATGACAGCTATGATTCGGATGGGTTGCTGTAGTAACCGTGGGCAAAGCAGCGAGAAATACTAGAAAGCCCGTCGTTTTCCGGTCCGTCACCCACCGAACTCCGAAAGATACTTCCTCCAACACCGGGTGGTTTCGTCACGCTCATGATGAAATTAAACATCATGGGATCAAAGCGGCATCAATTTCTAATTAGTCCTAGGGGACAGCTTATGAGCCACAGCGTTTTGAGGGGGCTGGGAGGTCGAGGTGTATACAAACAGGAAATCATCTCCCCGCCGCACATAGGAAGGAGGACTGATATACGCTCTCATCTCGAAAAATAATCGCGGAAATCCTTGCCCTTGCACCAAATAAGCGGTTTCTTCTGTGAGGACTCGCAGTCGATATTTACCCCGCTGAGTCCTGCCAACAAAGACTGTTCAGCTGAAAATCTATGAATGCACTAATAGTTATACTCCTCTCCTTTGGTTACTCTTGCTTTGTGGCTAAATCTGAGACAATTACGTGGACATACTCCACTGGCTGGGATCGCGGGTTTGTTTTGTCGCTGGATCGTGAATCGTCGTCAATCTCGCTCCGTGACCGTAAAACGGACGAAGAGATTACGAAGGAGCTCCACAATTCAGAGGATGTTCTACAATATTTTGCGGCCTTGATCCGACGCGTCAGAGTTGACTCCATTGGGTCCTACGCCGATGACGGCCCTGAAAATCGGATTAAAGTTACGGATGAAAAAGGCACTGTTAAATACACAATATATGACGTTTCGCCGCCCGACCTATTTCTACACTGGAAGATTCAAGATCCTGCATTCCCTGCAGACGCTGCCCTGAAAGAAGCAGATGGCTTCCTCAAACAAGTAGATGCCTTTCTTCTTGTTAACCAGTTGAGAGAAATCAAAAATTCATATTTTGAAGAGATCAACGGAGAGGCGAAATCGGATCCATTTGCCAAACAAGACGGCGCTGATCAACCCGCTACCGCTCCGGGGTCGAAGCCTGATGATCGAGAGAAACCAAACTCAGACTCGAAGGTAAGCCCCCAGTAGCGGGTGCAATTTGAACTCCACGCGCCAACCACGCGCCAACCACGCGCCAACCAACGCCTCGGGGTCAGGTGTCTCATTTCCAGGATTCAAGATTCCCAGGATTCAAGATTCCGGGAAAAATGACGAAGATTCTATAAGTGCGTGGCTTTGTGCGGTAGTATGGTTCCATAAAAGGCAGCAAACGCTTGATCGCGCGTGGGCTGGATCTGAGGAAAAGCTGTCGATTTAGCAGTGCGTCTCGCGGGTGGTTGGTCGGAGGTTTGTGTTTGGGGACGAGGAGCGGGGGAAGTTCCGGATGCTCATGCGGATGGGTATGGCTCGTCTCGCTCCCGTGGAAATTCTTTTTTCTTCCTTGGCGCACTTGGAGTCTTGGCGGTTCAATTGTCTCCATGCTCACTCTTGCTCTCACAGGCGGAATTGCCACTGGCAAGACCACCGCCACCGGATTGTTCCGCGAGTTCGTCCCCGACATCGTCATCTTCGATTGTGATGCTTCCGTGCGGCGTTTGCTTGAGCAGGATCCGGAGGTGTGGGCCGAGCTGAAGACACTCTTTGGAGAGGAAGTCATTGATCCCGCAAGCGGCTCCGTCATTCGGGAAAAGCTCCGCCAGCTCGTATTCGAGAACCCGGATCAGCGCAAGCTGCTGGAGGGAGTGCTGCACCCGCGGGTAAGACAGGAATGTCTTGCCCTTCACGCCCAGGCTGGTAAAGACGGGGCGCGGTGCTTCCTTGCGGATGTGCCGCTCCTCTTTGAAAACGGCTTCGATTTCGGCCAAACTCAGGCGATCGTCGTCTCCACCACCCGCGCCACCCAGGTCGCCAGACTCAAGGCCCGCAATGGCTGGGACGATTCCCTGATCGAATCCATACTCGCCGCCCAGCTACCGATCGAGGAAAAGGCCGCCCGCGCGGATGTCGTTTTCTGGAACGACGGCACTCCCGATACCTTGCGGGCCCAGGTTCAGCGATTCTGTAAAATTTTCCCACCACTCTCCATGTCAGACCCCACCGAAGAAACATCCGAAGCCCAGACTCCCGCCGAAGCCGCCGCCCCGGAAAGTGCTACCGCCGTTGCAGAAACCCCACCCCAGCCGCAGGAAGAGTCAGCCCAGTACCCGGTTCCCGAGAACATCAATCTCAATGAGTTCCGGCTCAAGCCGCTCTCCGAGCTGCAGCAGATCGCCGAGGAAATCCCGCCACGCATCCAAGGCGGCATCCCCAAAACCCAGCTCATCTACGAAATCATCTGCTTCTTCGTCGCAAATGGCTCCAACGTCACCTGCGAGGGTGTCCTGGAGTTTGGAAAAGAACACTTTGCGATGATCCGCGACCCAGAGCGCTCGTTCCGCCAATCCCAAGACGACCTCCACATCGGCGGTCCGGTCCTGAACAACGCGAACCTTCGCAACGGCCAGCTGATCAAGGTCAAGATCCGCCCGCCGATCCAGCGTGACAAATACCTCACCACGGCGGAAGTGATCGAAATCGAAGGTCGCCCCGCCGCCGATTGGCAGGAGCCGACGGATTTCGACAAGCTCACCCCGATGTTCCCGGACTCGCGGATCCACCTCGAGGGCGAGGGCACGGAATACCTCGGCGTGCGTGTCATCGACCTCATCGCTCCGCTCGGAAAGGGTCAGCGCGGCCTGATCGTCGCCCCTCCGCGCGGCGGCAAGACCATCCTCCTCAAGCAAATCGCCAAGTCGATAAAGGCGAACCATCCCGAGGTCGAGCTGGTCATCCTGCTGCTCGACGAGCGGCCGGAAGAGGTGACCGACTTTGAGGAGACCGTTGGTGCCCGCGTCTACGCGTCCACCTTCGATGAGTCACCCAAACGCCATGCCCAGGTCGCGGATCTTGTGATTGATCGAGCCAAGCGGATGGTCGAGCAGGGCAAGCACGTTATCCTTTTGCTCGACTCTCTCACCCGCCTCGCCCGCGGCCACAACTCCGCCATGCAGGGCGGACCGATCGGCTCCGGCGGCGTATCCCCCGCAGCTTTGCAGAAGTCGCGGAAATTCTTCGGCACCGCCCGGAACATCGAAGACGGCGGCTCCCTCACCATCCTCGCCACGGCCTTGGTGGAGACGGAAAGCCGCCTCGATGACGTAGTCTTCGAGGAGTTCAAAGGCACGGGTAACATGGAGGTCCGGCTCGACCGCGAGCTCGCCGAGCGCCGCGTTTACCCCGCGATCCACATCCCCCAGTCCGGCACCCGCAACGACGACCGGCTCTATCACCCCGACGAGTTCGTCAAGGTCATCGACGTCCGCCGCCAGCTAGCGGCCCTACCGATCGGCGACGCCCTACAGACTCTGCTCGACAACCTCCGCCCGACCAAGACTAACGCCGAGTTCCTCCTCCGCGGCCTGCGATAGCCGTTTGATCATTGTTTTTTAAGGGATTCGCCCGACAAGCTTCCTTGTTGCTCAAACTTGACCAACAAATTGGGTTGTTTAGCGGATTTGAAGAAAAACGATAAACAAATTGTGTTGTCGATCAGATCCGTTACTCAAAGTGCCATGTCCGCCATCGATCTCACTGAAGCGGTTCGATATCACTCCGGAGAATTTCCGCCGGATAGGCTCGATCTTGAAAAACTGTATCCATCTCTTCTGGCCGCGACCGATGCCTTGGCAAGGTATGACCAGATGCTGACGACCATGCACAACCGGGAAATTTTCCTCGCTCCTCTGCGCAACCAGGAGGCCGTGCTTTCTTCTAAAATGGAGGGCACCATTAGCACACTCGATGAGATTCTCGAGTATGACGCGGAATACGGCGATGACGACGAAAACCATGCCGAAGTCCGCTCTGAAATCGTGGAAACCATCCTCTACCGGCGAACGATGCTATCGGCTGAGAAGTCCATGTCCGAAGGACGTCCCCTCAGCGCCTCGCTGATAAAGAGCATGCACCAGCAACTGTTATCCTACGGTCGTGGCACCGGAAAATCCCCGGGCGAGTACAAGACCGAGCAGAATTACATCGGTGAAACCGGCAGCCGCACGATCAGTTACGTCCCCATCGCCCCGGAGAATCTTCAGGACGGACTGGATCTGCTTTTTCAATACGTGGGAAACGAAAAACATCCTGCACTGGTGAGAATAGCCCTCTCCCACGTGGAGTTCGAAGCCCTTCACCCGTTCAAAGACGGCAACGGCAGGATCGGACGAATTCTAATCACCCTGATGCTCTGGAATGCGGGGAGCATTTCCTCCCCGCACTTCTATATCAGCCGGTACATGGAGGAGCGAAAAAACGAATACATCACGCGCATGCGGGACGTTTCCCGCAAGGGAGCATGGGAGGAATGGTGCGTGTTTTTCCTCGAAGCCGTCGCCGCGCAGGCAAAAGCGAACCTCGAAACCACCAGCACAATTCGCGATCTCTACGAAGCCATGAAGGGGACGTTCACCGAAATTCTCGCGTCCAAGCACGCCCTTGCGATGCTTGACGCGATTTTCACCACACCCGTTTTCCAAGTTCCGAAAATTTCACAGCGGACTGGGATCCCGCAGGCCACTCTTGGGAAATTCATCCGCCGCCTCGTTGATTCGGATTTGATCGAAATTCGCCAACAGGGCTCCGGGAGACGTCCCGCGCTTTATGCCTTCGAGCCATTGCTCAATTTGGTAAGGGCGTGAGATCAACCCGATTGGAAGCCGCCTTCCGGGCCAGTCCCCCGGCGCATTATCAACTCACGCTGCGGTTCTGGCGTCCGATCACCCATGAGGTAACGCCTCCGCAGCCGATGCTGACGCCGAGAAGCAGCCATCCGCAGAATTTCATGGTCTCGAACTGTTTCTCCATTAAGGGAATTGGCTTTTCCAGGGCGAGAAACACATGGCGTGGTTTGACGTTGCGGTAGTCGTTGCGGAAGGTTTCCGCCTCCCGGACGAGCAAATCGATGCGCTCATTAACGAAAAACGTGTAGGTCGGTTTCGCACCCTCACCTTCGGGCCAGACTTTCATTGTCGCCACCTCCAGGGGGGTGCCGCTGTTAACCATGCGGCGGATGCGCTCGACCAGCTCCCGCGCCTCGGCCTCGCTATGGGCGCCGGAGGCGAGGAGGCGTCGCAGCCCCTCTTTGGCCATTTCAAAGCGCTCGAGCTCCGTGTCGCTCAGTTCTTCGCCGTTATCGCGGGCGTGTTCGATCTTGCGCTGCATGCGGATGCGCTCGAGTTCAAAAGGGTTCCTGGTCGCTTGCGCCACTAGCATCCCCTCGTAGGCATAGCGCAGGGGCATGATCCAAGCCGGGACGGGGACCCCGCCGCTATCGCGCTCCAGCTTCGCCTCATCAAAGAGCCCCCGGTTCATTTCCTTGTATGGCACCAAGGCGCCGGCCAGCAGCATCTGCGGCACAAGCAGGAGGGGCACGGCGGTCAGCGCCGCTCGCTCGGTCCGCACCAGGGAGGAAATGACCAGTGCCATTCCGGTGCCGGTGAGCGCGGTGAGCGTCATCCAGATCCAGTGGTAGAGGAGGACACCTTCGATTTCAAGAAAGTGGTTTCCCACTACAAGATAGGTGAAGCACTGGACTCCCGCCACCAAACCCAGTGCCAGAAACTTCGCTCCTACGTATGAGACACCTCCGGGCTGACAGTTTCGCTCCCGCCGTAGCACCGCGCGATCCCGCAGGATTTCCGTGGCTGAGTTCGTCAGGCCAAGGAACATCGCGACGGTCACGCTGAGGAAAAGGTAGGCCGGGATGTGCAGCGCGGTGGAAAACTCGTAACTTCCGGTCGGCGAGGAGCGGAGGGTGATCGCGATCAGGCCCGCAAGGATCGGAGCCTCAAGGAATGTGCTGTATAGAGTTCCCCGATTTCTCACCTTGGAGAGCAGCGAGCGCTCGAAGTGAGTGGAGAACACTAGGAGCACAGCCCGCCATCTCCGTGTCGGCTTAGGCGGCACCGGCAGCCTGCCCCGGCGGTCGGCAGCGTCCAGCCTGCTGGGTGGTCCGAGGTCCCGCTGAAGGGATTTCAAGAGTGAGGCGCTCTCGAAGCGCTCCTGCCAGAACGTCGGCGGGAAACGTCTGACCGCTCCAGTATTACCGCCGTCACCGATCGCGCTAAGAGGCGTTTCTAATACATCGAAAACGAAATCGGCCCCTAGCGGCGTCTTCGCGACCATCGCCGGATGGGAAATCCCCAGCTCCTCGCAAGCATCACGGAAATAGCCGACCATCGCGGCTGGCGTCCCGAAGTAGGCCATTTTTCCGCCGCCATCCAGGAGCAGGACCTTGTCAAAAAGGCGCAGCACGCCCGCTCCCGGGCGGTGCAGGGAAGCGATGACGATTTTCTCCCGAGCCAGCGCCCGCAATGTTTCCGCGACGTGTTCGGAATCCTTGGAGGAGAGGCCGGAGATTGGTTCGTCAAACAGGAAAACCTCCGCCCGGCTACCGAGATCTACGCCGAGATTCAAGCGGCTCCGCTCACCTCCGGAGATGGTTTTATCGCCGGGAGAGCCGACCCGTCGGCGGGCGATCCGCTGCAGCCCGAGCTCCGCCAGCATGCTGTCCACCCGTCGCTCGTGCTCGGCCAGGACCAGTCCGGGCCGCCGCACCATCACCCCGTGCCGCAGGTGCTCCCGCACCGTCAGCTGCGGATTCAGCGCCTCTTCTTGAGGCATGTGGGCCACAAAAGGGACGAGTCTTTCGCGGTGGTCGTAGAGGGAAATTCCATTGAGATTCACGCGTCCGCGCGTCGGTTTTCTCTGGCCGGAGAGCACCGCCAGCAAGGTGCTTTTGCCACTGCCGCTGGGCCCGATGATGCAGAGCATTTCGCCGCGCCTGACCTCAAAATTGACCTGATCCAGCGCTCTGGAATCCTTGCCGAAATAATGAGCCAGCCCGTCCACCGCCAGCGATTCGATCTGCGTCCGCTCCTCGTCGAGGAAGCCTTCTGAAAAGCGGCAGCGAACCGCTTGACTGCCCGAGAGCCGGATCAGCGACCCGTCTTTAAGCACTGCTTTTTGCCGAACCGGAAGACCATCGACAAGCACCGGGCCGCCCACCTCCAGCACCTCAAGCTTCCCGGTCGCGCCCTCCCGGTCGAACCGGATAAACATCACGGTCTTCGGTGCCAGCTTCGCGCCCAGCAGGAGGTCGCCGCTTCTCAGCGCGCCCGCGTCATTGGAGACGAGATACTCCTGCCGTTCTGCGGCTAGCCGAAAGCGCCGACCGGATTGCAGTGCGATCTTGCGGAGATCGTTGACGGTGAGGCTGAAGCCGGAGGAGCCACCGATTCGCTCGTGATTGCGGCAGCGCACCCCCTCGCCCTGTTTGAGCGGACCCTTGCTACCGACGTGGAGATCGGTGTCCGCAAGCACCTCCACCTCAGCCTCTAGGCCAAAACGGACGCGGAGCTTGCTGCTCCGGGTGCGGGTTCTTTCCGCGATCAGGCCCTCCTCGCCTGCTTCAAGATAAAGCGAGGGCATGCTGTCCATTTTCCGGACATCAAGGAAAAAGCGGAGGTCGTCGTGGGTCATCAGCCAGCCGGGGATCACCAGCTCCTGCCGTTCCCGCACGCGCAGGAAGGCGCCTGTTTCGAGGGATTTCCCGCGGACCCAAAGGGCGGCGTGCCCGGTGTTTCTCAAGAGCATGAGGTCTCCAGCGCGATACACGCGGAACTCCTGAGCTCCCGCCGCCGGTGGCAGGATCACATCTGCGCCCCTGCCGCCGAAGATCAGGCGCTCGAAGGGCAGATCGGCCACGGGGATGTCCTCGCCCTCGCCCCGCATTTCCCGGAGAATGGCGGTTCCAATATCCGGCCGCCCCAGCCTGCGCATGAAAATTTCGAAGCTTGCGCGGCTCCGCTCGGAGCGCCCGGCGGCGTCCACCAAGGTGTAAAGCTGCAGACCAAGGGCTAGCTTGCCCATATCGTCCAAGCTTTTGCGTAGCTCTCCCGCGAGACCCTGCAGGGGCTTGGGGCTTTTCACAGCGCGCCGCAGCCGCCGCGTCAGCCAGGCGTGGTCGACTTCCGGAAAAGCGCTGCGCAGCATGTCGAGGATCAGATCCGCCTCCACCGCGCTCAGCACATCATCAAGCGTGGCAAAGGCTGCGAAGGCGTCCACGAGAGCGCCGACCTGCCCGTCGGAGCGTTTACCGGAGCTTTTAAAACGGGAGGCTCCGGCCACCAATTCATTTGAGTCAAAGTTCCAGAATCTTTTTCGCGGCTTCCCCTTGAGTTTCACTCCCGCCACCGTTTCCGCGCTCTTCTCGCCTTCTCCATCCATCGCTACCCCTTGTTTGGCAGAGGAAAGCAGCAGCCGCAAGTCCCGGCTGGGGGCGGCAGCGGACCGCTTGAGGCTTCGGTGGAGTCGGTCTCTCTTTTAGACATCGTTCAAGGGGCTGTTCCGCCGATAAGAGAAGGGTGCATCCGTTCGACGAAGAGGACCCCCGCCGCGAGCTCAAGCGGCTCCGCGCGCGCCTGGATGAGATCCACTTGGAGCACACTGTTGCTTTTAAGAAGGTCCATGGAAGGCTCTCCGAGCTGGAGAAACGGCTGGGCGCGCCCGCCTCAGCCGGGGTGGTCATTCCGCCGCCTCTGCCGCCGGAGCTCAACCCGGCGGAGCGGCAGCAGGAGCGTCCGCTTAAATCCGCGCGGGCGCATCCATCACCCTAGGAGACACAATTCAGCTCGCGGGGCGTGCCTCGGCAAGCAGATTGTTCTGGGTAGCGGTTCTCCGTCGGTTTCCAGATCAATCCTGTTTCGCCGCCTTTTTCTCCAGGTCGCCGCGGGCAAAGTCCCGGTCTTCGGGAGGGACTTCCTCATACATCATTTTGTTGAGCTTTGCCTGGGCCTCCTCGGTCATGACGCGGCGACCTTGGACAAGGATCTTGTTGGCGACGCCGGGAATCACAATTAAATCTTCGTCCATCAGGCCTTTGAAGGCGGCCTGGGCGACTTCCTGAGGAGAGGTGACGGAGGCTTTTTGAAAGGCGGCGACGTTTTCCATGTCAGCCTTGACCATGAAATCGGTATCGGTCGGACCAGGGCACAAGATGGTGACGGGGATGTCGCTTTCTTTGAGTTCGACGGCGAGAGCTTCGCTCCAAGAGAGCATGAAGGCCTTGCTGGAGTGATAGACGGCGAGGTTCGGCCCAGGCTCGAATCCTGCGATGGAGGCGACGTTAAGGATTTTACCGGAGCCTCTGGAAATCATCGCCGGAAGAAGAAGGTGTGTGAGGCGCAAAGGGGCCAGGACGTTCAGGCGGACCATCGACTCGATCTTTTCCATTTCCATTTCAGCAAAGGAACCGAGGAATCCGTGGCCGGCGTTGTTGACTAGGATGTCGACGACGGTGCTTTCCTTCTGGAGAGTGTCGAAGATCTCCTGCGGTGAGTCATCGAGCTCCAGATCCTTGGCGATGACCATCACACCGATCCCGTGGGCGCTGCTGAGTTCCGCAGAGATTGTCTCAAGTTCCGCTTGGACGGGGGCGACGAGAATCAGGTTGTAGCCGTTCTTGGCAAACTCCTTGGCGAGGTGGAGGCCGATGCCGCTCGACGCTCCGGTAACGAGTGCTGTTTCGTTCTTTATTGTTTTCATAGCCTTCTTTATCGCAGTTCCAATGCCGTCCGCCCGATCGCCGGAACCACGTGAAGTGCCTGACTTGCCGCCGGATGTCGGGCGGTGCCACTTGTGCGATGCAATCCCGGCAGTGCGCATCGCAAGTGTCGCTTGTTCGGCGGGACTCGGGAAACTGATTGAAAGTTCCGGTCCCCCCGTGCAAGTTCCGCGCGTGATTCCGCCTTCCTCAGCTCCATCCACCAAGCGCAAGTCCACCAAGGGGTGGTCGATCGAAAAATCCTCGGACCTCTACGGAGTTCCTTCGTGGGGGCATCAGTTTTTCAGCATCAACAAGGATGGCCACGTGACGGTCCGGCTGACAGATGACGGCGGTGAAGTGGAGGTTTCGCTGCACAATGTGATTGCCGGCCTGCGGGACCGGGGCACGCATCTTCCGGTGCTGCTGCGTTTCCGCGATTTGCTGCACTCCCGGATCACAGAGATCAACGAGTCGTTCCGCGAGGCGATCCGGGTGACGAAATACAAGGGTCAGTATCGCGGTGTTTACCCCATCAAGGTGAATCAGCAGCGGCAGGTGATCGAGGAGATCGCGGAATTTGGGAAGAAGTATCACTATGGCTTGGAGGCGGGATCGAAGCCGGAGCTGATCGCGGCTCTGGCGCACATGCACGACACTGAGGCGTATATCATTTGCAACGGCTACAAGGACGAGGAGTTCATCGATCTGGCACTCCACTCCCAGAAGATGGGAATGAAGATCATGCTGGTGTTGGAGATGCCGAGCGAGCTGGACCTGATCCTAGAGCGCTCTCGAAAAATCGGTGTGCTGCCGAACCTAGGAATCCGGATCAGACTTTCAACCAAGGGCTCCGGCCATTGGCAGGAATCGGCGGGCGACAAATCGGTTTTCGGTCTGAACGCGGCGCAGGTGATCGATGTGGTGGATCAGTTGAAAGAGTCAGGCGATCTTGGCTGTCTCAAAATGCTGCACTATCACCAAGGCAGTCAGATTCCGAACATCGCGGCGATTCGTGAGGGCGCGACCGAAGCAGTACGGATGTATTGCGATCTCGTGAAAGAAGGCGCTCCGATGGGCGTGCTCGACATCGGTGGCGGCATGGCCGTTGATTACGATGGCTCCCACACGAACTTCGCCTCCTCCTGCAACTATTCGATCCAGGAATACTGCACGGACATCGTGGAGGTCATCGCGCAGCAGTGTGACAAGGTGGGCGTGGAGCATCCGAATATTATTTCGGAGTCCGGCCGCGCGGTGGTCGCCTACTACTCGGTGCTGGTTTTCAACATCCTGGATGTGACTTCCGCGCAGACGACGGACAAGGAGCCGGTGATGCCCGAAAAAGCTCCTCAGAATCTCATCAACCTTTTCCACGTCAACAAGACCCTGAGCAAAAAGAATCTCCAAGAATCGATGAACGACGCGGTGTATTACCGGGACCAGGTCCGGGCGCAGTTTTTCTACGGTGGAGCGACTCTGCGCGAGCGTGGGCTGGCCGAGGCTTGGTTCTGGCACATCCTTACGCGCATCTCCAATTTGATTTCAGACATGGATGACATCCCGGAGGACCTGCGCGAGTTATCCAACGGGCTGGTGGATTTCTATTATGGAAACTTCTCGCTCTTCCAATCGCTGCCGGATTCTTGGGCGATCGACCAGCTGTTCCCGGTGATGCCTATCCATCGTCTTGACGAGCGGCCGAAGCATCGGGCGGTGCTGGCGGACATCACTTGCGACTGCGATGGCAAGATCGACCGCTTTATCGATAAGGAGGACGTGGCGAAGATTCTTCCGCTCCACGATTTTAAACCGGAGGAGCCCTACTACGTTGCAGTTTTCCTGGTCGGTGCCTATCAGGAAACGCTGGGGGACCTGCACAATCTCCTCGGCGATACCAACGTCGTGGGCGTGCATCTGGAGAAGGGCAAACCGGTTTACACGCACGAGGTGGAGGGCGATACGGTGGCCGACGTGCTCAGCTACGTGGAATTCGATCCGAAGGAACTGGTTTCGAAATTCAGGAACTTTGCAGAGAACGCCGTGGCAAGCGGTCGTATTTCACCGAAGGAGCGGAAGGAGATTCTCGATCTCTATCGCGACGGTCTGAGCGGATACACCTACTTCGAAAGCTGATTTGCTGCGGACGAAAGCGCGAGCCGACATGGCTGCGGGCGAACCCCTCCTCACAGGGTGATCATGCTAGGTAGAGCGTCAAACCGCGCGAGCCTCTTGAGTCCCGGAAGGGACGGCCCGATGGTTGCCGGGGCGTGTGGTGCGAAGCGGAACCCCCGGACGTGTGGCACAAGGGATTTGGCGGGCAAGGGGGACACTTCCCCCCTGTCCCCGCCTCCGGCGAGGCGAGCAGATGTTTCGATGCGGGAACCGACGCCAGAGACGCTTAAAACCTCCTGAATTCTGTCTCTCGACTTACCGCCTCGGCCCCAAAAAGCCCGTCACCAGCCGGAAAAGAATGCTCTTCCCGCACCCATCCCTGCTTTCCCTTCCATGCCAAAAGCAATCCGGCAATCCCTTTGCTTCTCGCTCGCCAAATGCTCCCCCGAATGGAAACATCCGCCCGTCAACTATCGCCAAACCCGTTCTTGCCGCCCGCCTCTCCATCGTTCAATGACCGCCCACTCCGCGCCCATCTCCAGCGGTGCGGATTCGAGCGGGAACATTTGTCGGCGGATTTCCGGCTTGGGGACCGGACTATCCCGCTGTTCGCGTTTGCGCATCGCCCTTTTGACACCCGCACGGCCTGCATCACCGCCACCTCTCTATCAGAAGATCGGGATTCCTTTCTACTAGCGAGCCAGCAGGCCGGTGCGCCGCTTGCCTTCATCGGCACGGGGCAACGCTGGTCGGTCTGGCAGATCACCCATGCTTCTCCCTTGGAATGGTGGAATGCGGAGCGCGGCAATCTTGACGAGTTCTTCGCCAGATATCGTGCCCAATTTGACCCCAGATCCATCTTTCGGGCGAAAACTTCATCACGCGAGAGTTCACACCAGTTGAGCTTCGTGGATGCAGGACTGCTCGAAATGGTCGAAGCCGAAAGCGGAAAGCAGGTATGCGGCCTCATCGAGCGAATGATCCAGACCACCCGGCAGAAACTGCCGGAACTCAAGCAACTGGAAGAATCGGACGCCCAGTGGCTCGTGCAAGCCAACTTCTGGCTCCTCGCCGCCCGCCTGCTCCAGGACAAGCAGGTCCAGGGTTTCAAAACCCTCGATCTCAAGGACTTGGAAAATGTCTCCAACCGGGTCGGAAAGCACTACGGCTCCCGGATGCGCCACGACCTATCTCCCCGCCGTCGTCGGGCACTCACTGCAGCCTCTTCCATTCTCGACTCTCATGGCAGCCTTCGCTTGGTCAGCACGGAAACACTAGGGCAAATCTATGAGAATGTCCTGATTACCCGGGAAACCCGCAAAGCCCTCGGCACCCACAGCACGCCTGCTTGGTTGGTGGACTACATGGTCCGGCACCTCGCACCTTGGATCGAGCAACTCCCTGAATCCCGTCGCAGCGTCTATGAACCGGGCTGCGGGCACGCTCCCTTCCTCGTGGCCCTCCTCCGCCACTTCTCCAGCACGGAACCGTGCCTGACCATGTCCGACCCGGACCGTCACGCATGGCTGCAAGCCCGTCTTGCAGGTGCTGAAACCGACGACTTCGCCCGCGAGGTGGCCCGACTCTCACTCACGTTGGCAGACATTCCGAATGCCAACGGCTGGGAACTCGACGAAGGCGACATGTTCACCTGCGGCAAACTCCAGTCCCGCATTCAAAACGCTGGGATCATCATCTCCAATCCGCCTTTCGAAACCCGTACCAGCGAGGGAGACCAACTGTTCCATGTGGGCCAAGCCGCCGAACTCCTTCGCAGAATCAATCTCTACGCCCAACCGGGAACCCTGCTGGCCTACATCATGCCGCAGACCATCCTCGATTCGAAGAAAGCCACCGCCCTGCGCCGCGACCTACTCAACCGATTCGAGTGGCTGGAAATCCTGCGTTTACCTGACAAGGTCTTCGATAAAGCGGATGTCGAAACCGCCGTGATCATCGGGCGCAGACTCGATGACGGCAAACGAGCTATCGCACCTGTGCGGATCAAACACGTGTGGAGGGATGCGATTGGGAAGTTTAAAGATCAGCAGATTGCCACAACCGAGCAGTCCGTGAATGCCGAACAAATGCTTTGTGAGGAGTTCGCCTCAATGCTCGTCCCAGATCTGCGCGAGGTATGGAATTATTGTGAGGCTACTGCTTTGGCGCAGTTTGCTTCAGTCGGACACGGACTGTTATATCACTCCGAATCCGCTGTTGATAAGAATGAGAACCGTCTGTTTCCAAACGGACAATTTCAGAAAGTGCCAGAGCAAGCAATTGGCTACGAGCTTGGCTTCTTTGATTTGAATGGGGCAAAAAATACCCATGTTTTACCCGCGATGGAGTGGATGAACACCGACCGCGCAACAGTCGCGCGGCTGCGAGATGGCTATGCGACCGGCCTTCCACAAATCATCATGAATTATCTTTGCGTCAGGCGCGGGCCATGGCGGATCAAAGCGTGGATTGACCATGAGGGGCGGCGGGCGACCAGCAATTTCTTGATCATTCGTCCTCTTGGTAAAGTATGGAATCTAAACTGCCTTTGGGCCTTGCTAAACAGCCCGCTAGCCCACGCCTATTGTGCTTCCGTCTCCAGCAAAAAACATATCTACAGCAGCAGGCTTCTAAGGATGCCAGTTCCCAACCTAGACAAGGCAACCGCGATAAGACTTACCAAAATGGTGGATCGCTATTTCAAGACGGCTCGAAAGTATTTTCCGGAATCTGACGGTCCGCCTGCGATGCCAAAAACCAAAAGGGATGTATACCTTGCCGGGCTGGAACCGCCGAATCACTCGGATCAAGGCAATGAACTTAAGCAACTACTCTTGAGAATCGACGGGGAGATCCTAGCCGCCTACAAGCTTCCTCCTGAGATGGAAAGAGCAGTTCTCGACTATGTTTTCGGTTATCAACGCCCCGGCGTCCCCTTCCACCAAACCGAATACTACCCCCCCGGCTTCCAAGGCGCGCAGACACTCGCCGAACTCCTGTCCATCACCGCGGATTGGGAAGCCACGAACACCCGCCGACTCGAATTGATCGACCTCGAATACGATGGTAAACTCAGGAAAGCCGATGCAGCGGAATTGGACAGGCTCCAACACCTCGCCATGCTCCGACGCAGACTCGTGGATCCATACCCGTTTGTTGAACAAGAGGCGGAGATCGAAAGACTCAAACGGGAGGGCAAATGGAGCGGATAAGCGGCACCGAGCCCTTTCAATACCCGGAGCAGCCCCACTGCCGGAAACACGGTCCCTCCGGATATTCTGACTATGCCGATTACAAGGACTGGCTGCGCGATGAATTCGACTTCCGTTGTGTCTATTGTCTGCGCCGGGAAGTCTGGGGACGCCGCCGGGCCATCTGGGTCGTCGAACACCTGATCCCCCGGAAAGAACGCCCGGATCTCGCGACGGAATACACCAATCTCGTCCTGGCCTGCACCACCTGCAATAGCTTCAAATCCGCCTCCGGCCATATGCCCGATCCCTGCAAACTGGCGTACGGAAGGCTGGTTTCCGTATCTGTAGATGGCACTATCACGCACCATACCCCCGAAGGTCGGAGGCTCATCCGCATCACCAGCCTCGATGATGAAGATTCCACGAAATGGCGGCGCAGAGAAATTGCGATCACCAGGAACCTCAAACAGAACGACCCCGAGGAATATCGAAGAGGAATGGCATTTCCCTCTGACCTCCCCGATCTCGCCAAGCGCCGCGTGAAACACAATCGCAAGCCAAACGGGGCGAAAAACTGCCGCTTCGAGCAACGAAGTGCAGGAACCCTGCCCAAGGCCTACTGACTGCGTGGAGCAGAGTGGGGCAACCCGAGGATAATGTTGCCATGAAGCACCTCGTATGTTGATCCCAGCACCGACTGAGAGTGTGCTACAATAGCTTCCCACCACCTTGCTTGTGAGAGAAGCGGAGGAAACCGATTAGGGACACCAAGGACATAGATCCAGAGGGTCAGACAGGCCTCCGCCTCTCTCGCAGGCTACCAAATTCCGAGCCGCATCTTGGATCATCCGAATCCGTATCACGAGTCAGGTTTACGTAGTTTGCTTTCACAAGGCTTTGCTTCGGTGGGTCAAACCAGAACCAAGAAAAACACATGAATCCAACCGAATCAAATCTCAAGTTCTGCCTCGGGATCAACATCTCCATGGCGGACTACCACGTCGCCCTCTCTGCGGCGCAGAGAGAAAACAGCGAGGTAAACACAAACGCCAACGCGCTTTTCAAATAACGGGTCATGGATGGAAGCTGGCCGTCTCCGCAGACCGTTCGAGGAATGTTTTTCCCACCCCGCTCCTCCATCCGGATACATCCTTGCAAATCCTGGCGGCGTCCGTTTCCTTCCCCGCATGGAATCGCACGAATGGAGTGAGCGCACGGAGGAGGGGAAACGGTTTTTTCGCGCGAACTATCATGGCCAGAGCTGGACGATCATCACGACCCTAAAGACCGATCTGGACTGGGAGCGAATTGAGGAGCCTTCCGAGGATCTTTGGCGGGAGCTGCGGAAGATCGTTTGGAACAAGTACCAGCGGAAGCGGATCCCATGGGAGCGGGTTGAATCCATCGACAAGATCCTTGGGGAAGATGCCGAGAAGTGAAGGTGCGCTCTCTAGGGCGGCCGTTTCGGACTAGTGGTCAGTAATTCTCAGATTGATGGGTAGAGCGACTTGAGCTTGATACGCGCTTTTTCGTTGGTGAATTGTAAGCGGGGTCTGTAGCGCCGCTTGAAGATTCTGGGCGGCGTATTTCATAGGCGTCATAGTTCACCAACCTATGACACCTATGAACGAATCCATCTTGAAGACCGACCGACAGGGTCGCCTGCGCTACACTCCGGAACAGAA
>JBGTDO010000034.1:0-15443 GCA_041748235.1 Akkermansiaceae bacterium | reverse complement strand
GAGGTCGTCGATGCCGAGGTTGGAGGCGAAGCCTTCGTCGCCGAGGACGTTGGTGACGAGCTGGGTCTTCTGGTGCTGCAGGATCCGGATCTTCTCTTCCACGGTGTCGCGGGTGAGGAGGCGGTAGGCGATGACCTTGTTTTTCTGGCCGATCCGGTGGGTTCGGTCGATGGCCTGGTTCTCGACGGCAGGGTTCCACCATGGGTCGTAGAGGATGACGTAGGAGGCGGAGGTGAGGTTGAGGCCGGCGCCGCCCGCTTTGAGCGAAAGCATGAAGACCGATGGGTCTTTGGTGGTCTGGAAGCGCTCGATCTCGCCTTTGCGGTCCTTGGTTTGGCCAGTGAGGTAGTGGAAGGGGCGGGCTTCGAGTTCGAGGCGCGCCTTGATGAGGTCGAGCATGGAGACGAACTGGGAGAAGACGAGCACCTTGTGGCCTTCCTCGTGGAGCTGGTCCAGGAGGTAGAAGAGGGATTCCATCTTGGCGGATTCCTCTTTGAGGTATTTTGGATCAATGAGGCCAGGGTGACAGCAGATCTGCCGCAGGCGCATGAGGCCCTGGAGGATGGCAAAGGAGTTCTTTTTGACCGCTTCATCGGAATCGAGGCCGAGGAGAGCTTTTTGGATGCGCTTGAGTTCGTTTTTGTAGAGCTCGAGCTGCACGCCCTCCATCTTGGAATAAACTTCTTCTTCGGTCCGGGGCGGGAGGTCCTGGGCGACCTGGAGCTTGGTGCGGCGCAGGAGGAAGGGCCGGAGGCGGGAGGCGAGGCGGGTTTGCGAAAGGGGATCCTTCCGTTTGTCGAAGCGCTTTTTGAAGTAGGCGCGGCTGCCGAGGACGCCGGGCATGGCGAAGGCCATGAGCGACCACATGTCGAGCAGGCGGTTTTCGATCGGCGTTCCAGTCAGGACAAGGCGATTCTGGGAATCGAGCTCGCGGGCGCATTTCGCGGCCTTGGAGTCGGGGTTCTTGATCTGCTGGCCTTCATCGAGGATGGTGGTGAGCCATTTGATGCCGGCGAGTTCCTCACCACAAACCCGGAGCTGGGCGTAGTTGAGCACCAGCATGTCGATGTTGTTCTGGATGTGCTCCACATCGATGTCGTCGCGGTTCTTGAGGATTTTGACCTTGAGCTGCGGGGTGAATTTCTCGGCTTCGCTGTACCAAACATCGAGGACCGATTTGGGGCAGACAATAAGGGCAGGCTTGTGGGGAGCGCCGGTGGCCTTGTGGCGTTCGAAGAGCCAGAGGAGGTAGGTGAGGGATTGGATGGTTTTACCGAGCCCCATGTCGTCCGCGAGGATACCGCCAAAGTTGTTTTCCGACAGATATGCCAGGAAATGGAAGCCATCGATCTGGTAAGGGCGGAGGGTGGCGTTGAGTCCGTCCGGGAGGGGCGGTGTGACTTCAAGTTTGATGTCGTTGGCGCGGTTCTTGATGCGCTCCCATGCTTTGGGATCGAAAACTTCAGCGGCTTTCGGATCGGCAAGCTGGAGGGCGTGCATCCGGTGGGTCTCGCCGGAGAGGTCGAAGGGATCGAGGCCGAGGCGGGTGACGGCTTCGCGCTGGTCGGCATCGAGTTTGATCTCAAGGCGCATCCAGGTGCCGTCGTCCATGCGGACGTAGCCACCGCGGGCGGCGACGAGCTGGCGAATTTGGGATTTGGAGAGGTTGACGCCCTGGACATCGATGACGATGCGGAGGTCGAACCAGTCGATATCCTGGCCGACGACTTCGAAGCGGACTGCGGCAGTGACAGGATCATTGAGGATCGATTTCAGGCGCAGGTCGATATCGAGCTCGATCTCGGGAGGCATGGCGCGCACCCATTCGGCAAATTTTTCGGGGAACTGCTTGGTGATCCGGGACTTGAACGAGATCAGCTTTTCGTCGTAGGCGAGGGACATCTCCTCGAGGATCGGTGGGATCGGGTGGAGCGGCTCGCGGGCGAAACGGAGAAGTTGCTTTCCTTTCACGGGCTGCTGCTCGACGAGTTCCCAGCCTTCCTTGGTGAGGCGCTCGGTGCGGCGGCCTTTGGTTTCGATCGCGGTGACGTCAATGACGAGGTGTTCGGTTTCGGCGGCGGTGAGGCCGGCGACGAGTTTCATTTCAAGCTTCGGCCTGAGCTCGAGATCGACGACGCGTTTTTTCAGCGATTCCGGAAGAGTGGCTCCGACCTTACGGAGGAACTCGACCCCTTCGAGCGAGTCGATGACGCGGCGCGGGATGAGGTAGCGCGGCATGACTTCGGTCTCCTCGATCCAGCGTGGAGGGCCGGGGAAAACGGTTTCGTCGGATTGATAAAGCTCCTTGCGGCCGGGCAGGAGTCGGACGGAGTGGGAGACGTTTTCGCCGGAGGCGGTGACGAGTTGCAGGGCGAACGAGCCGGGATCGTAGGGATCGTCCTCGCAGGTCCAGGAGAGGGCCTCATCGGAGACGCGGAAGGGGCGGTCGTCTAGGTTGACGATGTAGCCGGCGAGCGCGGGCTGCCGGAAAACGCGGTTCATGAAACGGCAGGATTCCTCTTGGTCGAAATCGAGCGTGGTGTCCCCGTGTTTGCGATAGAAGGCGAGGAAATGTTCCCACAGCGTCTGCGATGAGGCGTCCATGAGCAGCGCACCTTCCTGATGGAGAGCGACGTATTTCTCGATGTCGACTTTCTCGCGCAGCTGCAGGTGCTGGGCGTTCGGCCGGTCCTCGCGGACTTCCATGCGTGCCTCGTTGATGGTGGCGACGAGGCGGAAGCTGACGGTCAGAGGTTGATCCTGCGGAGGCCGCTCGTTGACCTGCTCGATGCGGTCGTACCACGAAGCGACTTCACGCTCCTGCTCCCACTCCGCCATTTTTTTCTGCACAGAGGCGAGATCGGTGATAACGCTCATGAACTCCGGGTAAGGGAGTTTGCGCTTATAGAAGGCGTAGGCGAGGAAGTTCCAGAACTCGAGGATGTCGCCCGGTGGCATCGGCCAGAGCTCGAGAGGCTCGTAGGTCGTAATTTCCCAGCGTGGATTGATGCGGACCATGTCGTGGTCGTGGAGTTCCCCCTCGATGACGTAGCGGCGGTAGCGCTTTTCGATTTTCGTGACGTATTCGGCTTCCTTGTCATCGAGCTCGCGGCCGAGCTTGTCCTCGATGATGTCGAGCACCGGTGTGTCATCGAACTCGTTGGGCGATTCCGGCAGGTCCTCGCCGCGGTGCATGCGCTCCATCATGGTGGCATACTGGCATGCGCCGGAGATGGTCTCGTCCTCGGCGGTGCAGGAGCCGAACCAGCGGTTTCCCTGGAGGCGCAGGGATGTGCGGTGGGTGCCGGTCTCGTCTTCCACGCGGCCTTGGATGAAGAGATGATTGCCGAAAATCTGGGTTACGGCACCGTCCTTCTGGAGCATGTCGCCGCGCTTGCGGGCTTCTTCGGGGAAGGAGTTTAGGAAGTTGAGAGTGGCGCGATCCGGATTCATAGGCGTGGTGGAAGAGTCCGACACTGGGCGAAAAGTCGGGAAAGGGAGACTAAGTCAGAATCGGAATTTTGTGCAATAGGAAGTTTCGGGCGGAGGGGGCTCCGGCGACGTGGCCAGGGCGATCAAGCTAGGGAGATTCCTGTCGAAGACCGTTGAAGATCCAACCGCGAATGAACACGAATGCAGTGCAAACGGCCGGAAATTTCAATTTGAAGATAAGGAATGCGGAGATTCCTCTTCAAACACTCTTGGTTAACCCGTGATTAGCGTTCATTTGCGTTCATTCGCGGTTTCTTTGTCCCTAGCTTGATCGCCCTGGCGACAAGGCCAGAAGAAAGCGCTTGATGGTGGGGAGGGCGGGGGATTGGATGGTGAGCGTTAGCAAATTTCCCTTTATATGAGTCTCCGAAAGCAGTTGAATGACGTCTTGCCAGGTTTGTTGCCGAACAATCCTGCGGAGGCGATCAAGGGCACGGAGCTGATCCGGCTCGCGCGCAGGAGTCTGAGTGGTAACTATTCAGATGCCTCGCTTAGATATCACTTTTCGATTATGTCCTGCGATCCGGGATCGGCGATCGCGAAGGTTGAGAAAGGACAGGGCTATTACCGTAGAAGCGAGCCGCTTCCAGCGCTATCAGGCGCGCAGGAGCTGCTGGCATGGACCCAGGGGCGTCTTGACGATCTCAATGGAGATCAAACGACGGTGGACGGCGCGTTGCTGCGGATCCGAAAATTCCGCGCTGTGGTGACCCGGTATTTCGAGATCAACGGCCGGTTTCCATTCGCGTTTCGTGATCCGTTTTCCAACGATTCACCGCTGGGAAATCTGTGGAAGTACCCGGAGCTGGTGCTTGTGGATTGGGAAACGGGTGGGTCGCCGGACGAGGAGATGTCGCTGGATGAGTCGATGCTGTCTTTCAAGCAGCGGCTTGGGATCGCTCCGTTTCGGTTGCATGCGGCGCGGCTGAGGCTTTCGCCTTCGCTAACGACCTATCGCGAGGATTTTTTCCAGACCTTGTCCGTCTCGATGTGGGCGCAGGGTGGTGAGCTGATCTATGCCGGTCCGGTGGAGGATGAAGCGCTGGCGGACGGCTTGCGGAAGCTCAGCAGCACGTTCGGCGTCGGTGTGACTTCATTCGGCATGACCCCGGAGGTGTTGGACGATCTTCCGCGTCCGGCGAATATACTTAACGCGCACCCCAAGGAAACGGAGGCGATTATGTCCAAGCTCGATATTCATCGGATCGCGGGCGTTCAATCGCGGCCGCATCTTGACTGGGAGGCGCTGAGTTCGATGCGCTCGGAGTCAGAGGAAGCGGAGAAACTGGTGTCGTGGTTGTCCCGGTGCATCGACCTCAGGCGCGCCGAGCCATTTAAAGACGAGTGATCCGGGTGCTATCCTCGCAAAGCGGGAAAAGGGAAACAAAGATTCCCATGCGGGTGGTGAGAAAACTGCTGGAGTTGGGGCGTAACTCTGTCAAAGTGCTGCAACTGTGAAAGGCGCGTTAGTGCCGCTAGTATGATGTCTCAAATCCCGCCCGATAACCGAAATCCGATCCCGGAGAGCTTGCGGAAGCAGTTGGAAGAATTCCGGCGTCAGCTATGGCGGCGGAAGGTGATGGAGGCGGTGGCGGCGGGCATGATCGGGCTGCTGGTTTCGTTCCTGCTCATCTACGGGCTCGACCGGATCTGGCAGACACCGGCATGGGCGCGGCTGGCGATTCTGCTTGCTGGGGTTTCACTTTTTGCTGGGTTTGCGCCTTACTGGTTGCACCGCTGGGTCTGGGGACATCGGCAGGAGGGGCAGCTGGCGCGGCTCATTTCCCACCGCTTTCCCGGCCTGGGGGACCGCTTGCTCGGAATCATCGAGCTCCAAGGCCAGCAGGAGGCGGGAGATTCGCTCTCGCCGAGGCTGCGAGCCGCCGCGATGGAGGTAGTGGCCGCAGAGGCTGGAAAAAAGGATTTTGAGACCGCGCTGCCGACTCCGAGCCACCGGAAATGGGCCCTTGCGGCGATCGCCCTGATGGCTGTGGCCACGACTGCTTTTATCCTCACTCCGAAGGCCGGGATGAATGCCTTGCAGCGCTGGTTGATGCCTTTCTCCGAGGTCGAGCGCTACACATTCACCCAGTTGGAGAAGCCCGATGGCTATCTGGCAGTTCCCTATGGCGAGGCTTTCGAGGTGATTCTGAAGCTCTCCAAGGACTCCGAGCAGAGACCGGCGGTCGCCCACGGCCAGTATGGTCTGCAGCAGGAGGTCACCGCTTCGCTTGAGAAAAATGTGTATCAGTTCCAGTTTCCCGGGCAGCAGGAGCCAGGGACGGTGATTTTCCGGATTGGCGATCTGCGGCACAATCTGCGTGTCGAGCCTATGCAGCGGCCGAGCGTTGAGAAGACGAGGGTTCTGGTGAAATCGCCGGACTACTTGAAGATCCCGGACCGGCAGGCTGATCTGACCACCGGGCAGATCACCGCTGCCGAGGGGAGCGAGCTGGTGTTCGAGATGGAGATGAGCCGCAGTTTGCAATCCGGAACCTACGGGCCGGCCCGGATTGCGGGAGAGGCTCCGCAGGAGGGTGCTTTCGATTCCGTCGAGGGCGTCCTTGAGCTATCTGGCAACACGGTGAGAACCGGAGGGATCCGAGTCGGCACGGTGCCTTTCGAACTGCCGTTTTCATGGAAGGACGAGTTCGGACTCTCCGGTGGTGCGGATTTTACCCTGCGGGTGGAGGCGGTGAAGGATGCGCCGCCTGTGGCGTACACGCAAGGGCTTGAGCGGCAGAAAGCGATCCTTCCCGAGGAGGCGCTGGATTTCGAAATCCTTGGTGAGGATGATTTCGGGCTGAAGCAGGTGGGGATCGAGTGGGAGAGTCTGCCCGGAACCACAGGTGGGGAAGCCGCCGTGAAAGGCGAGTTGGTGGCGGCGGACGGCGGACCGGAAGAGCGACGGCTGATGGAGTCGGTGGCGTTTTCTCCGGCTGCTTTTGACATTGGTCCTCAGCGTCTGACCTTGAGAGCTTTCTCCGAAGATTTTTTCCCCGGTCGCGGTCGGGTTTACTCTGAGGCGATCACGATCTACGTCCTCAGCCGGGAGGAGCACGCACAGCTTTTAAAGAGCCAGTTCGACCGCACGATCAGCGAGTTGGAGGATCTTTCACGTAAGGAGCTGAACCAGTTGGACGAGAACCAGCGGCTTGAGCGGCTCGATGGCGAGGAACTCCTGGAAGAGGAAAATAAGAAGCGGCTCGACACGCAGGAGCAGGCGGAATCTGAAAACACCCAACGGATGGAGAATCTGACGGAGCGTATGGAAGAGCTGATGAAGGGTGCTGCCCGAAACGGGGACATCGATAAAGAGACTCTCAAAAAAATGGCTGAGGCCTTGAAGTCGATGCAGGAGCTCGCCGAGACCGACATGCCGGAAGTGCGCGATCATCTCCGCGAGGCCGGGGAAGCTTCCAACACTCCTGAGAAGACGGAAAAGGATGTTGCCGAGGCGGTCGAGGCACAGAAGGAGGTGGTTGAGAAAATCCGCAAGGCGCTTGATCAGGCGAATGAGGCCAACAAGCGCTTTGAAGCCAGCACCTTCGTCAGCCGACTCAAGAAGGCCGCAGGCGAGCAGAACGGTATCGCGGCAACATTGATTCAGAGTTTTACCAAGATCCTCGGCATTCGGCAGGAGGACGTCGATCCGAGCGATCAGCGCAAGCTTTCCGAGACGACACGCCAGCAGATGGTGACGGCAGCCGACGTGCGTTGGATTCAGGAGGACCTCGGTCACTACCATGCCCGCACCGGCGAGGATGCATTTGAAAACGTGCTCAAGGAGATGCGGGAATCGAAGATCGACATGGGACTGGAGGACGTGCGGGCGAAGCTTCTACTCAACCACTCCTACACTGCCACAGAGGGCGCGAAACAATGGGCTGACAAACTCAACAAGTGGGCGGCGACTCTCGGTGAGGAAATGGGCGGCAGCGGCGGCGGCGGTGGTGAGGGCGGCCAACCGAGCCCCGAGGACGAGGATTTCGAGTTCATGCTCCGCGTGATGAAGCTCATCCAGCAGCAGCAAGACCTGAGAGCCCGGACACGGGTGCTGGAGCAATTGAAACGGGATGCCGGCGCATCCGCCCAACTGAACCGATGAGAAAGATTTTCCCGCCCCTTTTCCTGATCCTCGCCCTCCCGGCTTTTGCAGCAGAGCAGGCGTCGGACTCAAGATCGATGATGGCGCAGCACATGCGCGGCTCCGAGAAGCTCGCCGACGAGCAGGATGAACTCTCGGCCGATGTGCAGCAACTGGTGATCGAGCAAACGGTCGAGCAAGTGATCGAGCTGCTTACGGAGGTGGAGGATATCATGGGTGAAACCACTGACTATCTGGTGGAGCGCGACACCGGCGGCCGGACGATCGCCGCACAAACCGAGATCATCGAGAAAATTCACAACGCTGCCAAAGCTAAGCAGCAGCAGGAAGGCGGGGGAGAGGCCGGTAGTGCAATGATGGACATGATGGAGCGGATGATGGGGAAAAAGGAGGGCGAAGGTAAAGGCAAGGGGAAGGAAGTAGAACAGCCTGGTGACAAGGCCGGCGAAGGTCAGAAGGGCGAATCGGACACGGCAAACACCGGTGAAGCTGGGGTCGGCGGAGGTGTGGCCGAAGAGCGCCGGGTTCCAAAGGCAGCGGGGACCGCGGGCCGTAGTCTTCCTGGAGAATTTCAACAGGCGCTGGACGCTTACAACCGCGGGCTGGAGGCGCAGTCGAGATAGATGCACAAGAGGACCTTTCTTTCCCTTTTTCTCGGCTCCGTGGCGGCGGCCAGGGCGCAGGACCTGCTGGGTCGGCAGGATGATGTCGTGCCAGCGCAGGTGGACATGATTTATGAGCGCGGACTCCGATATCTGGCCGAGCGACAGAACGAGCAGGGATTCTGGAGTGATAACGCGGGCAGTGAGCCTGGGGTGGTCGGCCTGGTCATCGCCGCCTTCCTTGCCCACGGGGAGGATCCGAACCACGGGCCGTTCGCCGAGGTGATCGGCCGGGGGATCGAGTATATCATTTCCAAGCAGAGCCCGATGAACGGCTACATCGGAACGAGTATGTACAACCATGCGTTTGCGACGAAGGCGCTGGCGGAGTCCTATGGTATGATCCCGCATCCGAAGCTGGCGGAAGCACTAAAAACTTCTGTTGAGTTGATCCTGAGCGCGCAGAAGCGGAATCGGTTTGGTGCCTGGCGTTACACTCCCGATAGCCGCGATGCGGACACCACCGTAACGGGCTCCCAGCTTGTCAGCCTTTTTGCTGCAAAGAACGCGGGAATCGGGGTGCCGGATGAGGCGATCAAAAAAGGTCTCGCCTACCTCGCCAGCTGCCGTGGCAGTGACGGTGCCTACGGCTACACTTCTTCGGCCGGAGGGAAGCCGACCCTGACAGCGATCGGGCTGCTGTGCCTGTCGCTGGCGAACGAGACCGATTCCAAGGGGTTCCAAGCGAGCCTCGGCTATTTGAAAAAGAACATGGATTACCGCGATCGGTATTACCCTTACTACTACGAATATTACATGTCCCAGGCGCTGTTTCACGCGGATGATGAAGCTTGGGCCGAGTGGAACTCGCGAAACATACGCTATCTTGCCACAATCCAATCGCCTGACGGATCCTTTCCGGGGAATCAGGGCCAGGCATTCAGCACTGCGGGAGCTCTTCTTTCACTCGCGCTGAACTACCGCTACCTCCCTATTTACGAGAAATGATGATTCATCGGTTCATAGCTCTGCTTCTGCTTCTGCCGTCGTTCGCGGCAGTGGCGAGCGCTGATGTGCTACGCTTTTCCAACGGCGATCAGTTGCACGGTAATTTCGCAGGAATCGCCGCAGGTTCATCTGTCCGCTGGAGCCGCGAGGACGTCGAGCGGGAGGTGACATTCAAATCCTCGGAGCTGCGGCAGATCGTTCTGCGGGACGGACGACCAGCCAGATCGCTGCAAAGCTTGTCCCACATCGGCACAACGAATGGCGACCGGATTCCAGGGATCGTCCGCGAACTCGACGGAGAGCGGGTGAGGGTCGAGACGGAGTTTGGCGGGCTACTGGAGGTCCCGCGTGACCAGGTGGGTCTGCTGGCGCCAAATCCGCTGGGAGGAAGGGTCCTCTATCATGGTCCCTTTGATCCCGAGGAATGGACGATGGTGAGCGCGGAGTATCCGGATGGCCTCCCGCAGGAAAAAAAAGGAGATGATCCGGACCTGCCGCGCTGGGAGTTTGGCGGCTCTGCTTGGTTCTGGCAGAATGAAGGTGCAGGGACGGCGCTGATCCGCAAGGAGGGGATGCCGGACCGCGCGGTCCTCCAGTTCGACCTTGCGTGGAAAAACAATCTCGCTATCGCGGTTGCGTTTCACGCCGATTTCAAGCGGCCGGAGCCAGAGGTCGATAAGGACGAGGAGGATGAAGATGTCCGGCATCGTGGGCGACATCATGGCTCGTATCCGGAATTGTTTGGCAGTAGTTATGTGCTGACTTTGAATCCCAACCACGTGCGACTCAATCGGACGTATTTTGATGATAAAGGACATCCCGTGTCGGAGGCGGTCCAAGGCAATCATAGCGCGATGCAATGGGGCCACACAGGCAACGTCCGGGTGGAGCTGCGTTGCAACCGGCTGACGGGGGAGATCATTCTGTTCATGGATGGTGAGTTTGTCATGCAATGGAGCGAGATCGTAGAGGGCGCACGTGCCGCAGGTCGGGAGACATATGCAGGGAAGGGGAATGGCATAGGATTTCAGGTGCAGGGCGGGAACTCCCCGGTGCGGATTTCTGAAATCGTAATAGCGGAGTGGAACGGCATGCCGGACGCCGCGCGAAGCCTGCAGGTGGACGCCGCAGACATCGTGCTCCTCACCAACGGAACCGATCGCTTCTCCGGAAGTGTCACCGAGGTGCGCGACGGCCAGCTGAAGCTAGAAGGCCGCTACGGTGAGTTTGTTTTTCCCATGGAAGAAGTGGCGGAGGTGCGCTTCGCCAAAGCAGGGCTGCAGGAGCAGAACGAGGCGGAGACGGAGGTGGTAAAGGTGCGGTTTTATCCTATTGGTCTGGTCACCGGCCAGCCCCTTGAAGGGGATAACAGAAGCCTCCGTATCCTGAGCACCGCCGCCGGCGAGATAGATATGAACCTAGACTCCGCAGTAATGCTGGAGTTCCAATCAACTGAAAGCTTTCTTGATGACTGGGATCCGGAATTTTAAATGTCTCGGCGCGTGCGTGACGATGTCATCGCTGCCTTTGCTGGGCGCGGATGTCTCCCTTCTCGGCGGGGCAAAGCTGACAGGGGAGCTGGTGGCGATGGACAAGGACGGGATCATTACGCTGGTGACTCCGATCTCGGAGGATCCGCTCAGGATCGATGGCACACACCTGATGCAGGTCGATTTCGGCGTGAGTGAAGACCGCGACGGCGTACCGAGCCAGCGGGTGGAGCTGATCAATGGCGACGTACTGCCGGTGCGCGTTGTCTCATCGGATGACACTCACCTGCGGGTCAGCTCGCCTGACTTGGGGGAGCTGCGGATTCCCAGGGAAATGGTGAGTTCGATCCAGCTCGGGGTGGTGCCGGAGGACGTGATTTACAGCGGTCCCGAAAGCCTAGCTGGGTGGACGGGCGATACCCACGGCGCCCGCAACTGGACCTACGACGAAGGGCGCTTTCACGCAACCGGGCAGGGCGCGCTGTCCCGCAACGATGTGCTGCCGGAAAAATTCATCCTCCGCTTTGATCTGATCTGGACCACCAACCCGAATTTCCGGCTATATTTCGCTGATCCCCTGAGTGAGAGCAGGGAGCGCGTGGACCGCTACTTCATGCAGTTCGCCGGGGGCGGCGTGGAAATCTACCGGGAGGCTAAAGACAAGAACCAGCCGATACCAATAGTGGTGCTGAGCCGCAGCCCCAACCAGTTTCCGGGAAACCGGTTGGAGATCGAGCTTCGGGTCGATCGGACGAGCGGCCAGATACAGCTCTATCTGGGAGGACAGTTGGAGGGGCGATACAACGATCCGATTCCTGGGATTCCGAAAGGCGCGGGTTTGGTGCTGACGAGTCAATCGTCGAGGGAGAGCGGGCTCTCGGTGGGTGGGATCACGACTTCAAGGTGGGACGACGAGGGCGATAGGCATCGGACGGAGGATCGTGGAGACGGTAAACACGATTCTCTGATCGGCCGCTACGGTGAACGGTTTGGAGGCAGGCTTGCGGAAGTTCGCGATGATGGTGAGGGTCAGGTCTATTATTTCAAAAGCGATTTCCAAGAGGAGCCCCTGCAACTGCCGGAAGAGGAGGTTTCAATGGTGTTTCTCGCTGGGAAATCTGGAAAACGCGACGCGAAGAACACGCGAGGCCTGATCCTGCGCTTGCGGGGCAATGGAGAAATGCGAGTCTCCTCATGCGTGTTTGCGGAAACAACAATAACTGTGGAACATCCTCTTCTTGGAAGTCTAGAGCTGGACCGAGCGGGCCTCACACGCTTGGAGCAGCGTGAAATCTCGAAGGCGGAGGTCGTAAAGAGCCGATGAAATCTTCCTACCTGCTTCTGATTTTCCTCACTTGTGCGCTCGCCCAAGAGGAAAAGGGCGTGATCCGTTTCCAAAACGGCGACCAGCTTACGGGCCAGATGGAGGCTCTCTCGGTGGAGCAGTTAACCTGGTCCTCAGAGATTTTGAAAGAGCCTGCTGAATTCGACTTAAAGCATGTTGTGGATGTGACGATGCCCCCCCGATTGAATTCACCAGAGGGGCAGACTGGGCATCAGGCCAGCCTTCAGATGACCAATGGCGATTCCATCAATGGCCGGTTGGCCGGACTCACCGACGATGAGATCCGCCTGAATACCTGGTATGCGGGAGAACTTACTTTCCGCCGGGTGAATGTGCAATCGGTCGAGATCTCGCAGGCAGCGGACATCTTCTACCGTGGCCCGAACAGCATTGAGGAGTGGACCCAAGCCCGCAAGGAAGGCGGATGGACGGTCGAAGGCGGCGCTCTTCACACCGACACTCCTGCAGGTATCGCGCGAGAACTGGAGTTCCCCGATGAGTGCAAGATCGCCTTCGACGCGTCCTGGTCGCCCGGAACTTTCCGTCCTCGCATTATATTTTACTCGAGTGACATTACTTCATCCAATCCGGGAGCGGGTTATGAACTGGTCTTTCAGGGCAATTCTGTGCAACTTAGAGAAAGCGGGACCAACAACCTTTTGGGCAATCCGGTGAGCGCCGGGAATCTACGAGTGAACGAAAAGGCGCGGATCGAAATCAGGGCCAGTTTGAAGAGTGGCAAGTTCCTGCTTTTCGTCGATGGAGAACTCTTGGAGATGTGGGAGGACGGGGATGTGGATCGCGATGAACTCGGGAAGGGCTTTCACATCGTTTCCCAAGACAGCTCGCCTCTCCGGATTTCCAACATCGAACTAAGTGCGTGGGATGGCTACGTGGACGAGGTGCCCAATCGCAACGCCAGGTTCCAACGCGGAGATTTCGGGGATGGTTTCGATTTTGCCGGAGAGGAGATGGAAACCGAGCCGGAAAAAGAAGTAGCTCCAGAAGGCCGGATGGTTTTGCGCAATGGCGACAGCATCGCGGGGGAGGTCACCGGCATCACCGACGAGCAGATCACGCTGAAAACATCTTTCACGGAAGTGACTTTCCCAGTCTCCCGTCTAAAAAATATCGTTTTGAAACCTGCCGATATGGAAACCCCGAAGCGGATGGCGGGCGACGTGCGGGCGACTCTGGCGGATGGATCGGAGCTGGTATTCCAGCTCAACGGAGTGGAAGGCGACGAGCTTCTCGGCTTCAGCCAGAACTTCGGGCACGCCCGTTTCAAGCGGGACGCTTTCAAGCGGATCGAGTTCAATATCTATGATGCGGAGAAGCTGGTCTGGTGACCATTCCTGCAGCAGTGGCTCAGTAATGCTTTTCAGCTCCGTCGAACAATTTCCTTCTGACCTTTCGGTGCAGCGCAGACCGGCTTGCCGACATCAGACGTGCTGCCATTGCGTTCGTCCTTCGTCGGTGTTCATCCCGTACATATGTGGGCGGTCTTTCCATATATCTAATCTACGACTCTCTTGCCTTGACCTCATCACCCGGCTTGCTTCTCTTGGGTTATCACATGGTATGATTTTTGATATATAAGGATCACGGTCCCTCCTGATGATCGCACCCGCCCGGCTACCTACGGCGGCAGCGTGCCCAGCTCCCGACAGCAGGCACGACAGCAGGTCGGACCAGGTAGCTAAGCCATCACCGCGTCCAGCGGGCTGCACACGCCAAGGCCATGCGCGCCCATCGCCACATGGAGGTAGATCTCTGTCGTAGTAATGTCCTCGTGGCCCAGCAGATCCTGGATCCTCCGCAGGTCCGTTCCGTTCTCCAGCAGGTGGGTAGCGAAGCTATGCCGCAGCGCGTGGCTCGTCACCCGCTTCCTGATCCCCGCCGCCTCAGCCGCTCGCTTGATCGCCTCGTTATACACCTTGTCATGTAGATGGTGGCGTCTCCTGATCCCGCTCTCGGGATCGACCGAAGTCTGTTTCGCCGGAAACAACCAGAACCACTCGAAACTCTCGGCCGCCCGCCGGAATTTCCTCGCCATTGCGCCCGGCAGCCACACCCCGGCCAGACCCGCTTCCCGGTCCGTCTTCCACAGTTCCCTAGCCTTCCCGATTTGTTCAGCCAGTTCTTCTCGCAAGCTCTTGGGCAGCACGGTCATCCGGTCCTTGTCGCCCTTGCCGCCCCGAACCGTCAAGGTTCCGCGCTCCAGATCCACATCCTGCACCCGCAGCCTCACCAGCTCCGAAAGACGCAAGCCCGCCCCATATTGTAACCGGGCTGGCAGACCATATTGCCCGTCCGTCTTCTTAGGCACCTTCGCCGCCTCATCCAGCTTCTCGAACACCCGCTGCGTCTCGTTCTGGGAAAGTACCACCGGCACCCTAGCCTCCGTCTTCTTCAGCTTCACTCCGAACACCGGCTCCTCCACATCGAGCACATATTTGAAAAAGAACGCCACCGCATTGAGCGCCTGCTTCTGCGTCGAATAGGCACAGTCCTCATCCAGCACCACAGAGGTCAGAAACCGTGTCGCCGTCTCCACTTTCATCACTCCCGCCTCATCCCCGGCAAACACCGCGTAGCGCGCCGCCCATGCTCCGTAGCATTGCTTGGTCCTGCGCGCCAACCCCCGCCGCGAGCAGGCGGAATAAACCGCCGCCCGCACCCGCTCCGCCAGACTCCGATGATCCGCTCCCGCCTCCGCGCAGGCATCCAGCCAGGCCAAATACCATTTTACCGCATCTCCCCACTGCTCCAACTGCCAGTCTTCTCGCGGACGGTCCTCCCGCAGAACCTCCGACTTCCAGAAAACCTTGGCCGCATCCCGATCCGCAGGCAGCTCCTGGCGCAGCCGAAAGTTCTCGAACCATTCGAGAACCAGTAGATACCCCGTTTTCTCCCGGTCGGTCAGCCCCCGGAATTCCGAAAGGTCCTTCCTCCAACAGCGGCGTGATCTCGTTGCGCTCATAATTGAATTAAAAAAACACCCGATCAAAGGTCAGTCAACCTAAAAGTGTTCATACGAACAATCTTCGCCTTTGTGAAGCCGATCCGTACCGGCACTGGACGGGATGATATCAGAGTGAGAAGCCATCTCGCCGCCGCACCCCGGAAAGAAGCCTGATATCCGCATCCTTCGTCGACCCCGTCCCACGGAAATCCTTGCCATTTAGTCAAAATTCCGGATTCTTCTCCCATGGATGCCACAGCGGATATCACCCTGCTGGGTCCTACGAATAAATACTGTTCTCAGTAAGAGATTTATCATTTGGGAGGGGCGTTTTGATATAGAGGCTTCACGTGGTTTCGGAAGAGCTGTCGGTCGGGGATCGCACAGTTTGGTCGTGGCGGAGCTGATAGGTTTGCGAGCCGCTTTCTCACGG
>JBGTDO010000033.1:0-32916 GCA_041748235.1 Akkermansiaceae bacterium | reverse complement strand
AAAAGCCCCGGGATTTTCATCCCGAGGCTCTTAGACAACGAGAGTCTGCCGTAGCTTAGTTCGCCGCAACCGGCTCCACCACGTTCACGCGGCGGCCTTCACGGTCGAAGAAAACCTGACCGTCAGTCATCGCGAAGAGAGTGTGGTCCTTGCCGCAGCCGACACCCACACCTGGATGCACTTTCGTGCCACGCTGGCGGATGATGATATTACCGGCGATGACAACCTGTCCGCCGAATTTTTTCACGCCGAGGCGCTTGCTGCGTGAGTCGCGTCCGTTCTTGACGGAACCTTGTCCTTTTTTGTGGGCCATGAGCTTGGGTCAGTTGGAAGTGGATTAACCAATGGAGGTGATCTCCAGCTTGGTCAGGTGGCGGCGGAAGCCTTTGGTTTTGTGAAAGCCCTTGCGGCGCTTGAACTTGAAAGCAATCCCCTTTGGTCCGCGAAGCTGTTGAACCACTTTCGCGGTTACACTGCCTCCGTCGATGAACGGAGCGCCGATGGTTACGCTGTCGCCTTCGCCGCGAAGAAGAACCTCGCTGAAAGTGATTTCGGAATCGACTTCGGCGTCGAGCTTTTCGACTTCGAGTGTGTCGCCTTGTTGGACGCGGTATTGTTTACCGCCTGTTTTGATTACTGCGTAGGCCATGGCCGGATTGGGAAAGAAGTTGCTGTCCGCTTGCGGGCGGGCGGGGAAACCAACATGGATCAGCTCCTCTTGCAAGGATTTTTTACCTCCTATCTCCAAACTTTTGAAAAAGAGCGCCTGCCGCTCCGACCACCTCACCCGGATTACAGGGCAAAGTCCAGCCTCCTACCTCCCCACTCCGATGATAATACAACGTACTCAGGGAAACCGTGCTCGCACCCATTTCGTCGTTCCACTTCTGCGCCCATCCTCCTCCCGTCTTCCCCAGCATTCCAGCCTGCTCCAAAATATTTAGAATAATTCTTGATCAAAACAGGAATGATTCTAATTTCTCCTTGCGATGCAGACCCAATCACAAAACCCAACCGGAGAGACGCTTGAGGAGATCAACGGCCTCCGCATGACCCGCCAGCGGCAGGAAGTCTACCGTTTTTTGATGGGTGAACGCAGCCATCCCACTGCCAATGATGTATTCATGCGTATCAAGGAAACCCTTCCCAACGTCTCTCTCGCGACCATCTACAACTGCCTCGAAGCCCTCGTTCAGCACCATATCATCCGCCAGGTCAATTTCGACCGCGAGCCGTCCCGCTATTGCCCAAATCTCGACGATCACGGCCATTTCCACGACGAAACCACCGGCACAATCCACGACGTGAAATTCAAACCCGGCATCAATCTCAACGACCTGCTCGATCTCCCGCCCAACACAGTGATCAAAGACATCGAAATCACTCTCCGTGGCCAACTTGCCTCCTAATCTTCTCAACACTTTCCAACGATTTCCCGAACATGAGCCTCCACATCCAAGACCTCCATGCCGCTCTCGAAGACGGCACAGAAATCCTCAAAGGCGTAACCCTTGAGATCCCCGCCGGTGAAATCCACGCCATTATGGGTCCCAACGGCTCCGGCAAATCCACTCTATCAAAGGTTATCGCCGGCCACGAAGGCTACATCCCCACATCTGGCAAGGTCATGCTCGATGGCCAGGACATCTCCGAGATGTCCGTGGACGAGCGCTCCCGAGCTGGCATTTTTCTCGCCTTCCAGTATCCGTCGGAGGTTCCCGGCGTTTCGAACGCCAACTTCATCCGCGCCGCGCTCCAGTCCCGCCTCCCTAAAGGCGAGGAGATCGACGCGGTCGCCTACTACAAGCATCTCTACGCACAGATGGTCCTGCTCGAGATGGACCGCAAGTTCACCGCCCGGGCCGTCAACGAAGGCTTTTCCGGCGGGGAGAAAAAGCGCAACGAGATCCTCCAAATGATCATGCTCGATCCGAAATACTGCATCTTGGATGAAACGGACTCCGGTCTTGATATCGACGCTCTGAAAATTGTCGCGAAAGGCGTCAACGCCATGCGCTCCGCCACCCGTGGCATGCTTCTGATCACCCACTACCAACGCCTGCTGGATTACATCAAGCCGGACCACGTTCACGTTATGGCCGAGGGCCGCATCGTCCGCTCCGGCGGCCCGGAACTCGCTCTTGAACTTGAAGAAACAGGTTACGACTTTCTCAAAGATTTAGCCGTCGCCGGAGTCTAATCTGCCGCCAACTCCCAACTGCTCATTGCCATGTTTACCGAAGACACCGCCACCGCTCTCCTTGATGAGGAAACGCACGATGCGATCAATATCGACCGCACCAAAGGCGATTTCACCTTCCCCGAGCGTCACAAGTTCGACGCTGGCTGGGGCCTCAGCGACAAGACCGTCGATTACATTTCCGATGTGAAACAGGATCCGGACTGGGTCCGCGAGTTCCGGCACAAAGCTCTCAAAGTCTTTGAAAGCAAGCCTATGCCAACCAACTGGGCTACCGAAGACCTCAACAACATCGATTTTGACAAGATTCGCTACTACCTCTCTGATGGAGAGAAGCCGAAGCGCAGTTGGGATGAAGTTCCTCCGGAAATTCTCGAGACCTTCGAGCGTCTAGGAATCCCGCAGCAGGAGCGCGCCTTCCTTGCCGGCGTCGAAGCTCAGTATGACTCCGAGGCCTCCTACTCCAACATGAAGGAGGAGCTCTCCAAGCAGGGCGTCATTTTCGTAACCTCTGCTGATGGTCTTAAAGAGCACGAGGAGATTTTCCGCCCGTGGTTCGGCAAAGTGATTCCCACCGGTGACAATAAATTCTCCGCCCTCAACAGCGCGGTCTTTTCCGGCGGCTCCTTCATCTACATTCCGAAAGGCGTGAAGCTCAAGCAGCCACTCCAGGCATATTTCCGCATCAATTCGGAATCCTTCGGCCAATTCGAGCGCACCCTCATCATTGCCGATGAGGGCGCTGAGGTGATGTATATGGAAGGCTGCACCGCCCCGAAATTTGAAACCGCCACCTTGCACTCAGCCGTCGTCGAGCTGGTGGCCCTGAAAGGCGCTAAAATCCAGTATGTCACTGTCCAAAACTGTTCTTCCAACGTTTTCAACCTCGTCACCAAGCGCGGTCTTGCCATGGAAGACGCCGAAGTCCGCTGGATCGATTGCAACATCGGCTCCCGCCTCACCATGAAATACCCCGGAGTGGTCATGAAAGGTGAGCGCGCGCGCGGAGAAGTGATCTCTATCGCTCTCGCCAATACCGGGCAGCATCAGGACACCGGCGCGAAAATGATCCACGCCGCCAACAACACCACCTCCAACGTCGTTTCAAAGTCGATCTCCGTCGGAACCGGCCGCTCGACCTACCGCGGCCAGGTCCATATCCCGAAACACCTTAAAGGCTGCAAAAACAACACCGAGTGCGACGCCCTGCTCATCAACAGCAGCTCCCGGACGGACACCTACCCGGCGATTTCCGTCAAAGGCAACCGTCACGCAACCCAGCACGAGGCCTCCGTTTCACAAGTCTCCGAGGACATGCTCTTCTACATGCGGCAGCGCGGCCTCGACGAAGGCCAAGCGATGTCCCTTGCCGTAAACGGCTTCATCAACGACCTCGTCCGTGAGTTCCCCATGGAATACTCCGTCGAACTCAAGCGCCTCATCGATCTGGAGATGGAAGGCAGCGTCGGCTAAACCATTTGACCATGAAAACCAGAAAATTTCAGCACCGGATGGTAACCTTTCAAGAGGACGCATGTCTGACAGCTGAATTCTGGCTCGGCAAATCCGTGGAAGAACGCCTCGCCGCTGCCGCCATCCTGATTAATCAACGAATACCCAAGGACAATGGAACCAGATCTAGAGTTCGCAGCGTTTGTAGAACTGTTAGAGTCCCATGGCGTTAAGTATGCCATCATCGGTGGCTACGCCGTCATCTCCCATGGCTGCCCTCGCTACACCGGTGACATCGATTTCTTTGTCGAGAAATCACAAGAAAACGCGCGCAAACTCGTGAAGGTCATTAATGAATTCTATGGCGACCAACCGCACATCACCGAGGAATGCTTCCTCGACAGCGATCGCATGAGCCAGTTCGGTGATCCCCCCTACCGCATCGATATCCTCGTGGACGTTCCGGGTCTCGAATTTGAAAAAGTCCATCCCAACTGTATCCGCGGTAAAATCGGTGGTGTCGAGGCTCCCATCATCAATCTGAAGGACCTTATCAAGAGCAAGCAAGCCGCAGGGCGCCGCAAAGACCTCGGCGACCTTGAAGCGCTAGAGGAAATTGAAGCAGCAAAAGAGCGAACGCTCAAATAATCCCGATCCATTTTACACTCCCATGACCACCACCCTCCCCGCCTGGTTCACCGCCAGGCAGCAAGCCGCGAAAACCCGCTACGAATCCACTCCCACTCCCAAGCGGGGCGACGAGCAGTGGCGCTTCGCAAACATCAAGCAGCTCACATTCACCGTCACGCAAGAACCTGCGGGCCCCGCTCCCGACGGCCTGATCGCCCGATCCATCGGCTTGGAGGCACCCGTCGCGAAACTCGTTTTCCATGATGACGAGCTGCTTCATTCTGAGTCCCACCTCCCCGCGGGTATCATCTGCCTGCCCCTCGCCGAAGCCCTCGTCTCCCACTCCGCCCTTGTGGAAACCCATTTCATGAAACAGGAGACCCGCCTCGGCTCCGCCAAATACGCCGCCCTCCACGAGGCCTCCGTTAAAAACGGCCTCTTCGTCCACGTCCCGGACAACCTCGAAATCAATGGCAGCATCGAGGTCCACCACTGGATCTCAGGTGAGACCACCGTTTTCCCCCACACACTCATCGTCACCGGAAAAAGCTCTAAGGTCCGGGTCATAGATCTTTTCCGCTCCATTGATGACACCACTCCCGGCCTTGTCATCGCCTTCAACGACCTCGCCGCCGGCCAGAACTCGCAGCTCGATTACATCGCCATCCAGATCCTGAACGACGTCAGCCGCATCATCCAGATCAACGAAACCTCCACCGCCCGCGAGGCCCGCGCCAAGGGCTTCGTCCTCAACACCGGCGCCGCGTGGGCTCGCAACGAATCCCTCTCCAGCCTCCAAGGCTCTGGATCGCGCTCCGACATGCTCTCCGTCTCCATCGCCGACCGCGAGCAGGAGTTCGACCAGCGGACTTTCCAGCACCACATCTCAGAAGGTGCCTACTCGGACCTGCTTTACAAAAACACCCTCTACGGCCACTCCAAAACCATCTTTTCCGGTCTCATTTCCGTGGACGAGGGTGCCCACCATACCGACGCCTACCAGACCTGCCGCAATCTTCTGATGACCGACGACTGCGAGGCCCATTCAATGCCGGGTTTGGAAATCAATGCTGATCAGGTGAAATGCTCCCATGGCTCCACCTCCTCACAGATCAGCGACGAGGAAATCTTTTACCTCCGCGCCCGCGGGATTGACCCCGTTCGCGCCCGCCAGCTCATCGCCCGCGGCTTCTCCATCGAGGCCGTCGAACGAATGGGCGACGAAGCCGCCGAGGCCCTCATCCTCCGCTTCATCGACGAGAAATTCGCCAGCATCGACTCTTGAGAAAAGCCCGGCACTCTCCACTGGACGTGCCGGGCTCCATGTCCGAACCTCCCCCGCATGCGCGTCCTACGGATCCTTACGAAAAAGGAACTCAGCACCTATTTTCTCAACCCCTTTGGCTGGGTCGTGCTCGCCTTCGTCGTGCTGATGCAGGGACTTTCGCTCTCCTCGGCGATGAAAGGCTTCCGTGACACTCCGGTAAAAGACAGCCTTGTCTACGTCACCTTTCATACCCCGCTGTTCTGGTTCTATTTCCTCTTCATCTTTCCGCTGATCACGATGCGGCTCTTTGCGGATGAAGAACGCAGCGGCACTCTGGAGACCCTCCTAACCGCGCCCGTCCGCACCTGGCAGGTCGTCCTCTCCAAATATTTCGCGGCGATGATCTTCTACATCCTGCTTTGGATCCCAGCGTATCTTCAGTTCAAGGCCTTCTCTTGGTTCACCGACATCCCTCCAGCCTACTCAGAAGGCGCGTTGATCGGCAGCTTCTCCATTCTTTTCTTGATGGGTGCCGCCTTTACGGCCGTCGGCTGCCTCGCCTCCTCTTTGACCTCCAGCCAGATCATCGCTGGCATCGTCACCATCACGATCCTCGTTATCCACTACTTCCTCGGGTTCGTCACCGTCATCTGGGGCGAATCCTTCGCCGGAGCGGGATTCTTCCACTACATCTCCTCCCAGCAGCACCTGCACTACTTCGCCAGTGGTTTGCTGGACTCCCGGCCTGCGGTTTACTACCTCTCCGCGACAGCTTTACTGCTTTTCCTGACCTACCAGGTTATCGATCTCCGTCGCTGGAGACCCTGAAAATTTCCCAGCTTCTCTCCGCCGCATGCCTGTAAAGCCAAGACGCCCATCCCGCCCGAACCGCTTCGGCCTGGGTTTCCTATCGGTCCTCCAGATCGTCGTTCTGCTCGTGGCAGTGATCTTTGCCAACTACCTCGGCTCCGAGAACCACGCCCGCACCGATCTCTCCCGTGGCGGCGACTACACCCTCTCCTCCTCATCGGAGAATTTCTTGAAGAGCGAGGCCATCGCCAGCCGCGCAACTCCCGTGCGGTGGACCATGGTTTTCCGCCGCTCCTCCCCTTTTTATGAACGCGTCCGTGCTCTTGCGGAGGAATACGCGCATGTTTCCCAAGGAAAGGTTCGGCTTGAGATCATCGATCCGATCCGCTCCCCGGACCGCGCCCAGCAGCTCACCGCCGCCTACAATCTCACCCTCGTCCGCGATCTCCTGCTCATCGACGCCCGCCCAGACGACGCCACTCCCGTTATCACCGAAACCACCACGGGCACCCCCGCCCTCAACCCGCACATCACCATCGCACTTGCCGAGGAAATGCTCACTTATGCAATGGATCCTGCCGGCCAGCGCCGCCCGGAGACTTTCCGCGGGGAGGACCTGCTGACCGCGCGACTGGTGGAAGCAATTGAAGGAAAGCCCCGCACCTTCCTCTTCCTGGCCGACAAGTCCCGGATTGATTCGGAGGGTGAGAACTCACCTTGGAACAACCTTGCCTCCACCCTCCGCTACCAGAACATCCAGCTCCTTCCCGCAAACCTCGCCGACCTCACGGAGGTTCCCAAGGAAGTCAACGGGCTCGCGATCATCGCCCCGAAGTACGACTTCTCCGAAGAGGAAATCAAAACCCTTGAGAGCTACTGGAACACACCCCGCGCCGCCCTTCTCATCATCCTGAGTTCTGGAGAAACTCCGCCAAACCTCCGCACTTTTCTCCGTGCCAAAGGAATCACGCCCCGGCGCGACCGCATCATCACAAAGGAAGGCAACCGCCTCATCACCACCGCGCGCGGAAACTTCACCGAAGGTATTGTTTTCCTCAAAGACCTCTCGGGCCAGGCCGCCGTCTTTGAGGGGGCCTCGTCCTCCCTTGAGGTTCGTGAAAACGCCGACGATCTCGCCACCCGCCGCATCGCTCCCCACCCTCTCATCCGCGTGGCCGAAGGGTTCTGGGGAGAAGCGGATTTTGCGAACACGGAAGGCGAAAATCCTCCCGGCGAAACTTTCGATCCGATTCGCGATACTTCGTCACCTCTCTATCTCGCCGCCTCCGTCACACGCGGCGCAACCAACGACGACCGCTTCGCCGCCGAGACATCGCGTATGATCGTCATCGCCAGCACCGATTTCCTCGATCCTGATCACCAGCGCGCCGAGAACGTCGATTTCCTCGCCTCCGCCGCCAATTGGCTGGTCCACCGCGAGGCTCTCACGGGCCTCTCACCCCGCACGCTCGGCACCTACAAAATGCCCCTCCTTGATGCGCAGGTGTCCTTTATCAACCGCTTGAACCTCGTTTTCGCACCTCTTGCCTTCCTGCTGATCGGCGGCATCGTCTTCTCCTCAAGACGCAGCTAACCCACATCCTGTGCGCTCTCTTCTTTTCACCGTCCTGCTCATTCTGAGCACAGTTATTCTCGGCACGCTCGCCATCTGGCAGCTCCGCGAGGGCAGCCTGGAGCGCCTGTTCGGCACCAACTCCACCCCCGTTGGTGGAAGAATCTACCCCGATTTCCAACCTAGGGAAGTCACTACGATCTCGATCAAAGCCGGAGAGAAGCGGGCGGAATTTGTGAAAACAGCCACCGGCTGGCATGGCACCAGCCCCTGGCAGGACCGGATGGATCCACGCGCCGCTCTCGCACTCCTTACCTTCGCCAACACCACCATCGTCGAGGACATGATTCCCCGCGACAAGCTCAAGCCGACCCTCGCCGGCTTTGACGGCGGCGGCACAGAAATCAATCTCACGGCTCCTGACGAGGACGGCTCCGCCTATTTCCGTCTTGGACGTCGCACTCCCTTGTTCAACCTGCCGAACGAGGAGAACCCCGAGCCCGTTCCCACCACCTATCTGCTTCCCCTTGAGCGCGGCCGTAAGTCCCACGTTTACGCCGCCACCGGCGACATCTTGCCGCTTTTCAAAGATGGTTTTAGATTCCTGCGCGACCATCGCCCGTTTTATTTCAATCCGCTCGGTCTGCAGCGCATCCGCCTCCGCACTCCCGAAGGCGAGCTGACCCTCGGCCGCGCCGCACCGGACAGCCCGTGGCGGATCGTCAAACCGCTAGATCTCCCAACAGATCCGGCCGCCGTCAAAGAACTCCTCGAAGGAATTTTCAACCTGCAGGCATCCACCCTCAGCGACCGATCAGAAGTCACCCTACCGTCATCCGCCGCCTCCGCAGAAAGCCGCCTGATTTCGATTACCTCCTTCGGATCCGAAACCGAAACTGTTCTGGAGATTCTGCCGCCTGTTTCCACCGAGGCCCGTGAGGCCCAAGCTACCGTCAGCGACCGGCCCAACACCCTTTTTACCCTCCCCCTCCGCTCAGAACAAAACCTCACCTCCCTCTCCGATCTTCCTCTCACGGTCAACGACCTCCGCGACCCCACGCTGACAAACCTAAACATCGCCTCCATCCGCGGCATCGCGATTGAGAGCGCCACCTCACCAACCATTCTTGTTTCGCGAGAACCGCCAGCCCCTTGGCTCGCCACCGTCAACGGATCCAGCCAGCCCGCCAACGAGCAGCGCCTCTTCGACCTCCTCAAAGCCGCCACTGAAACCCGGGCCCTCTCCTTCGAGACCGACGCCGCCCCAGAAGATCTCTCACCTTGGGGACTCGACCGCCCCATCCTCACCCTCACCTTCCTCGCTGAAAACAACCAAGCGCTCTCGCTCTCCTTCGGCCTCGATATCCGCGGAGGCCTCTTTGCCAAGCGGCGCGACAGCCAGACGATCATGCGCCTAGACAATCGTTTCCTTGAGAAAATCGCCATCCGTCCGCACGATTGGCGCCACGCCCGCCTCTGGTCGCTCAGCCGCGTCGATCTCACCTCCCTCACCCGCACCGAGCCTGATTCCCCGGCGCTAACCCTCAACTACGATTTCCTCGGAGAAAGCTGGAGAGCCTTCAAAGGCGAAACCGAAGTCACCTCCACCCTGGACCCCGCCCGCGCAACCTTTCTCCTCGGCGTTCTTGAAAATCTCCAAGTGACCCGCTGGCTCTCTCCTGCGGACGAATCCGCCGCAGCCGCACTCCAGAACCCCACCCTCACCTTCGAACTCACTGAAAACATGATCGATGATTCCGGTGAAACCAGCGGTAAAAAGACCGAAGCCCTCTCGCTAGCGCTCGATACCAGCAACCAGGTCATCTACGGCAAACTCACCAGTGATCCCTCGCCCTTCATTCTCGCTCCAGAGGCCTACGTGAAACTCAACATCCCGTTGCTCGACCAATAAGCTCAGTTGCGCAGGAACTTTTCCTCCGCCGGGACCTCGGCAGCCGTCGCCCGATCCACCTGCAGCACCGCCTGCAGAGTTCCGTTTTCCTCCGGGAAAGTCATAGTCCCCGCCACCTTAACCCAGCCGTTTGCAGGCAGAAGCGGCGGCTCCTTGCCAAACTCCAGCACGATCGGGATCGCACGCGCGTCCGCCACGCAGCAGGTCATGAACATTCGATAAAGCCTCATCCGCGTCCCCTCGGGATTGTTGATCTTCTCCTCAACAATCCGTCCCTCCGTCTCAATCTGAAGCCCCCCGAGCACCTCCTGCAACTCCCGGTCCCCCGTCGCAAAAAACAGCTCCATTAGATTGAACTCAAGATAGCCGTCCGAGGTCTTGCGGTGACTCTTTTCAATTTCCTCCAGCGTCAGCGGCGGCAGTGACGAGGAGAGGAAAGGCGAGTTCGATGCGGGAGCCTCGTCATACAGACCCTTTCGCGCCAGTGCCGATTGGGAAAAGCCGTCCTCCGTCCATGCGATCGAAAGCGCCAGGGGCACCGTCATCAGGATCAATGACGTCCATGGATTCATGTCCGCCTCATGATCGTGGTCATGCTCCTCACCCTCCGGATGATTGTGTCCGCAATTCGCTTTTTGAAACGCGGTGAAAAGATTGAACAGACCCAGCACCGCCAATCCCATTCCGCCAGCCAGGGCGATCTCCCGAAAATCCGGGGCCAGGTATTTCACAATCCGACCCGAGCCATAGAAATACAGAATCGCCGCCGCCCACAGCAGCACCGATAATGAAAAAACAATTCTCCGTATCTCCGGCTTCATAGGGTCTCAATCAACATATGCTGGGCCAGCATCGACGCACCCCAGATCGCCAGGAACAGGGAAATCCCCAGCCAGAAGATGAATTTCCGCGTCAGTACCGTCTGATAAAGAAACACCAGCTTCGCGTCCATCATCGGCCCGAAAACCAGGAAAGCCAATTTCGCACCCCAGGTAAATTTCGCCAGAGTCGCCGCAATGAACGCATCCGAGCTGCTGCAAAGGCTCAGGATAAAAGCCAGGGTCATCAGCGCCGCCGGAGCCGCCACCGGATTGGTCGCCAGGCTATCCAGCCAAACCGCACCCGGCGCGATGCCCGTATTGAACAGCGCCGTGATGGCCACGCCGATGGTGAAATACACGCCCACGTCCACGAAATCCTTCATCGATGATCGCATTGCTGCCACCAGTCTTCCGTCATCCTTCGGCTTCGCAGGCTGTTGCTTTTGATCATCTTCCTTCGCGGCTTTCGGAGCCCCTTCAGGATTCTTCAGCCGAGCCCAGTGCATCGCGTCCCTCTCGATCCGATCCGCCAGGCCCTTTTTTAAAACCTTTCGCATGGAGATCCGTGACACCACCAGTCCCACCGCCACCGCCACCAGATAGCCCAGCAGCACCCGCCACCCGGTCATCATCCAAGGTGCCTGGCCTTGAAATGCTTTCCACGTAGCGAGCGCGGTTATCGGATTCACGATCGGCGCGGCCAGCATATAGGTCAGCGCGCAACTCATCGGCAGGCCTTTTCCCACCAAGCGCCGGATCACAGGCACCACCGCGCACTCACAGACGGGAAAAACCGCCCCCAACGCACCCGAAACAATCACTGCGAGATTCCGATTCTTCGGCAGGAAGCGATCCATCGTCCCCGCCGGCAGATAGATATCGATGAAGCCGCTGATCAGCGTCCCAAGCAAAATGAACGGCGCGCCCTCAAAAAGAATACTCAGAAACGCCAAAGCGAAATCCTGCTGCGCGTCCTGATTCATCCGCCCCAAGCAAAACCATTTCAGCCAAACCCGCCACCCAAATCTCCTGCAACTAGACTGAACGCCGCAGGCCCTCGGTCTGCTGCGATGATTCGCAGCTCTTACGAATGGTGTGTCTGCTGAAGCAAGCCGCAACTACCGGGCGGGCCGTGGGTTCATCATCTCCCGGAGAGCTGGGAATAAAGAATCCCAGCAGTCCAAAGCCTGCGGCGCTATACCATGATCGATTTCCCCAGCTCATCCGCCTTCTCCCGCCCCACCAACATCTCCACCAGCGCCAGACCGAACTCAACCGCAGTCCCCGCTCCACGAGAGGTCAGCAGATTACCGTCCCTCACCACCCGCTCTCCGTTATTCTCCGGCAGCTCCTCCGTGATCGAGAAATGGCCGGTAAAATTCCGCCCCGCCAGCAGCCCCGCCTCATGCAACAGCAAAGGCGCTGCACAGATCGCGGCGATCAGCTTGCCAGCATCGGAGTACCGCTTGATCAGATCGATCACCCGCTGGTTCTCCCGCAGTTTCATCACCGCCGGACCACCAGGGAGAAACAGCGCGTCGAAAGTTTCTCCAGCCACCTCGTCCAGCAGCCGGTCGGCGACAACACAGATCCCATTCTTTCCCTCGACTTCTTTCCCTGCCACACCCGCCATCACCACCTCCAACCCCGCCCGCCGCAGCACGTCCACCGGCGCAACCGCCTCAATCTCTTCAAAGCCGTCATCCAGAATACAGAGCACTCGTTTCATGAAACCAACCTCTCCCGATCGAGCGCTTTGACAAGCAACTGTTAGGCCAAACCCACCGCGCGTTTCACCCTGCCAAGCACCTTCGCCGCCTCCTCCCGCGCGCGCCCGGCGCCCTTTGCCAGCACCTCGTCCACGTATCCCGGCTGCGCGAGAATCTCCTCCCGCCGACGCCTCATCGGCGCGAAATAATCCCAATAAGCCTCGGCCAGCCGCTTCTTGAAATCGCCGTAGCCGAAGCCGCCGCTCTCGTGGTCCGCGATCATCCGCACGACCTCCGCCTCGTCTGCGAAAAGCCGGTAGAGCGCGATGATCGCCGAATCGTCGGTGGCCTTGGGCTCCTCCACCGGCGTCGAATCAGTTTGAATTTTCATCACCAGTTTCTTCACCGCTTTTTCATCTCCGAAGATAGGCAGGGTATTGTTGTAGCTCTTGCTCATTTTCCGCCCGTCCAGGCCCACCACCAGCTCCGTCTCCTTTTTGATGATCGCCTCCGGCAGCACAACCGTGCCCTCGCCGTAAGCCTCGTTCAGCTTCACCGCCAGATCGCGTGTCACCTCAAGATGCTGCTTCTGATCTTTTCCAACCGGCACCTGGTTGGAATCGTAAAGCAAAATGTCAGCCGCCATCAGCACTGGATATGCAAACAGCGCGTGGTTCGGCGCAATCCCCTGCGCCGTCTTGTCTTTATAAGAGTGGCATTTCGATAGCAGCGACATCGGGCACACCGTCGAAAGAATCCAAGCCAGCTCGTTGACCTCTGGCACCGCGCTCTGCCTGAAAAACACCGCCTTCTCCGGATCCAGCCCACAGGCGAGGAAATCGATCGCCAGCTCCCGCACGTTTTCCCTCAGCGCCGCGCTATTCCGCCCCGAGGTCATCGCATGATAATCAGCGATAAAATAGAACGCCTCTCCCTGCTGCTGCAGCTCCACCGCCGGCTTCATCGCCCCGAAATAGTTCCCGACATGCAGTTTCCCGCTCGGCTGAAGCCCCGTCAAAATTCTCATGGAAAAAACCATGCCCGCCCCCGCAGCTCCCGGTCAAGCCCACGCAGCGCGAGCACTTCGGGATAATACGTTTGTGACGAAAATTTCAGTTTAACAAATCCCAGTTAGCCGCTAGAAACCCGCCCATGCGCATCCTTATCACCGGCGGAGCCGGATTCCTTGGTTCCCATCTCTGCGAGCGTCTCCTCAACGAAGGCAACGAGATCATCTGTCTCGACAACTTTTTCACCGGCCGGAAACGCAACGTCGCCCACCTCCAGGACAACCCGCGCTTCGAACTCGTTCGCCACGATGTCACCGAGCCGTTCAAGTTCGAGATCGACCAGATCTACAACCTCGCCTGCCCGGCCTCGCCCCCGCACTACCAGCACAACCCGATCAAGACGATGAAGACCTCGGTCTTGGGCGCAATGAATTGCCTCGGCCTAGCCAAGCGCACCGGTGCCCGCGTCTTCCAGGCCTCCACCTCCGAAGTTTACGGCGATCCAGAGGTCCATCCCCAGCCGGAGTCCTACAAGGGCTCGGTCAACCCGATCGGCATCCGCGCCTGCTATGACGAGGGCAAACGTGCCGCTGAAACCCTCTTTTTCGACTACCACCGCCAGCACGGCACCGAGATCCGCGTGGTGCGGATTTTCAACACCTACGGCCCCCGCATGCTCCCCGATGACGGCCGCGTCGTATCCAATTTCATCGTTCAAGCACTGAAGGGCGAAGATCTTACGGTCTATGGCGACGGCCTCCAGACCCGCTCCTTCTGCTACGCTGACGATCTCATCGACGGCTTCATCCGCCTCATGAACCACGATTCGCTCACAGGCCCGGTCAATATCGGCAACCCCGGTGAATTCACCATGCTGGAACTTGCCGAGCTTATTCTCAAAAAGGTCGGCGGAAAATCCAAACTCACCCACCACCCCCTCCCCGGAGACGATCCGAAACAGCGCCGCCCCGATATCACCCTCGCCAACAAAGAACTCGGCTGGGAGCCCAAAATCAAGCTGGAGGACGGCCTCGACCCCACCATCGACTACTTCCGCAAGCTGCTCGCTGAAGCCTAAACCGTGGCGGCGGATTGCATCCGCCATGCCCTTGGCTTTTCCGGCGTCCACAGCTAGACTGGTGCCGTATGAACATCGGCATCCCAAAGGAAATCAAGGCGCAGGAGAACCGGGTGAGCATGGTTCCGGGCTCGGTAGCGGAGCTAGTGAAGCGCGGTCATCGCGTGCTGGTGCAGCGTGGCGCGGGTGAAGGCGCGAGCTACGATGATCACCTCTATCAGGCTGTGGGTGCCGAGATTGTCGTGGAAGCCGCCACCGTGTTTGAGGAGGCAGAGCTCATTGTGAAAGTGAAAGAACCGCAGCCGGAGGAAGTGAAAATGCTCCGGCCCGACCACATCCTTTTTACCTACCTGCACCTAGCGGCGAACCAAAACTTGACCAGAGATCTGGCGGCCAGCGGCTGCACGGCGATCGCCTACGAAACGATCAAGGTGAACCACCACCTGCCTCTGTTGGAGCCAATGAGTGAGATCGCGGGGCGAATGTCGGCCATCGTCGGCTCCTATCATCTGGCGAAACACCGAGGAGGCAGAGGCTGCCTGTTAGGCGGAGTCCCGGGAGTTGCGCCGGGGCGGGTGGTCGTGCTCGGCGGAGGAACCGCAGGTGTGAACGCCGCACGGGTGGCGAGGGGGATCGGAGCGGACGTGACCATTCTTGAGGTGGATTTCGAGAGGATGCGCTTTCTTGACATCACCATGGGAGGCGCCCACACGGTATTCTCGAACGAGGCGAATCTGGCAGAGCTGCTGCCGCGGGTGGATCTGGTGATCGGAGCGGTTCTGGTGCCGGGAGCGAAGGCCCCGAAACTGATCACCCGGGAAATGCTTCGCATGATGCCTAAGGGCTGCGTCTTTGTGGATATTGCCGTGGACCAGGGAGGCTGCGCGGAAACAACCCGACCCACCACCCACGACGATCCCACCTTCGAGGAGGAGGGAGTTCTGCATTATTGTGTGGCAAACATGCCGGGGGCCTATTCCCGCACCGCAACACAGGCGCTCAACAACGTCACCCACCCATGGACGCTTTTGATCGCGGAGAAAGGTCTGGCGGGAGCATGTGAGACCCGGCCGGAGCTACTCGGAGGGATCAATATTTTGAAAAACAAGATCACCTGCCTGCCGGTGGCGGAAGCTCACGGGATAACTCACACCGATCCCGCCGGCTTGATTGCGTGAGCTGCTAGAGGCGCACGGCGAGCCTGACTTCTTTCCCCAGAGGGAAGGCTGCGGCCCTTGTGGTCTGCGAGCGTCGGTGAATACCAACCAAAAGACCGACCGCTGCGAGACTGAAGATCAGACTGGTCCCGCCGTAGCTGACAAAAGGTAGCGGCAGACCATCGTTTGGCAGAACGGCGGTCGTCACGCCGATGTTGACCATTGCCGGCACCACGATCACGCAGGTCAGGCCCAGGGCAATGCAGCGCTCGAAGATCTGCTTCGCCTGCAGGGCGATCCCGATCCCTCCGACAGCAATTGCGACGTAGCAAATGATCACGCCAAGAGTCGCGGGGAGTCCAAGTTCCTCACCGATCACTGGGAAAATGAAATCGATGTGGGCGAAGGTGAGGGTGCCGAATTTTTCCACTCCGTTACCGAGTCCAACTCCCCAGGGACCGCCGTTGCCAAGTGCTAGCAAGGAGCGCCACTGCTGCATTCCGCGGTCCAACTGATGGATCGGATTTTCAAGATCCAGCCATGCCTCGATCCGGCCCCAGCGGTTGGCGTTGTTGTAGAGGAACCAGCCAGCGAAGCTCATGGCTCCGAGGGCCGATGGGACCATATAGCGGAGGCGGGTGCCGACACAGAACATCAGCGCGGCGGCGGTGACGGCGAGACAGAGGGCCGTCCCCGCGTCCGTTTCCGCAGCGATCAGGCCGAGAGGAATGACGACGATAGCACCAGGAATGATGAAGCCGCGCCAGAAGGTGTGAACCTCCGTCTGCCAGCGAGCAAACCATGCTGCCAGTGCGATCACCACGATCAGCTTGGCGGGTTCTGAGGGCTGAAACTGACCGATCACCGGGAGTTCGATCCAACGCTTAGATCCATAGAGTTCCTTGCTAATGCCCGGCACAAAGCAGAGCACGAGCGCAATGCACACTAGGACATATGCAAAGGGCAGTGCCTTGCGGATATAATCGGGAGGTGTTTTCGCGAGCGAGAACGCTGCTCCGAGGCCGATGACAACCATCATCGATTGCCGGATCACAAAGTGGTATGGCTGATCAAGGCCGCGCACCCAGACGCCGGTACTCGCCAACATCACCAACCCAAGTCCACAGAGGAGGGCAACGGCGATGATCAGCAGGGTGGAGCTATGACGAAGCACTGTGCGGGATACTAAACAAAGTAAACTGGGAAGAGAACCCGAATCTTATGGAAGTTGAAGCGTCTGGCCGATCTTCAGCTTCGTTGGATCGGATATTTTGTTGAGGCTCATCAAGGCCTTCTGATCGACTTTGTATTGATTGGAGATTCTCCAGATGTTCTCACCGGACTTCACGGTGTGGGTGCGGCCGGAGGCGGAGACGGCGATCGCCCGTGGTGCCTGCTCAAGTTGCTTCAGAGTCGGGCGGATAACTTGGGCCGAAGCATCGGACTCGACAGGGGGCAGAATCTCCACCAGCCCGCGCTCGGAATCGCTCATGACGGACTGATTTCTGATCGCCACTACTTCCGGCGGATCCTCGGCGATGATCCGTTGGCTCTTCGGGATGCGGAGGACCACGCCGGGCCGAAGCACCTTGCCCACGTTGATATTCCGCAGCTCACTCTCATCTACCTGCCGCTCAGCGGCGATACTCGGGAAGGTTTCACCAGCCCGGACAATGTACGCCCCGTCGCCATTGCTCAGAGTGCGCAGTTCCTTGCTTCTGGCAGCTGTGGATGCTGACGCAACCTTCGCTGCTGCTTGCGTGGGTTCCGCCTTTTCAGTGGATGCCACCATCGATTCCGGAAGAGTGGTGCGTCCGGAGAGATACTGTTTGTGAATGAAGATCATTCCGATTGCGACAATGTGGATCGCGAAAATGATCGTCAGTGAGCGCGAGATATTGATTCCGGAATCGCCCGTGTCGTCGGACGCGTGCGCAGCTGCGGCGGCCCGCTGCCGTGTGGGTTTGGCCTTGTTGAAAAGGCGCGCGTAGAGAGTTTTTGGGATGGGTTTACGGCGTGTTGGGAGGCGGTCGAATTTCATGGATTCTGTCTGAATTTTGAATGTTAGAGAAGCTGGTGGACTAGATCGCGGAATGTGTCCCCGCGCTGCTCATAGCCGTTGAACTGATCGAAAGAGGAGGTTCCGGGTGAAAGAAGGATGGTCGAACCGCGCGGAGCGATGGAGCGTGCCGCGTGAACCGCTTCTTGGATCGTGGTGACGGCGGTGGTGGGAGTGCAGGAGTTGAAAAGCTGCGCCAATGGACGCGCGATTTGACCGAAGGTGACGGCTCCGATCGCTTGTTTCCCGAGCATCGGGAGCAAGGGAGAGTAATCCAAGCCCTTGTCCTTGCCACCGGCGATGAGAACGACCGGACGGTTCTGTGAACGAAGCGCGCACTGGAGTGCGTGGAGGTTCGTGGCTTTAGAATCGTTCAAGTACTCTACGCCATCAAGCGTGCGGATCAGCTCGCAGCGGTGCGGTGGCGGGGCGTAGCCTTCGAGCGCGGCGGGGATGACGGAGGGATCAATGCCGTAGGCCATACAAGCGGCCATCGCCGCCATCGCGTTTTCCGCGTTATGCAGCCCGCGCAGGGAAGTCTCCGCCTCAAGGTCGAGAAGAATGCGGCCCCCCTGGGAGATCGTGACGCCGTCTGAGTAAAAGTCCGCTTGGCGAGTTTCGGTGGAAAAGGTGATGACCTTGGGCCGCAGCACTCCGAGATCCTCGCCGTAGCGGGTGACAACGGTGTCTTCTTCAAGCTGGTTTTTAAAGATTCTGAGCTTGGCTTCCTTGTAAGCGCCGACACTCGGGTAGCGGTCCATGTGATCTGGCGCGAAGTTCAACCAGATGGAAACTTTTGGCCGTAGGTCATCGATCGTCTCAAGCTGGAATGAGGAAAGCTCCAGAGCGATCGCCAGCGGAACATTAGGCGAGAGCAGAATCTCGGACAGGGGTGCGCCGTAATTGCCGCAGGGAGTGCCGCCGAGTCCGGCGTGCTTCAGAATGCGGGAGACAAGCTCGGTGGTGGTGGTCTTGCCGTTGGTCCCGGTGATGCCGATGATACCGCCTTCATAGAAGTTCGAGGCGAGCTCCGTTTCACCTATCATCGGAGCTTTTTCTACAAAAGCCTGCACCAAGGAGGAATAGGTATCGATGCCGGGACTGATAACGATCAGATCCGCGACGAAATTCTCCGCATCGGCTTCGGTGAAATTTGGGTGAAGCTCAATACCCGGCGCGATATCGGCGAAGGCATCTTCCCCTCGTTGGTCCCACATGGAGACCACCGCACCCTCCCGTAGGGCGAGCGCGGCAGCCGCGCGACCGGAGCGTCCGACCCCGAAGACCGCGACGTGCTTTTCAAATATGGAAAATGGCTTTTTCAAAACTATGCGACCTTGAGGAGTGCCAGCGCAAAGAGCGCGAGCATGATGGAGAAAATCCAGAAACGAACGATCACCTGGGACTCGTGCCAGCCGAGTAGCTCGAAGTGGTGGTGGATGGGAGCCATTTTGAAGATGCGCTTTTTACGCAGCTTGAAGGAGCCCACTTGCAGAAGGACCGAAAGCGCCTCCATAACAAAGACACCACCGATAATGACCAGGAGCAATTCCTGCTTGGTGCAGATTGCGGCGGTTCCGAGCGCGCCCCCTATGGCGAGCGATCCGGTGTCGCCCATGAAGACTTTCGCCGGGTGACAGTTGAACCACAGGAACCCGAAAGCCGCTCCGACGAGCGCCATCATAAAGACGGCAAGCTCCGCGATATACCGGTTGTGCGGGATCACCAGGTATTCGACGGACATGAAAAAGTGGCCGGCGAGGTAGGCGAGAACAGCGTAGCTAAGGGCGACCGAGATTGTGCAACCGGTGGCGAGCCCATCGAGGCCATCGGTCAGGTTCACCGCGTTGGAGCAGCCGACGATGATCAAAATGAAAAACGGGATAGCCAGGAGTCCAAGGTTCACAAGCGGCACCTTGAAGAGCGGGAAGGAGATATCGCCGATTCCAATCCTGAGATCACCAAGGCGGAAGCCCGCGAACCCAGCCTGGATCTGCTCGGGAGTAGCGTTGAAGCCCGATATTTCCGTTTTGAAATAGATGAAACAGGAAGCGACGAACGCGATCACAACCTGCCAGACGAGCTTCTTGCGGCTTGAGATACCATCGGAGTTTTTCTTCTTCACCTTCGCGTAATCGTCAACGAAGCCTAGCAGGCCGCAGGCGGACATCGTGACGGCGCAGACGGCGACGAAGGGATTGAAGATGCGAGCGCAGATGAGGGTGGAGATGAGGACGCTGGCGAGGATGAGGACCCCACCCATGGTCGGGGTGCCGATTTTTCCACCGTGGAGTTCGGCTAGTTTGTGAACTTCCGCAGCGGTCCGGATTGGCTGGCCGACCTTGAGAGAGATCAGCTTTCGGATGATCCGCGGGCCGATCAGGATCGACATCGTGAACGCCAGCAAGCCGGCGAGCGCGGCGCGGAAGGTGACGTATTGGAAGAGATTTAGGAACGAAAACCTGTGCGCCCACCCCTCGACGTCGGCGGCATTCTCAGCTTGATAGGCGGCGAGCCAAAAATCGTAGAGGGCGGTTAACATGCGGTCGGGAAGGCAGTTTGGAGAACTTTTTCGATTGCGGCGGTGCGACTGCCCTTGAAGAGAACGACATCCCCGGGCCGGGTGTTTTCAAGCAGCCAGTCCGCAGCCTCGTGGATGTCCGCGAAGTGCGGAGCGCGGCCACCCTTTGCGATGCCTTCCGCGCCCTCGCCTACTGCAATGAGCTTGAGGCCCTTTGCGGCTGCCAGCTCACCGATCCGGAGGTGGGCGGCTTCGGCATGCACGCCGAGCTCACCCATCTTTCCAAGGACGACGATGCGCTGGCTGCCTGCTTGGACTTCCATTTCGGCGACTGTGTCGATTGCGGCCTCCATGGACTCCGGATTGGCGTTATAAGTATCGTCAAAAAGCGTGATGCCGTCCCAGTCGATCCGGCGCATGCGGCCGGAGGTGAGCTTGGCGGAGGAAAGACCGGCGGCGATGGCCTCTGGAGTGAGATCTAGCTTCCAGCCGACGGCTGCCGCCAGAAGTGCGTTGGTGGTCATGTGCTTTCCGGACACGGGCAGCAGCACTTCCACGCGTTTCTCGCCATCAATGGCGAGGGTGAAGCGGGTGCCCCCGGCTTCTGCACGGACGTTTTCAGCCCTGACGATGCCCCGGCCATTTCCGACCGGCACCAGCCGCGCGTGGGTGCGGGCGCGGAAGTATTCGTTGAACTCACAGCTCGCGGGAGTAAACAGAAGCCCGTTCTGCGGGAGATAGCGCCCCAAAGTTCCTTTCTCCTCAGCGATGGCTTCACGGCTGCCTAGAAACTCAATGTGGGCGGTACCGATGTTGGTGATGATGCCGTAGCGCGGGCGGGCGATCTCACAGAGCGGGGAGAGCTCGCCGCCGTGGTTCATGCCGATCTCAAAAACGGCAGCCGAATGCTGGCGAGTGGTGGAAAGGACGCTCAGCGGCAGGCCAATGTGGTTGTTCAGATTCCCCTTGGTAGCATTGACGCTATAGCCTTGGGAGAGGACGGCGGTGGTAAAGTCCTTGGTGGAGGTTTTTCCGTTGGAACCGGTGATGCAGATGATCGGGATATCGAGCTGGCTGCGCCACCAGTGAGCCAGGCGCTGCAGGGCGAAAAGTGTGTCTGGAACCTCGATGACGGCTTTATCCGCGGGAAGCTCTGCTCCAGTCCATTTTTTGACGATGGCGACACTGGCCCCCTCTCCCAGGGTAGTGGCGGCGAAGGCGTCACCATCAAAGTTCTCCCCCTTCAGGGCGATAAAAAGCCCGTGTTTTACCGGCTTTCGGGAATCCGTGAAAACAGTGTCCACCTCAACAGACGGGGAGCCTGCGACGAGTTTGGCGTCGAGGATCTCGCAGATTTTTTGGGATGTGAATTTCATGAAACGATGGGACGACGGCGCAAGAAGAATGATTCAGTCTTTCAAAAGCGGGAGTCGGGGTTGGCGCGCATCTCGGCAATCTCCAGAGCGCGGTTTCTGAGGGCTAGATCGGCTTTTTTACGGTCATCGAAGTCGATGGTGCGGTCTGCGAACTGCTGGTAGGTCTCGTGACCTTTGCCAGCGATGAGGATGATGTCTCCGGAGCGGGAGTTTTTGAGAGCGGCCTGAATGGCCTCGGCGCGGTCTTGAATTGAGAGGAAGGCTGTCTTTTTCGGCAGACCTTTTTCGACGTCCCTGATGATAGCGAGCGGTTCCTCGGAGCGCGGGTTGTCCGAGGTGATGATCAGCGCATCGCTGTAACGCGCGGCGGCGGCGGCCATGAGCGGGCGCTTCGCGCGGTCACGATCTCCCCCACAACCGAAGACGGTGATCAGGCGGTTTGGGTTGAGTTCCTTGAGAGTGCGGCAGGCGTTCTCCAACGCGTCCGGGGTGTGGGCGTAGTCGACAAAGACCGTGGCACCACCGGCATTGCCGACGTTTTCCATTCTCCCGGGCACCTGCGGCGAATCGGCGAGTGCCGCGATGGCTTCGCGCGGCTTGATCCCGCAGGCGGAGGCTGCGGTGATCGCGGCGAGGAGATTGTAGGCGTTGAAACGTCCGATCAGGGGCGAGCGGACGAGGAAGGTTTTTCCTTTCGCCATCAACTCGAAGGACATCCCACTGGCTTTCTGTTGGAACGTGTTGGCTCGGAAATCGCAACGGACGTTGAAGCCGTAGCGGAGCACGGACATCTTGTCTTCAAGGGCAACGGCGAGATCGTTGCCACGGGCGTCGTCGGTATTGATGACGGCGACGGGCTTCTTACCATTTGGACTGGCGGCCAGTGCGTGGAACCACGAAGCCTTGGCCTCCATGTATTTCTCGATCGTGCCATGGTAATCGAGGTGGTCCTGGGTGAGATTTGTGAAAACGGCGGCATCAAAGGCAATGTGGTGCACTCGCTTCTGATGGATGCCGTGGGACGAAACTTCCATCACGGCTCCCCGGCACGCATTGTCACGGAATGTTGCCAAGAAGGCGTTCAGCTCGATGAAGCCTGGCGTGGTGTGCGTGGCGGGGGTGCGAGTCTCGCCGTCATCGATGTGAATTGTCCCGAGCAGGCCGGCGCGGTGCCACTCGGTTTTCATGATGTGGTGGACGAGAAAGGCGGTGGTGGTCTTGCCGTTAGTCCCGGTGATGCCCGCGAGTTTGAGGTTTCCGGCCGGTTCCTGGTGGAACGTGGCGGCGATCACCGCAAGAGCGGCGCGGCTGTCCGGGACGTGAAGCCAGGTGGTCGTATCAGGAAGATCCTCAGGCGGGCCCGTCTCCGCAAGAATCGCGGACGCACCTTTTTCCAGCACCTCATGGGTGAACTTGTGGCCGTCGACGCTAGTGCCACGAATCGCGGCGAACAGGCTGCCCGCGCGGGCTTCCCGGGAATCCACTGTCAGAGCATCAATTTCGACATCCAGCGAGCCGGAGACGGTGACTTTGTCAATGCTGGAGATAAGGGTGCGGAGAAGCATTTTTGAGCGGAGGAAAAGGAGGCTTAACGGCTTGCGACCGGAACTTGGACCGACTCTGTCGGCTGAAGATTCATGTGGGCTGCGAGGCGGGTGGCGATTTTCGAGAAGATGGGGGCTGCGATCGTTCCACCGTAGCGAGGAACTTCGTTTGTCATAGGTTCATCGATGACGACATAGCAAACAAAAGCTGGATTTTCAGCAGGCATGAAGCCGGCGAACGAGACGACGTAGCCGCCTTTGACATAGCCGCCGCGCTTCGGGTCGTGCTTGATCGCGGTTCCCGTTTTCCCGCAAACCTTGAAGCCCTCGACTTGGGCGTTCTGTGCGGTTCCACCCTGAAGCGTCACCTTGTGCAGGGCGTCGCGCATCTTCTTGGCCGTGCCGGGAGAAATCGGCTGGCCGCGGACCTCGGGCGGGTAGTCATCAATGATTGTGCCGTCATTGGCGACGAGCGATTTGATGATCTTCGGCTTGAGCAGCCTGCCATCGCCGGCAATCACCGAATAGGCGGTCGCCATCTGAATCGGCGTCACTCCTATATAATATCCGTAGGCGGCGCGGGAGAAATCGATCGGGAGGGTCGGCACAGTGGCGCTGCCCGGATTTTCCCCGCTGAGCTGAATGCCGCTGCGCTCACCGAAGCCGAAGCCGTGCACGTACTCGTAAAAACGCTTCACCCCGAGCTGCTTGGCGAGCTTCCAGCAGCCGACGTTGTTGGATTTCTGGATGATCTGCTCAAAGGTTAGCGAGCCTCGGGAGTGAGCGTCGCGGACGATGAATTTGTTTTCCTGCATCACGCTCGGGCAGTGGATGACCGTGGTGGGGGTGACGAGACGCTCTTCGAGGGCGGCAGCGGTGGCGATGATCTTGATCGTGGAGCCAGGCTCATATTTCGCTTGGATCGCGTAGTTGAAGGAGTTCTCCGCGAGGTCTTGCTTGTGATTGAGGTCGAAATGCGGTCGCGACGCGAGAGCCAGGATCTCACCGTTGCTGGGATCCATGACAATGACGGCGCCGCGCTTCGATTTGAACTCGGCGAGGCCAGCCTCCAGTTCCTCCGCTACAATGGCCTGCATCCCGATATCGATGGTGAGCTTGACGTTCAGGCCAGCGCGGGGTGGCAGCAGGCTTGAGGAATTTCCAGGAACCACCAAGCCGCGCGCATCGCGCCTGTGCTCCCGGCGGCCGTCGCGTCCCGCAAGGTATTCTTCCAATGCTGACTCAATACCAAAACGGCCGACCATGCGGTAGCTTTCCTCGCCGTTTTCGCTTTTCTCAGTGACCTCTCCCGTGAAGCCGGTGAGGTGGGTGGCGAGGGCTGGATTCGTATACCAGCGCTTGATCGAACCCTCGAAGGCGAAACCCTGTAGGTAATTCTTATCCACGGTCTCGCGGATGCGCTCGGCGATATCGTCGGGAATGTCCTTGGCAAGCGGGAACCACTTGCCCTTGGTGCCCTCGATCTTCTTCCGCAGTTCGTCGCGGCGCATCCCCAGCGGCCGGGCTAGGAGGCCGATCGCTTGGGCCAGGTGCTTCTCGACAATCGCATCGGGCCGTTCCCGCGAAAGAATCTCACCCCGCACCGCGTGGATCCGGCGGCTGCGGTCCTCCGCTGAAAGTTCTTGGAACGCCGGATCCAGGCAAAGCTCCTGATAGGCAAGACCGAAGGATGCGAGCTTGGGATCCAGCAGATGATTCTTATCTACAAATATGGAAGCCACCGGGATACTCTTGGCGATCGGCTCCTCGTTGCGGTCCACGATCATTCCGCGGATGGCGGGGAGCCGCTCGACACGGTGGTACGCTTTGGCTGCCGAGGCTGCGTAGCGCTGCCGGTCAACGAGTTGGATCTGGACCAAGCGCGCGGAAAGAGCGCTCAGCAGGGTGACGAAGACCAAGCAGAGAACGATGCAACGGTTCTGGAAAGCGCGGTTCACAGGCTCGTGTGGGCTGCCGCGACAGCTTGCGGCTGGGCTGGCAGTATGTCCTCGCACACACCGGGCGGGATCGGTCGGAGATCGGTGCCACCGTCTTCAAGTGTGCGGCGGATGGCGAAAAGGTTCAGAATCTGGTCACTGCGCATTTGAATCGTGCGGATTTCCAGTTGGTCCCGCTCGATCCGACGCTCGATCGCATCGATCTCACGCGAGGTCTGGATCTGGCAGTTTTTATAGTAGACGTTCGTCACGCCGCCCACTGCCCCGATGGCTCCGCCTAGGATCAACGAAAAAATGACAACTGGTGAAATCTTCGAAGTTGCTTCCTGGCGGCGGCGGTTCATGGCTTGGTGTGGTGTTCGGGTGGTTAAACAGAAGGTGTCTCGGGGCCTAAAAGCTGAGCGACCCGCAGCTTGGCGCTGCGGGCTCGTGGATTGACGGAGGTTTCTTGGGTGGTCGGCGGGATGGCTTTCTTGGCGAGAAGCTGAAAGCGGTAGGCTGGATTGGGCCGGGCCTCTGGCCAGGTGGGATCGTCGATATACGGCTGCGAGTGGTGGCGCAGGAAACGTTTCACCATCCGGTCCTCCAGGCTGTGGAAGGTGATAATCAGCAGCCGACCACCGGGTTTAAGGATTTTTTCCACCGAGGAAAGAACGGAAGAAAGCGATTCAAGTTCCTCGTTCACTGCCATCCGGATCGCTTGAAAGGCGCGGGTGGCGGGATGGATCCGGCTGTTGCGGCCGATCGCTTTTTCAATACATCCGGCGAGTTCGGTGGTGGTGGTGAAGGCCTTGTGTTCCCGGTGGTTCACGATCGCAGCGGCGATTTTACGTGCTCTCGGCTCCTCGCCGAAGGTGAAAAGAATGCGGGCGATCTCGCTTTCCGGCCAGTTGTTCACTAAGTCGGCAGCTGTCAGAGAGGCGTTCGGACCCATGCGCATGTCAAGCGGGCCTTCACGCATGAAGGAAAAGCCTCGTGGCGCATAATCAAGCTGACGGGAAGAAACTCCAAGATCCAGCAGCAGGCCGTCGGCAAGCTCCCCCGCCTCAATCTCCGGATGCCCGGGGATTTCTGAAAAATTTGCCTGATAGGTGGAGAAACGTGACGAAAAAGCCTCCAGCCGCGCCCCTGCGTGCGCGAGCGCCTCCGGATCACGGTCCACGCCGAGAACCCGGGCACCCGTTTTCAAGAGCAGCTCGGAATGTCCGCCACCGCCGAGCGTCCCATCAATGATGAACTTACCGGGGGCAGCGGCCATGTGTTCCACGACTTCTTCAGCCAGCACCGGGAGGTGGTAGCGTTCAGGAGAAAAAGAATCGGATGCAGAGGCCGACAACCAGCCGGGAGCGCCATCGGCATCCGATAGAACAAAATTCCCTGCCGTCCCGAGCGCGGAATCTTGTAAGTTGCAAAAATTTACCGGTGGTCGCGCTGACAACCAGCCAGGAGCAGCGCGACACACCGGAACAAATAGCGAATGAAGCTCTGTCCCGAGAGACTTCATCCGCCCAGCCATGAAACCAGGGAAAAGGGAAAACGGATGCCGCGCCGACAACCAGCCAGGAGCGGCGGCGGCATCCGTTAAAGCAAAACCATGTGCTGTCCCGAGCGCATGATCTTGTGACCGTTTGGAAAGGAAAACCGGTGGCCGCGCTGACAACCAGCCAGGAGCAGCGCGACACACCGGAACAAAAAGCGAATGAAGCTCTGTCCCGAGAGACTTCACACGCCCAGCCATGAAAGCAGGAAAGGAGGAGAACGGACGCCGCGCCGACAACCAGCCAGGAGCGGCGGCGGCGTCCGTGTTTTCGAAGCCTTGCACTGTCCCGAGCGCAAAGCGGTTGAAACCATTGAAAGAAAGACCCGACTCCTGTGGACCAGAGAACACGCCGGAGACCGCCGTGAGGCGGGCCGCTTCGTTCGCAGGAGTTTGTAGCTTGAACAGCATGCTGTCAGTCAGGGGTGTGGGATAGGTGGGTGGGAAATTTTTAGAAAATGGCGAGGTGATCCTCTTCTTCGGCAACGGCACTCAGACCGAAGATCCGGTCGTACTCGGCGCGGTTCCAAATTTCGAAATGACTGTCGCCCGCAGACATCATGATTTCTGAGTCAGGGCTGATGCCCGCGTATTCGGCGAGATCCTTTGGAATCAGAAGCTTGCCCTGATCATTAACCGTCGCTTCACGCAGCAGGCGGACGAGCTTGGTTTTGAGCTGGGACTCCTCTTTCGGAGAAGTCGCGTTCTGTCTGATCCGGTCCACGCGGTATTCGAACGCCTCTTGGGTGAGAACCTTGATGATCTTCACACCCTCGCAAATGGAAGGCATCAGGTTGAGAGCCTCCCCTTGAAGCGGTCTCCAAGCCGTCACGACATTAACCCGATTCTTCGAGTCTGTCTTGTAAGGGTACGAGCCCTTGTACTGCTGGAACTGAGGAATCATGGGAGGAAGACAATCGCGTCAACCCCGGCAAGATACACTGTAGTACACTTTGCTCACAAGAACAAAGTGCGGTATTTTACCTGGAGGGATAAGGCACTGATTTCCAAGCATTTACCGCTCTCTCTGGGGAACTATCCGCAGCAATTCACTCCGGGTCCGACTCTGTTTTTCTAAAAAATTCCGGCTCAAAATGGCTTTTCGACAGTTTTTTTACGTCCAGTGTACGTATTGACCGAATTCCATCAGCAGAGTGTACTCAAACGCCGGTGAAACCGGGCCCCAAAGCCTCCGCACAGTCCGGACGAGCCGAGCCAAACTCTTACTTAGGCGGACAATCAGGGTTGATTAGAAGAAAGGTTGGCATTGCGCGGGTCGGGCAATGCCGCTAGTTAGGCGTCGGCTTTGGCCGCTTTTAGCCCATGAATATCATAATCGTAGGAGCCGGGGAGATTGGCAGGCATCTGGCGGCATCCCTCGCACACGAGTCACACCGGATTTCGCTCATCGAGCAGGACAAAGCGCTCGCGGATGAACTCGAAGCCACTCTCGATGCAAAAATAGTTCACGGCGATGGCACCAGCGTTTCCGATCTCGCCGATGCCGATGTCGGGGAGTGCGACCTGTTTCTTGCGATGTCTTCATCCAACACCACCAACATGATGTCGGCTTCAATGGCCAAGAGCATGGGTGTCAGCAATGTCGTCAGCCGCGTCCACCCCAGCCTCCAGCGCGAGGAGTGGCTTTTTGACTTCCGCGGGCACTTCGGTGTGGATCACATCTTCAGCTCGGAACGTCTCACCGCCATTGAGCTGGCGAAATTTGTCCGCAACCCGGACTCGCTGGTGGTGGAGGAACTTGCCCGCGGCCGGATCGAGCTGCAGCAGGTGCACGTGGGCGCGAATTCTCATTCGATTCATAAAAAGGTCCGGGATCTAGGTGCTCCGGGAGGCGTCAGGATAGCGATGATATCCCGGGTAGACTCCTCGTTCGTTCCAGCCGCGGATTCCACGATCGAAGAAGGCGATCTCGTCACCATTTTCGGCGAGCCAAGGAAGCTGCGCGGTTTCGCCGAGCAGCTGCAGGGCAAGCGCAAGGGCACGAACAAGCTCAAGGTGGTGATCTTTGGTGGCAATGAATACGGCTTTTCCCTTGCCCAGATGCTGGAGAGTATTGATTGCACCGTTCGGGTTTTTGAACGCGATCCCGCCCTCTGCGCCAGCATGGCTGACCGGCTGGTCAACGCCACCATCATCAATGGCGACGCCACCGTTGTCTCCGAGCTCGAGGAGGAACAGGTGGGCGAGGCGGACTTCTTCATCAGCACCAGCACCGATGACGAGGACAACGTAATGTCCTGCCTGCAGGCCCACACCCTGGGCGTCAAGCACTGCCTGACCATCATCCACCGCGCCGATTATGCCGCCGCCATCTCCGCCAGCGGACACCATTTCGGTATCCGTGCCGCCATTAGCCCACGCGAGGCCACCCGTCGCGAGATCCAGCGGTTTATCACCACCGATTCCTATCATGTGCTGAAAAAATTCGATACCGCCGATCTGGTCGAGCTGCGCGTTGGCAAAGGCTCGATTGCCGCTGGCCACATGGTTAAGGAAATCGACTGGCCCGCTGGCGTCGTGCTGGTTGGGAAACTGCGCGGACTCCACGCTGAGGTTCCGGGACCCGACGAGGTCCTGCTCGGCGGCGACCACCTCTACGCCATGGTTTCGAAAGAGGCGAAAAAGCGCTTCCTCAGACTTCTGGAAGCCTGATCCCTCCCCCACCCCATGAATTTCTACCTCATCGCCAGGATCCTGGGACTCCTACTGGCACTCGAAGCCATCGCCATGCTCTGCTGCGGCATCTTTGCCAAGCTCGATATCATCACTGGTGGCGAGGAATCTTCTTACGCACTGCTCCTCTCCGCCGCCATCACCGGCGGAATCGGATTGCTGGCCATCCTGCCGGGGCTTGGGAAAAAAGATTTGGAGCGCATCCCCAAGCGAGAAGCCATCCTCGTCGTCGGCCTCGGCTGGATCCTGTGCAGTATCTTCGGCGGGGTCCCCTATCTCCTCTGCCCTCCCTACCTGTCTCCTGCGGGTGCCTTTTTCGAATCCGCCTCGGGCTTCACCACCACCGGCTCATCGGTCATGACTGTCATCGAGCAATGGCCGCGGGGAATTCTACTCTGGCGGTCCACCACACAGTTTCTTGGTGGCATTGGCATCCTGGTGCTCTTCGTCGCCCTGCTTTCCTATATCGGAGTCTCCTCAAAATCTCTTTTTCACAACGAATCCTCCTTCCGCAGCGGCGATCTCGGCCTCGCCCGCATTCAGGACACCGCCATGCTGCTGCTGCGGATTTACGTCGCCCTTGCCCTCGCCTGCTGCCTCGGCCTGAAAGCCATGGGGCTGACGTGGTTTAACGCCGTCTGCCACGCCATGACCACCGTCTCCACGGGCGGTCTCAGCCCCCACAGCGCCAGCATCGGTTACTACGCGGAGTGGGGAAACTCCTGGCTCATCGAGGCTTGGCTGATCGTTTTCATGATTCTTGGAAGCCTCAATTTCCTCCTGTTCATCGTCATCCTTCGCCGAAACTGGAACAGGGTTATCAAAGAAGAGGACGCTCGCTGGTTCCTCGGAATCTGCTGCCTCGTCATCGCCCTGATCACCTTCGGACGCAGCTTTAACGACGGCCTGACCCTTCTCACAAGCTTCCGCGAAACTGTCTTCACCGTCTTCAGTATCGCCTCTACGACCGGCTTCGGCACTGTCGACTACGATATATGGCCCACCTGGGCAAAAGTCCTTCTCGCCTGCCTGATGCTCATGGGCGGCTGCTCCGGCTCCACCTCCGGCGGCTTCAAAGTCGGCCGATTCGCCGTTTTCGTGAAATCCGCCCGAAACGAAATCATCAAGACCTTCCGCCCCCACCAGGTCTTCCGCGTCGTCGTCAATGGCAACTCCCTCGACGATGCCGCCCGCGCCCGCACCATGTTCTTTCTCGTCCTCTACCTGATGATCTGCATCGCCGCCACCGCCGTCGTTGGCTTCTTGGAGGCAGGCACCGGCATCAGCCTCGAGACCTGCGCTGGCACCGTCCTCGCCACCATCTCCAGCATTGGCCCCGGCTTCGGTGCCGTCGGCCCCGCCCACAACTTCGCCGAACTCCGCGACTCCACCCTAATTTTCCTCGGCTGGATCATGATCCTCGGCCGCCTTGAACTCTTCGCCATCCTCGTCCTCTTCGTCCCGACATTGTGGAGGAAGTATTGAGCTTCGGCAGCTACCCTTCCTCAGGAACTGGATGAGAGGCAGGCAGTTCTAGCAGGTGCCCGAGTCTGGTTGGGACCGCCGTGTACGGAGCCGTACGCACGGTGGTGTAGGACCGGGGGGAAATCAGTCAACGGGACCCAATTCTCCTGTTTCGGTTCTCTTCCCAAGCTCACTACCCGTCTCGTGATTCTTCAACTCCTCAATGAGTTCACGGAGAATCTTCTCACCTTCATCAGAAACACCAATGTCCTGGCTCGGAGGATAGTTGCCCTCTAGTCTGGGAGCCCGCCTTTTTGACCGATTCAAGATACGGATCTCTGATGGCTATCGATAGAACGTCGTCCCAATCATCACCATACCAGTCCATGCCGTATTCAAAACACCATTGCTTGATCGTCTTCTGTCTCATCTTCTCTTGCCCTGCATCTTCATCATTACAGGTCGTGCTCCGAAACCGCAATAATGTTCATCAGACTGCGCTGCAAACCAATCTTCAAATCCTTACTGGAGTGGATGGGAATTACTACCCGCTCGATTCGTCCTATCTTAACGTAGATATGATGGCTGCCATTGATTCGTGCGAGAGTCCATCCTTGGCCTTCTGCCAACTTAGCCATGCGCCTCCCGCTAACGGCCTTCATATGGCCATCTCTAAAATTTCATCTGCCGACGATAAATCTGTCTCGCCCGCTAGCAACCAGCCTTCTACAGCTTCACGAAGATTCGACTCCAACTCGACGCGACTATCACACTGGGTTACGCATCCGGGTAGTGCTGGGACTTCCGCCCAGAAACCGCCCTCTTCAGCGGCGTGGATAATCGCTTGGATCTTCATGGGGATTATCTTAGCTCGGCCGTGCACTCGTGACAAGCCGAGTTTTCTTTGCAACGTCATAGCAATAGCGGCGTCGCCTTGCACGCTCGAATTTGATCAGACGGCTTCCTCGGCGTCGCCATCTCCGGCTTTATTATCCTTCTTTTGTTCATTGGGAATGGTGCGATTCATCCTTCTTGGTCGCAGCAAGTCTGGCGAAACACGGGAGACCAATGCACAGAAGAAGCAGGATTATCGAATCGCAGTAGTAAGACGGATTCTGACTCGCGATATATAGCAGCATCAGCATCGGGAGAGTCAAAGCGGCAATCAGGATAGGAACGATTCGACCCTTCGCGATGACAGAGCAAATCAGACAGAGAACGATCGAGCCGGCATAAACTGGGATGAAGCTCATTCGAAGGGCTGAGAACGGTGTGTTGAAGGCTATAGCAAAGAGAATGAACGCCGCGAAGAACGAACCGATAACGCTGAGTCCAATTGCGATGCTGGAGTTCATTTTCTTGGATCACAGCCATCCCATAGCCCGTGAACTTTTTAGGGTGGCTGGCGGGCGATCCCACTTAGGATCACCGGATGACTAATCGCAAACCAGCCACAGCAAAGCTGCCCGTCCTCGCCCAGCTTTGCAAGCTGATCCCTTCCCTCCTCACGGCTAGCCTCGCCAGGAAGCACGGCATCGACAGGCAGGCCCGCACTTTTCCGCGTGGAGCCATGTCGTGAGCCTGCTCTTCGCCCAGCTCACCCACGCCACCGGTCTCAACGACGTCTGCGACGCGCTGCGCAATCACTCCCGCTGGCTGGGCAGCCTGCGCGGTGCCACCGCCCCGCCGCGCAACACCCTCTCCCACGCCAACAAGACCCGCGACAGCGCCATGATGGAGGAACTCTTCTGGGTAACCCTCCGCCATCTCGAACACTCCCTGCCCGGTGGTTTCGGCATGCGCTACAAAGGCGTGCCGCGCCGGTTCAAGGCAACCGTCAGCGCCATCGACTCCTCCACCATCTCCCTCCTCGCCAACTGCATGTCGTGGGCCAAGCACCGCCGCCGCAAGGCCGCCGCCAAGCTCCACCTGCGCCTCAACCTCCAGACCTTCCTGCCCTCCTGCGCCATCATCGAGGAAGCATCCCACCACGACGACACCCGTGTCCAGCGACAATTAAAAATTGCGTTGGCGACAATTAGAACTGACCACCGACGACAATTAAAACTGCCCACTGACGACAATTGGAAACCGGGCTCTTCGAGTGCTCCCCCCCGCTCCCCTGGGGGACGGGAGGGGGGAAG
>JBGTDO010000032.1:0-18887 GCA_041748235.1 Akkermansiaceae bacterium | reverse complement strand
GCCGAACTTTCATTTGCTCCTTCAAGAGCCCGTGCGACATTACCTATTGAACTTTTGCCGATCGGTCCCTCTTCTCAATCCACACGGCGAGTATGGCGATATCTGCGGGAGTGATTCCTGGGATTCTTGCCGCCTGCCCTACCGTCTGTGGACGGATCTCTGAGAACCTCACTTTCGCTTCTTTCTTCAAAGCGCTGATCGCATGGTAATCCACATCTACGGGCAGCCGCCTCCCCTCTTGCTTTAACATCCGGTCAATTTGCTGTTGCTGCCTTCCCAAATGGCCCTCGTACTTGAAGTCGGTTTCCACCAAAGGCCAAATCTCGGCAGTAAACTTTCCTTTCAACTCATCTGGCAGCGAAGTCCAACTATTCTCAGGGCGCCGGAACCACTGATCTAGCTTGATACCACCGTAACTGGTTTGCCGGACCCACTGGGATGCATGTAATAGATTGGCCATTTTGTCCTTCACCCGCTCCACCCTTTCGCCTGTGGCAAGGCCGATTTCCGCAGCAAGCGGAGTCAGGCGCTGGTCCGCGTTATCTTGGCGAAGCAGGAGCCGGTATTCGGCCCGGCTCGTAAACATCCGGTAAGGTTCGGTGCATCCTCGGGTGATCAAATCGTCGATCATTACTCCCAGGTAGGCCTGATCACGGCCGAGGATGAAGGCCGCTTTACCTTGTGCTTTTAGCGCAGCATTAGCCCCTGCAAGTAATCCCTGCCCTGCGGCTTCCTCATACCCAGAGGTTCCATTGATTTGACCAGCAAAGAAAAGCCCCTCCACCCTTTTCGTCTCCATGGTCGGAGAAAGCTGAGTGGGTGGACAGTAGTCGTATTCGACCGCATAGCCTGGACGGAGTATTTCGCATTTCTCAAGGCCGGGGATCGTCCTCAGAAACTCTAGTTGTACTTGGTACGGCAATGATGTGGAGACTCCATTCACGTAGTACTCCAAGGTGTGTCTCCCCTCCGGTTCCAAGAAGACCTGATGCCGCTCCTTTTCCGCGAACCGGACCACCTTGTCTTCTATCGATGGACAATAGCGTGGCCCGACACCTTCGATTACTCCGCAATACATGGGAGATTGATCAAGATTCGAGCTGATAATCTCGTGGGTGCGAGAGTTGGTGTGGGTGATCCAACACGGCAGTTGTTCCACGTGGAACGTTCTATCACCCCAGGGGTTGAGCGTGAACAGGTCGTCCGGGGTCTTTAGGAGGCGATCCGCCATGAAGCTGAACCTCGGACTGGGCTCATCTCCGACCTGCTCCTCGCACTTGGAAAAATCTAGCGACCGGCCGTTCAGTCTACATGGAGTGCCTGTTTTGAATCGATCCACCTGAAAACCGAGCGCCTTCAGGGAGTCCGAGACAGTGGAAGCGCCATCCCCCATCCTTCCGCCCTTCTCATTTTTCAGGCCGACGTGCATCAGCCCGCGCATAAATGTTCCAGCGCTCAGAACCACCGTTTTCGAGCCAATCTCCATCCCCAGTGTCGTCCGAACACCTACTATGCGATCTTCACGATCGACCATCAGCTCTGCGACATTTCCTTGGTGAAGTTCGACACCTGGTGTCGACTCCATGATCATCTTCAATCGGAACTGGTACGCCTTCTTGTCGCACTGTGCCCTCGGTGCTCTAACCGAAGGCCCCTTTGAGGCATTCAGCATCCGCCACTGGATTCCCGTCGCGTCGGTATTGAGGCCCATTATTCCGCCGAGCGCATCGATCTCCCTGACCATGTGTCCCTTGGCGAGACCTCCGATCGCGGGATTGCACGACATCTGGCCGACCGTATCGAGATTCTGAGTAAGCACGGCCACTTGAGCCCCCAGACGGGCTGCAGCCAAGGCGGCTTCAATACCGGCATGACCGGCACCGATTACAATCACATCATACTCTTTTGGATAGCGAAACATCAGGGGCGAGGGCCGTGAGACTAGCATCGGATACTTCCCATGCAATCATGGACTCTGTCCGAAGTTCCACGTGGAACATCTATGGAAGACGGATTTCTCATCCCCGGGCGAGAGCAACCAGAACCGCCTTCTGAGCATGAAGGCGATTTTCCGCCTGCTGGAATATCGTCTCTGCATGGGCTTCCAAAATCTGCTCGCTGATCTCCTTGCCCCTGTACGCAGGCAAGCAATGTAGGACTATGTGACCCGGAGCGGCGCCTGCCAGTAGATCGTAGTTGATCTGGAATCCGGTGAACTCAGCTTCCTTCTCCTTCTGGTCCTCCTGACCCATGGATAACCAAACATCTGTATTGATCACGTCAGCTCCCTTGACCGCCGCGACAGGACTGTTGCAGACCTTGACGTGCTTAGAGTCCAGCCCTCGCATGAAATCCACTGGAGGCTGGCAGGATGCCGGAGATGCGACAATCAAATCGAAGCCTAAGATCTTCGCAGCCCACATCCACGACCGAGTCATGTTCGAGTATCCGTCTCCCACAAACGCGAACTTCTTTCCCTCCCAAGTCCCAAGTTTCTCACGGACGGTCAAAAGGTCCGCGAGGATCTGGCAAGGGTGCTCGTCATCGGTCAAAGCGTTGATGGTCGGCAAGTTCGAGTATTGTGCGAAATCGATCACATCCTGTTGGGCAAAGGTCCGGATGATCACTCCATGCACCATTCGGCCCAACACGCGGGCGGTATCCTTGATCGGCTCCCCGCGGCCTAGCTGAATGTCGTTACCGGAGAGGAACATGGGAAAGCCGCCGAGTTCCCTGACGCCCACCTCAAACGAGACGCGCGTTCTGGTTGACGATTTAGTGAAAATCATAGCCCAAGTCTGGCCTGTTAAGGGCAGCGACGCGTGGGTTCCTCGCTCTGCCTTCAGGCGAACAGCCTCATCAATAATGGCTGTGATTTCCGCAGCGCTGAGCTGTTCAATGGAGAGTAGGTGTTTCATCTGCCTGAGGTTCTTCTGGGTTTTTAATATCTCGCGAGCACTGTATGGATGATGGCGAGCGCCTCATCAACTTCCTGATCTGTGACATTTAATGGCGGAAGCAGCCTGAGCGTATGGGGACCGGCCGGGACCAGAAGAAGGCCCTCCGCCATCAATGCCTTGACCACGTGCAGTGCAGGGGTCTCCCCCTCCGCCGCTGGTATCCGGTCTGCGTTGACGCCGATTCCAAGGAGAAGTCCCAGCCCCCGCACCTCCGTGACACTTGGTAGCTTCCAAGAATGAATCGCGGTCCGGATTCTCGCTTCCTGCCTTTTGGCATTCACAGAAAGTTCATTTTCGCGGATTTCCTGCAAGGTTGCCAGTGCTGCTGCTGCGACCAGAGGATTTCCACCGTAGGTCGATCCGTGAGAACCGGCATCCATTACTGACGAAAGCCGGGTCCCCTTCGCATCCACGATGCGGTCACTCAGCCAGAACGAACCGACCGGCACACCTCCTCCCATACCTTTTGCCCATGAAATTCCATCCGGCTGGATGTCAGGGGCATTGACCCGCCACGCCATTGCGTCGCCACAGCGACCGAAGCCCGTTTGCACCTCATCGAACATCAGCAACAAGTCGTGCTTCTTGCAAACGGCTTCAACCGCTTTCAGAAATTCGGCGGAAGCCACATGGACACCCCCCTCCCCCTGCACCGGCTCCAGCAAGATCGCTACCGTTTCATCCCGCACCGCCTCTTCCAGCGTTTCGATTTCGTTGTATGGCAAATAACGGAAGCCAGGCAGCAGCGGGTCAAAACCCTGTTGTATTTTTGCCTGACCGGTTGCAGCCATGCTTCCCAAGGTCCGGCCATGAAACGATTGATGAAACGTTAGCACCTCATAGCGCGGCTCTCCGCTGGCCTGCGGCTTCAAATGACCATAGCGTCTCGCCGACTTGATCAGGCCGTCGTTTGCCTCCGCGCCTGAGTTAGAGAAAAAGATTTTACCGGGCAGCCGGACATGATTACAATTCATTTCCTCAGCCAGAAGTCCTTGAGGCTCAGTGAGATACAGATTTGAGACATGCATCAGCCGCCCCGCCTGTTCGCACACTGCCTGGACCAGCCGCGGATGACAATGGCCTAGGGAGCACACCGCGATGCCCATACAAAAGTCGAGATACTCCCTTCCAGATTCATCCCAAACACGCGCACCCCGACCTTCCACAAGCGTAAGCGGAAAACGGGCGTAGGTCGCCATAACATGGGATTGGTAAAGATCGGGGATGTTCATATACGCATGCAGAATGTGCCGGAAGGGGCGGAGCCTATCCAAGTGTTGAAAAATAGCAAACCGCTTTCCTAGCAGTTACCCCAGGCGAGCGGCGACTAAGCTAGGGGAAGAAAACCGCGAATGAACGCAACTCCCGGGTCCTGGAATCCAATTTTTCATCCGATTCGCCCAAAATTTTACATGATCAGATCCCATGCAATAGATTCGCGTCAATTCGCGCTCATTCGCGGTTGAATCTTCATTGGGCAGACAATCCTAGCTTGATCGCCCCACAGTTACCGAGTCGCGCTTTTGCGAAACTTCTCCCGCCGCTTGCCACCGAAGCTAGCGGCAGCCAGATTCCGCTGCGTGGACCCGACATTCCTAAAGAGCCGACGCGAGCCGCCGTGGCGGGCGGGACTGCGGGCGGCGCGGGCGAACGTGATACCGGGCCTCATTGTGCAGGCGGCAATGCTACTCCTGCTGCTGGCATATTATTATTATGAGCCGACCACGCAGTGGTTGGACCGGCTGGCAGCGTTGAAAAACAAGTGGGGCTATGGGTTTTCCGCGCTTGCTTCAATTGTCGCTGGCGCCTTCATTCCAGAGATCCTCCGCATTGCCGTTTTCCAACAAGGACGGGTGACGCATTGGAACTTCACCAATCTGGTTTTCAGCATCCCGTTCTGGGGCACGATGGGAATGATCGTGGACGCATTATACCGGGGACAGGCGCTTATGTTCGGCAGTGAGGCCAGCTTGAACGTGGTTGTGGCGAAAGTCCTTTTCGACCAACTGATTTACAGCCCTGTTGTATCCGCCCCACTCACCGCTTGGCTGTATGATTGGAAAAATTCCAACTACTCGCTGAACAACCTCAACCGCTTTTTCACCCGTGATTACATTCTGGATGTGATCGTGCCGCTGCAGTTCGCTGGCTGGGGAGTATGGATCCCCTTGGTGACGATTATTTACTCGCTGCCCTCGCTGCTCCAGATTCCCATGTTCGCGCTGGCGCTGAGCCTGTGGGTAACATTATTCACTTGGATGAGCGAACAGCGGGTGGCGGCGAATGAGACCTGACGAAGCGGGCACTGCACACTCCCGGTCGTTCCCTGAGTATACATATGCGGGCCTCCCCAGCCCTTCACAGCCCGGCTTTGCAGATGGCGGACCCGCGCGCCTCCTGCGGCAGCCCCTTATCGATCGGTGATGGCCTCGTCTGTCATTCGGAAACGCGGACACGACCAAAGCGGGCCTCCTGCTCTGAAGCATCGGCGGGAGCGTCTTCCCATACCACATATTCGAAATCCTCGTCGATGGGAGCAGACAGGATCTCTCGACCAGCCTTCGCCCACGATGAGAGGTCGCTGCTGAACTCGACGACGTACTCGATGCCAGGATTGCGATTCCCCCGGCGCCGGATGAATGCCACCCGTAGAACTCCCGTCTCCGATGCGATCTGCATGCTGGGGAGACCCCTAGTGCCGTCCGTGTCTTTGATGCTGTAGAAGTGATCGTTTCCAGCCATGTTGAACGCGAATTTCGCCAGGTTCGGCACTCCCGTGCCGTTATCTTCCAGCGACCCCGCCGCCCCTGTGTCCGCCAGGGTCCCATAATTCTGGAAACGCCACTCTGCCAGTAGCGACCAGGTTGCAATAAAGACGTGGTCACTTGGCGGCGAGGCACCGCCGGCGTTGCGGGCTATGACGCGATACGAATAGAGGGTGGCTGGTTGTGCGGTAGTGTCGGTGAAATAGGTCTGGCCAATCCCAGTTGTGCCAACGGCGGTCCACGCGGCGTCGGTGGTCCTTCGTTCCAGAACGTAGGAAGTCGCTCCTTGGGAAGCCACCCAGCTCAGCGCGACCGAGCGCGACGAGTTGGCACTGCCCATCACGAAAGGCGGCATCTGCGGAACGTCTGGCACGGTGCTGACGATTTCGACGTTGTCTAGCGCCCAAGTATCGAACGCGGCACCGCTATGACTGGTCTGGTGCCATCTGAACCGGGCGTTGGTTGAGCGCGCCCCCTGAGGGAGGTGGATGTCGTGCGACGTCCAGCCGGAGTGGTCGGGGTACTCCGTGTTCAGCATCGCCAGAAACTGCCAGCTTCCAGTGCCAGCCGCATACTCAAGGATCACGTTTTCGCCCGCTTCTGAAACGTCCCAATGAGTGGAACCGTCGGCGCTGTTCCCGGCACGGAAAATGAATTTCAACCTTCCGCCCGCCGATGTATCAGCAGGTGCAAGCGCGACGCGACGCGTGCCGTTTCCTCCCATCCACAGGGCGTTGCCGGATTGGAACCCCTGCTGGCCCGTTAGAACGGACGCCCCAAGTAGCTCCTGCCAATATCCGTAGTTGATGGATGGATCAAAGGTATCCAAAACAATCGATCCTGTTCGTGTGGCTTGAAGATTCATCTCGGTTGATGTGGTCTCTCCGCGCTCATTGAAGGCCACGACCCTGTAGTTGTAGTAGCGGCCGGTTTCGGCGGTGGTGTCGAGGAAGCTGACGGAGTTTGTGGGAACGGTGGCAATGGCAGCCCACGCGGCTTCACCAATCCGCCTCTCGACCCGATACCCGCCTTCATTCGCGGAGTCGATCCAAGAGAGGAGAATCTGGGTGCCCGAGAGAGGCTCTCCGCTCAGCTCGGTTGGAGCCGTGGGCAGCGGGAGATCCGGTGTTTGGATCTGCCGGAGCAACGACGCAGACGATTCACCCGCCGCGTTGACCGCAAAGAGCCGGTATGTATAGAGAGTGTTGAATTTCACAGTCTGATCAAGGTATTGCGTCGCAGGGGCGGGCACAGTTGCGATCACCGTCCAGGCCTCCTCGGTATCGTTCTTACGCTCGATCCGGTAGGTTTCGGTGCGAGCTGCAGCGCTCCAGTAAAGGGAAACAGTGGTCGAATCCGCGGATGGGCTGTACAAAGATGGAATGCCCGGCGGGATTTGTGGAGTGGTAAGTGTGACGACTTCTGAATCCTCGGAGACGCCGAGCGAGTTCAACGCTTGTAGCTTGTAATGATAGGTAGTATCGGCGCTTAACGATGAATTTAGAAAATGAACGGTCGTTGCAGAGGGCGCCGCGATCTGGGACCACGCTGTGTCGGTCCCGATCCTTCGGAGAAGCCGGTAGTCTGTCGCCCGCGCTGCAGCGGCCCAGTCCAGCCGAATCTGCGATGTGGAGATGAGACTGGCGCTGAGGGTCGGCTGGGCGGGAACTCGGAACTCAATTGTCACCGGCTCGCCGGGTGTTGAAGCAAGTGTCCCGTTGGTGGCGAGGACGCGGTATTCGTAGACGGAGCCAACCTGCGCGGCGGTATCAACGAAGTTGGTCACGCTGATGGTGGTTGTTCCAATCTGGGTCCAATCGCCGGAGGAGGGCATACGCCGCTCGATCCTGTAGGATGCCTCGCCTGAGACATCGCGCCACTGCAACTGGATTTCGGTCGCAGATTTCACAGACGCCGCGAGGTCACCTGGCGATACGAGATCGGGTGGCGGCAGGACCGAGAACTGCTCGTTGAACAAATAGAACGAAGGAACGCCGTCAGGAGCGGAGTTGAGAGCGAACAGACCGACACCCGGCAACGCGATGAGGTGGCGAGGAGTCCCCGGGACCTGCAAGACCGCGCCGAGCGCATAACTCGGCAAGAGCCATTGCTGGAACTGCACCGACTCACTGACGCTCCGGCTGGAGTAGAAACCGGCGGTGCCCCAGGCGCCATCGGTGAAAGCATCGCCTAGACCGGAAGGCAGACGTTCAAGCGAAACTCCGGCGTGGATCACTCCGGAGCCGAGCACGACATGACTGCCGTCTGGAGAGGGACGGATGGGATGAGCGAATCCAGTCGAAGTGTGAAGGGGCGAGTCTTTCTTGGTCCCGATGCCTCCAGGCGGAAGCGCAGGATAGGCAGTTCCATTGGCGTTGATCTCCTCACTTAAAAGATCGTTGGGGCTGGTGTCATCCCGGAAAAAGTACATCTTCTGGTTGGCCGCGTTCCAGACGAAAGCCTTCGAGTAGTAGTTCCATTCCACGCTAGAGACGAGGGAACCATCCGCAGTATATGTATAATGACTGCTCCAAGCGCCGCTCGGATCCACTGCAAAGACGTAGGGACCCGCTGTGGCAAGGCCGAGCGGGGAACTTGGCAGTTGTACGAAAGGCTCCTCCACCCATTTCGTCTGTTTGAGGTCAATCTTGCGGATCAGCCCGGAGGTGTAGGCGGTGTAGATCGTGTCGTTTTCAGCAGAGTAAGCCGCGAACTCCGCCATGCCGATCAACGGAATGCCGTCGATATAGCTCTGGGTAGCCGGGTTCCAACGGAAGATGGTCTGGTGGACCTTGCTGAACAGACACACGATTCCCTTGCCATCCACAAACACGCTCTCGGGCAGAAAGTCCAAGCCCTCTGGGTTCGCAGGTTGTCCAGGTGCCGGCGCATGAAGGGCGGCAAGCGATATGGTCTCAGTCATGATCTTCTCTGCCGTGGGCGTGAAGGCAATAACCGAGTCCCCCACCACAAGGATTGATTTTGGGGAAGACGAAAGAGTTACGCTACCTGCGGGAAGCAGGGTGTTTCTATAGGCGATGATTTTGTTGCCGCTCAGAACGATAGGGACGTCGTCACCGGAAAAGTCGAGATCCACAATCGGTGAGCCGAAGCTGAGAGCGTAAGAAAGGCTTGATGTTCCGTAAACCCTGCCCGTGGTGTCTACAAATCTACCGGAGTCTGGAAACACCCAGGTGCGTGTGCCGATGGTATAGGAGCCGTGGTGTGGGCTATCACCTCCGCCAACAAAGGTGCCATCGTCACGGTATTCGACGTAGCTGACATCCGCGGGTGAGATGCCTTGGGTTGTTCCCACCAAACGATTCACACCCCGCGCAATTGACGCGCCATTGATCGCGTAAATGTAGTTTTCCATCTCCGCGATCACAGCGTTATTCGCTTTGTTGACGCTTATGACGCGCGCATATAGTCCACTGGACTGATTGATGAGGAGCAGATTGCCGTCGGTGAACAGCCCCTGTACGGTGTGTGTCGTATTTAACAGGTGGCGCTCGTTCCCTCCCGCCAGATCGTAGCGGTAAACCGCCTTGTCGTATGCGACGTATATGCCCTCTGAATCCAACGTCGCGGCAGTGATTACCCCGCGGCCGGCCGGCAGGATCAGAGGTGCCAACCAAGCTTTTGAAGAAGTGTCGTACCGCTCGATTTTCGCCGGGACAGGCATGAAGAAGTGAGCCACCGCGTTGTATTTTTCAAAGGATACCCATTCAGTCGCTCTCGCGGCCAAAGGAAGAATGGCAAGGAGGACGACGGCAGCTAGGAAACTGGTTATATTTTTCACAGGAAGGTGGAGGATTTGGTTGACGCCACTAGACCAACTATCTCAGGTTCGGGCAACCAAAATCCGGAATTACAAAACCTGCTACTTGCTATCTAGTAGACCATAATGAAATCACGAAAACTTTTGATTGCTTCGGCGGCCATTGGCATAACTTTGGCGGTGATCGCGACTGTCTCCATTCCGGGTGTGGAACAACCTTCTAAGAAAGACCTGCCACCCACGCTGGGAAAAAAGGGGCGTCCTTTCTCCAATGAAGTTGAGAATCCTCCGGTTGGCCCACCGCCTCCGAGTCCCTCTGTCCCGCCAATGGCGATCCTCCCTCCCCAAGTGACCCAAAACGGCAAGGCTTCTACAGCACCAGCGCGAGATGCTGAACGGGAAATTCCAACTGGTGAACCCGGATTACGTCGGTTCGTCGACGCGCAGGATAACGCGGTTCGTATCACCCGGGAGGATGAATATGGAAACACTTTGCTGGAAACCACTTACCTAGAGGGACAGGAGATGACGGTGGAAAGAGTTTACTCGAATCGAGCAATTGTTCGCGAACGCCGGCTCCTGAACGGAACCGTCATTGATGAGAAAACCTTCCGCTGAAACACTGGTTTCTGATGTGTCTCTTGCCCGTTGTCTCATCCGCAGATCTCATATGGACACCTCGAACACGGCCGAGCGCCCTTGGACGTCCTGATAGTGATGACCCCGCCTGCCACGGGCCGGGGGGGGGAACGAAACGCGCTTGGTCCGGACGGTGCGACTGTTTACCACGACCGGCTCACCCCACACTGTGGGCCGCGCCGCCTTCTAGGGGCTGCTGCACACCCGGGAAACCTACAGATCCAGTTCTAGCGGCACACCCGTGGAGAGGCCGGCATGGCTGGGAGAAGAAGTCGACTTCCGCAGCCAGCAAGCGGGCGATCTGGGCCAGCGCATCCGGGCTGCCGTCAAATCGGCTTTAATCCATGGAGCCCCCGACTATCCGTCATCAGGGCTCCTCAAGCCATTTGAAAATGGTACACCCGAAGGGATTCGAACCCCTGGCCTTCTGATTCGTAGTCACCGCAAGACCTTTATTTTTAACGCCTTGTGTTGATGTTTATTAGTTCTTAGCAGCCCTTAACGACACTCATCGCCGTTAGTTGGACCGCCTTTGGTATCCAAAAAGGATCCACTCGACGCAAGGTGAAACTTTTTTCACTTTTCTGCATTTTCTTTCACACTTTGGAATTTTTGGCGGGATAAAGTCGGGGTGAAAACGAAAACACCCCGACCGAAACCGCCCGCCATCAAGCCGATCAAGGAAGACGCCCCCTGGGTGCTCATCTCCCTGGCCGCCGCCGAAAGCGGCCTCACCGAACTGCTCATCCGGAAGTCTGGCGTCACGCTCCGCAAGTTTGGGACGGCCGACTACGTCCGCCCCGTGGAACTCAACGCCTGGATCAACGGCGACGGCGAAGGGAACCCCGCCTAGGTTGGACCATCCAGCCCACGGAAGGCCTGAGAAACCTTGCTTAGGTGTAACTCCATCCGATCCAAGCGCGCTTTCATCTCCGCACGCTCGATTCTTCCCGCTATATCCGTCTTCCCCTTCCAGTTCTTCACATGCTCCTTTGCCATATCCCGCAAATAGGCCAAGCCGTCCTCGCCCGCAATATCCAAGATCTCCTCGTCCAATGCCTTCACCAATGCCTCATCCATTGCCACATCATCATAATCTCTTTCCTCCACGATCTTTTTCCAACTACCGGGGACGTTCTCCACGCCGTTGAAACGGTGAAGAGCCAAGTTCACATCACCTGCGAGCCGCAAGCCCTTCCTACCAACACCCCCTTCACCACTACGGCCCAGCAGCATACCGTCCTTGACCGTCCTAAACTGAATGTGGAACCCTATCGCTGACCGACTGTCCGGGTGAACCGCCAGACTCACCGCCTGATAGCCCGTTCTTGCCTCAAGGGATCGGGCAGCAGCAGACGCGGCACGGAAGACCGCCAATTGCACCCGCACCGTCCTCTCCCCCCCTTCCTTGGCGTCACGCTCTACCACTAACGCGAAGAATTCCGAATACCACGGCGGAATCGAAAAATACGCATCCTTTAACGCATCCGTCTTCCGCTTCTGCATCACCGGCGTCCCGTCCTTTTTCTTCTTTTTAGAATGCGGGACGTAATAAATGCCCTCCGACGGCTGCCTGGCATCGTGAACCGCTGCCAAAAACACCTTCTCATCCGCCAGCTCGAACCCACTCCCAGACGCCCCCCCTTTAGGGGGGGCGCTTCTCACACCCAATGAACTGACCCCCGCCGCCCCCGGGAACGCTACATGGACTCGCTCAAGCTCGCCCACCTCTGCGAAGACTTTCCCCCGTCTCTTCCGCGCAGCCCTCTCGTCAACCTCGTGGACATCCGACGTGAAAATGTAATGCTCTCCCTGACGGTCGCTCCTCACCTTCCTGACCTTCGCTGTAACCCTCATGTCAGTATATGCACCTTTTTTTTCCACCTGTCAAAAAAAAGTAGCAATTATGACTAGTGAGCTTATTGCTACCACACTGCGTTTAGGTCTCAATAATCTCACGTCGCCTCATAGGGATGGAACCGTTACGAACAGTCAAACCGCCCAAAATGGGAAGAATTTGACCAGTTACGAACAGTCAACCGCCCAAAATGGGACGGATTTGACCCTCTCGCTCAACAGTCAAACCCACCTCAAGGGCGGATTTCTGCCCAGTTTTCAACAGGTGGAAAACTTCATAACACCCCCGCAACTGCGTGGAACATCTCCGTGGAACAAGCCAATGCGCCTTCCGCCGGCAAAAGTTGCCCACAAGAACCCGCCCCTCCGACGAGAATCGGTTCCCATTCTCGCGGCGGAACCTGTGGACAACTTTGCCTCGCCTTCCCTTTAATCCTTCGCCCTCGGGCAAGGGAACCGCAGGTTCCCGCGCAGCTGATCGCCAGAACAGGCGTTGTTTGCTTCGAAGAGATGCGAAAAAGGCGAGAGCCAAGAAATTGTGGCACATCGTGCCATAAATCGGTTCGACCCCGGGAATCGCCCCAGGCGGATTCATTACACCGCCAGCCCGTCCCCGAGTGGGGACGGGCTTTTTTTCTCTGTAGGGTCAACGGCCGGTCAGCCGCAGGCCCGCCAGCCGCTCCTTCATATGATCGCTGCAAATGTGGCCGTAGGTTTTGAGAACCAAAACTCCGTTGTCCGAATGGCCCAGCAACTTCGCCACTTCCTGCACCGTGAATCCGGACAGCAAACAACGGCTGGCAAAGTAGTGCCGGAAGGAATGAAAGGTGGTCAGATCGATCTCGAAGCCCTTGGCGAAACGCTTCATCACCCGCTCCAGCCGCTCAATCGCGTTCTGGTCGAGGTCGAACGGCTTCGCCTTGCCCGCCCGGCACGTCAGCACCGCCACGGCCTCCGCCGTCATCGGGATGATCTTCCGTTTGCCGCCCTTCTGCATGACCGCCATTTGCACCGCGTCGAAGTCCACGTCCTTCCAGCGCAGGCCAATCCCCCCGCTGAGCCGCACTCCCGAGGTTGTCAAAAACCTCAGGTAAGCGCCGCCGTCCGGATCCTCCCTTTCGACCATCGTCAAAAACTCCTCCACCACGTCCACCGAGGGTACCCGGATCGTGCGCGCGTTTACCGCCAGCCGGGGAATCGTCGCCAACAACTCCAGGGCTTCCGATCCCACATAACCCCGCTTCGCCGCCCACGGCACGAACTTCTGCAGATACCACAGCAAGTGGTTCGCCGCCGAGCCAAGCAACGAGCCATGACGCTCCAGGCCGGTTTCACGGTAGGCGTTCCAGATCGCCACCGGGGAAAAACCGTCCCATCCCGCGGCGAAGCGCTCAATGGCCTTCCGCCCGCGCTTGGCCATCTCCTTGGTCCCGTCCGTCAGCAACACCAGGCCCGCGTCGTGCTCCGACAACGCCTCCGCCAGCGTCACCACCACCGCCACGACCGCCCCCAGCAAGGGAACCGCAGGTTCCCGCGCAGAACTGAGGGACAAGGTCCCCCTTTCGCGGATTTTCCGCCGCGCCTCCGCCAAATCCTTCGTGCCGAGGCTTAGCCGCCTTAGTCGACCATTCTTTCGCGAAATGAAATACAGAATCCCGTTCTCGTGCCGACTTATGTTCTTCTCGATCTTTTTCACCTCTAGTTTCTCCGTGGTTCGGCGAAAGAAAAAAGGAAAAGTATCCAAAAAGAATCCAAGTTGGATACTTTTACTCGCGAGACTCGTTAGACGGTCGCTGTATCTCATTGATAATGAGAGTACACCCGAAGGGATTCGAACCCCTGGCCTTCTGATTCGTAGTCAGACGCTCTATCCAGCTGAGCTACGGGTGCATTTGCCGCAAGCGCGGGGCGGAAGGAAGCCTGCTTTTACGGTCGCTGTCAAGAATATCAGTGGGAAATTTCTTTTTCAAGGGCGGCTGTCGAGTTGGAAGACCTGACCGGAGGTAAAAGGAAGATGTTCATGGAGAAACCAAATGAACCCAGCAACCGCTGCGGTGGTGTTGAACTTACCCAGCGCATGGGCTTTGAGAACCTCCTCCCGCCTGGAGCCCTCGATCCCTTGTGTCATGGGGGTTTCTAAAAACCCAGGAAGCACTGCATTGATTCTGATTCCACTGCTACCATACTCTCCAGCCAGATCCTTGGTGAGTCCAAGTAGGGCCGCTTTCGCGCTCGCGTAAGCGGCTTGGCCGGGGGCGGGATGGATCGCCGCGTGGCTGGAGATGAAAACAATGTGCCCGGTCCCCCGCTCCATCATCCGCTGAAGAGCCGCAAAGGCGGTTAGGCGGGCCGCCGTGTAGTTGATACAGAAAACCTCATCCCACGAGCGCTCGCTCATCCTGAAGATAATCTCGTCCCGCACCAAGCCAGCTACACAAATCAGCAACTCGCATGGATTTCGTCGGAAAAAATCCCCCACCGCGCCCGGATCCGTCAAATTGAGATCATCGCTCCCCAGCGCGAGAACCTCCCACTCCTCTTCCTTCAGCTTTCTTGCGATGGCGGACCCGAGGCCACCTGTTCCGCCAGTGATAATCGCGCGCTTCAACCCCACAATCTTTGCGCCGAATAAGCTGTGAATAAAGCACCAAAAACTTGGGATAAGCGGCTCCCAACCATTCAACTTTTCTAAAATATCTGCACTTGCACCACCCGAACCGGCAGAAGCACCCAAGTTATCAATCGCATGGAACACCCGTCGCCACGCCGTGGAACAGCCAAAATCGCGACTTGTGAACACGCTTAAGAAGAAGATCTTATGAGGTCAAAAAATAACACAATCATCAAGAGACGAGTCAGGCGGGAGATCCGTCCCGAGGCCTTGGCTCCTCCATTGGCACTTGGAAAATGAGACAAAGCTGCCATCTTTCAAAAACTTTCCCCTACCCATGCCGTCTGCCATCAAACGCTTTTTCGCGCTTCTTCTCGTTTTTGTTATCTTCTTTTCTCTGGTCACGGCACTGCGGACTTGGCGCACTGGTATTGAGTTCAGCTCGCTCCTGCCGTCTTTCCTAAAGCGGACCGAAACAACGCGCCCGGAGGCTTTCACTCCTCCCGACCGTCCTGCCCTGGACCTGAGTGACGTGGAAATCCTCTCCCGCCTGAACGATGAATACGCTCGTCTAACCCGCGCGGTGGTGCCCTCGGTGGTAAGCATCGATACCTCCGGCATCCGGACGGAGCGGATGATGGATTTCTGGGGCAGGTCCCGGATTCGTAGCTATCCCACCCAAGGCCAGGGATCGGGTGTGATTGTCAGCAAGGAAGGCCACGTAGTGACGAACCATCATGTCATCGCTGGCCAGGAGAAAATCCGTATCACCCTCCATGGGGGAAAAACATATTCTGCGACGATGATCGGAGAGGATTCTCTGCTCGACATCGCCGTGATCAAGATCGATTCGGACGAGATTTTCACGCCGCTGAAGTTGGGCGACTCTTCACTGGCGGAAGTGGGTCAACTTGTCTTCGCAGTAGGCAATCCCTTCGGTCTCGGTGAGACGGTCACCCAAGGCATCATCTCGGCAAAAGAGCGTTCCCTTTCCGACAACCAGCGCGATCTCCTTCAAACGGACGCAGCCATCAACCCTGGAAACTCCGGAGGGCCCTTGGTCAATCTGATGGGCGAGATCATCGGTATCAACGTCGCCATCTTCAGCGTCGATCGGGAAAATCCGAGCTTTCAGGGAGTCGGTTTTTCCATTCCTTCAAACGATGTGCGCGAGGCGTTGGACCAGATCATCCGACGGGGGCGGCCGATCCGCGGTTTTCTGGGCGTCCAAATGCGCGATCTCGATCCCGTCATCAAGGCTCAGCTTGGATACGAGCAATCGATCGGTGCCGTTGTGATCGGGGTGACGAAGGGATCTCCAGCCGAGGCAGCGGGATTGCGGGAAAACGACGTGACTCTGAGCTACGGGGGCAAAACGATCAAGAACACGCGGCAGCTCATTTCCCTAGTCCAGCGATCGCCTATTGGCGCGACCATCGAGATGGAAGTATGGCGCAATGGGGAAATCATTCCGATCAAAGCTGATATCATTGAGGTTAGCGGTATGCCGCAATTGGAGCAGGATCCGCCACGGAGCTCCTCACGAGACAATCTGGATGTTCTGCGCAACGTAGGTGTAGAGGCCCGGGATTTGTCACCTCACGAGCGAGTGCGGGGCTTCCATGGTGTGGTGGTCACCAGGGTGCTGCCGAACGGACAAGCTGCTGATGTTTTGAAACCTGGTGATCTGGTGATCGCCCTGAACAGCGCCCAGATCTCCAGTTTGAACGAGTTTTATCTGCATCTGGCGGGATCAGCCGCCGTCCAAGCAACGAATTTTCATCTGATTCGGGATGGCAAACCTCTGCTTGCGAACCTGCCACCGCCCGTAAAATGATTAGCGACCCTGCCCATATCCATTTTCAACCCAATGAATTCTAACAAAATTCCATATTTTTTCCTCGGGCTTGCTGCGGTCCTGGCGCTTGCCGCCTTCGCGCTGCTCATCATCCGGCCAGGCACCAGGAAAGCCGCGCCAGAGGTGGCCCCGGTCGCTCCCGAAGCGCTGACCGCCGAAGCCCGACCCGATCCGATTGAAGGACTGGACCAGCCGGTGAGTCCGGAAACCAGCGAGGAAATATTGAAAAACCTCGGGGTCGGATATTCCGCTGCGGATCCGGCGGATCTCCTCACTAAGATCGGCGAGGCCTTGGAAAAAGGTGACATGACAACAGTCAGCAAGCTTATCGGTAAAGATGCGCTTGATTTCGCCTCTCTGGAAAAGCTTCGAAGCCTCGCGGACAAGGGGTTGCGTTTGAGACGCCCGGAGAGCATCCGTGAAGTCGGCGAGATGGAGCTAAACACACGCTCACGATGGTCAATTGAACTGGCTGAACGAGAAGAGGGCCGCGATCGGATTTTTTTCGATCTTCATCGTGAGAGAGGTAAATGGACCGTGGAAAAACTGACCCTGCCGCCCGCACCAGGCGAGCCGGTCCCGAAGGCGGTCCTGGCTGATCCCCTGGGGGTCGCCGATGCTTTTTTGAAAGCGATTTTGAAACAGGATTTCGAGTTTGCCCGGGGTTTTGTGGATACAGAGGAGGTTTCCGAAGCGAAGATTGCCGCACTCTGCATCCTTTTTGAAGAGGGAGAATACCGCCTCCGCTCCGCTAAGCCATTGCGCGCGATGTTCAAGCGTGACGATACTGTGGGCTACCTCGCAAATGTGGAAACGAACGACGGCACACAGAGTGCGCAGTTTGCCATGAATCTCCGCCAACCTCCCGGGCCGGAAAACTGGCGGGTGACGGAAATCAATTTGGACCAGCTTCTGGCGGATTATTCGACGAGGGTCGCCGGTGGTGATGTTTATTATTCGCCGCTCGTTAAAAATCCTGCGGGAGGCGAAACGCTGGCTCTGTATTTCGAGTTCGACGAAGACTCTATGAGCCCACGCACCCGCCGACAGCTTGAAATCGTAGCGATGATGCTGAAGAGTGATCCAGCCAAGAAAATCACCCTCAGCGGCCATACTGACGCGCTCGGCACCGAGGCGTATAATGACGGCCTCTCAGCCAATCGTGCTCAAGTGGTCCGGAATTTCCTGGCAGATGCGGGAGTGTCCGCAGGTCAGATCATCACTGTCGCCAAGGGAGCGAGCCAGCCGCGCCGTCCAAACGTGACGGAGACCGGTGAAGACGATCCAGACGGGCGCCGCGCAAACCGCAGGACCGAGATCTACCTCGACTTCTAAAGAAGCGGCGCTCCTACGGCTGGTTGCGCTGTGCGAGCCGCTCGACGACGGAAGCGGGAAGTTCCGCAGAGTCGATCCATCGTTGCGCCGCCGCCTCGTCGCGGTCAAGCCAGGCATCCAGAGCGCGCTCATACATACGGTTCTGCCGCTCGGGGTTCACCATGCGGGCAATTTGTGATACGGCGATCTCGGGAGCCTTGGCGAAAGAATTCCAGATGAAATGCTGCACCATTTGATCGTCCACGTCCGCTGGGTACTGGTTCATCAGCTTTGCTCCAGCCTCCGGATTTTGCCGGGCTTCCACGATCACCAGACCGCGCAAGGCTCTACCCCTAGTCTCCCCCGCCGGGAGTTGATCCAGACTGTCCAACGCGGCCGCCATATCCTTTTGTCCCCAAGTTTGGAACACGTTGTCGACGCTGCGAGCCGATGTATCGTTGAGATTCTTCAGCAGCCACGCTGCGGTTCCTGCTGGATCTTCGCTGGCCAGAGCTTCCGCAAGTCGGCCTATGGCACCGTCTTTGAGCTGCTTGTCCTCCAGGCCCGCGATCCAAGCTTTCGCCGACTCGGGGCCCATTTTCATGAGGTGAGGAATCATCGCCTGGAGAGCCTCTCCCCGCTCCCGGCTGTAGGGAAGGTTCTGCAAGAGCTCGGTGGCGCGGCCGGGGTTGGTTTCGACAAGGCCGCGGATGATGCCGACCATGTGGGGGTTCGGGCCGTCTCCGCTATGGTTGGACTTCGCCCATGAGATCGCAGCGTCGGGATCGCGGCTAGCCCATGCGGTGAGGACGGTGCTGGTGGCGATACCTCCGCTGGTGTTCGCGGTGGTGTATGCCATGGCGGCGAGAGGGTCGGCATCCGCCCATGCAGTCAATAGCATCGCATACTCGCCCATGCGCCCGTCCGTAAGACCAAGGCTGCGAAAGCGCTCCACCGCAGCTTGGAACTCGCTAGGCGCGAGGGAATCTATCCATGATAACATTGCCCGGCTCCGGGCCAGTGCGTTTTCACTTCTCACGATTTCCTCCATACCGTCCAGCCGTTGCTCGAAGGTGCTGTCTTGGCGACTCCCGATGGGCCG
>JBGTDO010000031.1:0-9478 GCA_041748235.1 Akkermansiaceae bacterium | reverse complement strand
GGTGGCGGAGAGGAGGAGAAGATGGAAGGAGTCGGCGGCGGTGTCCGGCGACGAGGAAGCCCCGGCGGCGGAAGCAGGCGCGTGGGCTTCAGGCACAACCGGCTTCACGGGATCGTTCGGATCAAGCGCCAGCTGCTGGACAATGACGTCGCGCCCGCCCTGGCGGGTGACGGTGGTTTGAAGAACCTCGGCGGGCTTGAAAGCGGCGCGGCCTTCCAAGGGCAGAGCCTCGCTGCCATCCGGAGGATCGGAAAGAAGAGCGGGTCGCTGCTGCGCGATGGCGAGAGCGAGCGAAGCAGCCATGGCTGCGGCCAAGGGAGGAAACGTTTTCATATTTATTAATGGTTTCCTTCCAGGTGGACGGGGAGTGATAAAGTCGCACTGAGACGACCGCAACGGCCTTTAGCCGTTTCCCGGAGGAGCGGCCTGGACATGCGCCGCCGCCTCCCCGGCCTTTCGGTCGGTTTGGCGGCATCGATGCGGTCGATGCCAACCGCTCAGTGAGAGGTTTATCAGACCCCGTCCATCAGGATGGACAATGGCAATGGACTAAGAAACCGGGCGGACGACAAGATGAAAATCTAAATAAATCCGACGGGGCAGGTTGCACGCACGAACTTCGCGGGTGGAACTCGTTCAATCCCTACGACTTGTGTTCTCGACTCCTCTGAAAATAATCCAATATCGAATTCACTAGGCCGGGAATATCATGTTGGGCGGCTTCCACAGCCGGGCGGTGGTCGTGCTCTTTCAGGGTGGTCGAGGTGATCGGGCCGATGCTGGCGGCCACACATCGTTCCGGCCACGGGAGATCGAGGGCGAAGAAGTGTTCTGCGGTTGAGCTGGAGGTAAAGGTGACCATGTCTGCGCCCTCTTCGATAAATTGTGCCTGTGCTCCGGTGAAGTCGTCGGTTTCGGGGACGGTGCGGTAGGCGACGCATTCATCCACGATCGCTCCGAGCTTCATCAGGCCATCGTAGATCACGTCCCGCGATTCAGCGGCCTTGATCCAGAGGATGGTCTGGTTCTCGACGTTCAGCTTCTTAAACTCGTCGATCAGACCTTCTGCAACAAAACGCTCCGGGATGAGATCAACGCCGAAGCGGTATTCGCGGATCTTCGCGGCGGTGCCTGCGCCGATGGCGGCGATGCGTGGATTGCCTAGGCTGCGGGCGTCATCGTAGGTTGCAAAGAAGGCCTCAAAGAATTTTTCCACTCCGTTGGGGCTGGTGAAGACAAGCCAATCATACTCATGGGCGTGGGTGATTCCTTCGACAAAGCCCTCCTTGTCCTCGGGAAGCTCAATGCGAATCGTCGGAAGCTCGATCACGTCGGCCCCGAGATTCTGCAGGCGCTTGCTGAGATCGCCCGCCTGCTCGCGGGTGCGGGTAACCACAATTTTCTTACCAAACAGGGGCCTTTTTTCAAACCAGTTGATCTTCGCCCGCTCCTTTACAACATCTCCAATCACCGCGACAGCAGGTGAAGTGAAACCCTCTTTCTCAGCGATGTCCGCTATGCTTTGCAGCGTCCCCTCGATGGTCCACTGGGAGCCGGTGGTCGCCCAGCGGACGAGTGCGATGGGCGTATCGGCGGCGGCTCCGTGCTCGATGAAGGAGCTGGTGATCTCCCTCAGCCGGGCAACACCCATGAGGAAAACTTTGGTCCCAGGAGTTTTGGCGAGGTGGGCGTAATCGACTGAAGAGTAGCCCTTGGTCGGGTCCTCGTGGCCGGTGAATATCGTGAGCTGGGTGTTGTGATCGCGATGCGTCACCGGAATGCCCGCATAAGCAGGCCCGCCAATTGCAGAGCTGATGCCGGGGACGATCTCGAAGCGCACGCCTGCCTCAGCAAGCTCCGCCGCCTCCTCGCCACCACGCGCGAAGATCATCGGGTCACCGCCCTTCAAGCGGGTGACGATCCGGCCCTTCTTCGTGTGCCCGACGATGATCTCGTTGATCTTGTCCTGCGGGACCGCGTGATCTTTGGCGCGTTTTCCCACGTAGATTTTCTCGCAGCCCTTCTTGGTCCAGCGGAGCAGCTCGGGGCTGCTCAGCGCGTCATAAACGAGGACGTCGGCCGTTTCGATGCACTCCTTGGCGCGGAGGGTGACGAGACCGAGATCGCCGGGGCCGGCGCCGACGAGATAACAGATTCCTGTGGTTGTCATTTGAGGGATTGAAAAAGTTCGAGTGCCACCTTTACCGGATCGACACCCTTGGCGTGGCCGGACTTCGGCCCGCCGCCACCTTGTTCCGGAAAAACGCGGGCGAAGAGTTCGATTTCCTCTCCATCGAGACGGCAGTAGACGCCGACGGGCGTGTGGCAGCCACCATTGAGAAGGCGCAGAAATTCCCGCTCCGCCGTCACCTTCGTCCATGTTTCGACGTGATTGATCGCCTGGCAGTGGACCAACGATTCCTCGTCCCCGTCGCGGATCTCCAAGCCGATCGCGCCTTGCCCAGCGGCAGGATAAAACTCGCTCTCAGCGAGCCTGTGGACGTGGATATCGGGGAAGTTTCTCACGGTTTCGCCACCCGAGAGGGGCTCATGCTCCGGGAGAAAATCAAGCCTCACCAGCCCGGCCTCGGCCAAAAGAATCGCCTCGTATTCATCATGCTCCGCCAATTTTTTCACCCGGGTCGGGACATTGCCACGCAGGTCGAGGACGATCAAATCGGGGCGCAGAAACTGGATCTGCTTCGCCCGCCTCACACTGCTGGTACCGACCCGCGCGCCCTGCGCCAGCGCGTCCAACCCTCCTAGAGATTTAGTGAGCAGGACATCGCGGAGAGAAGCCCGTTCGAGCGTTGCCGCGAGACGGAAGCGTGGATCGATGACAGTCGGCATGTCCTTAAGACTGTGGACGGCAATATGGATCGTCTTCTCGTCCAGAGCTTCCTCGAGCTCTTTGATAAACACGCCCTTGTCGAAGGTGCCTTCGGACTTTGCGACCTCCGCCAGTGAGACATCGGTTCTCCGGTCCCCCGTCGTCTTTATGACCTCGCGGCGGAAGCTCGCGTGCGGAAACCGCGCCTTGAGAAGCTGCTCGGTCGCCGTGGCCTGCACCAGCGCGAGATCGCTGCCTCGCGTGCCGATGATCATCGTCGTTTCTGTCGGATTTTCAGTCATCAGTCGTTCGGTGCCCTTTCCATGCCGTCCAAAAAGGCGACGCGCAAGGTAAAGAACGGTCTGGCTACCCGACGCCACCAGATCTTGGCAGCTTTCGGCCAGAAGAAAAAGATCATGATGCTCTTTATTTGCCCCCTTTCTTGCGTACGATGGTAAACCAAATCTTCTTGCCAAACCTGCTCCAGCCCGGTAATCCCGCCCTCCTACCCGACGGCGCGACGCCAACTATCGCTTACTTATTCTTATGAAGTTATCCAAGCTGCTCAATGTGGATCGCATCCTTCTGAACATGAAGGCGACCGAACATTGGCCTTCGATTGTCGAACTGGTGGACTTTCTCGCGGAGAAGGGCGACATCCCCAAGAACAGCCGCCAGGATATCCTCGACGCACTAAAGGAGCGGGAGGCACAAATCAGCACGGGAATCGGCTCCGGCGTTGCGATCCCGCACACCTTTTCCGACACCTTGGATGAAGTCGTCGCAGTCTTCGGCCGCTCCAAGAACGGCATCGATTTCGAGGCGCTCGACAACGCCCCGGTCCACTTCATCATCCTCTTCATCGTCCCTCGCAAGGACTACCACCTGCACCTGCGCACGCTGGCAGCGATTGCTAAGATGTTCACCAACTGCGAGGTCCGCCGCAGACTCGGGACAGCGGAAAGCCGGGACGAGATACTGGAAATTCTCGACCCTAAACCCTTGCGCAGCGGATCGACAACCGGCGAAGCTTGCTAACGCCAAGTTCGCCCATGACCCTCCTCCAAGATCTCGAATCCCGCCTCGCCAACGCCCTCCGGGCAGTCACCGGCGAGTCCACCGCGCCCAACATCGTCCCCGCCGCCGACCTCCGTTTCGGCGACTACCAGAGCAACTCCGCGATGGTTTTGGCGAAAAGCCGCAAGACCAATCCCCGCGCTCTCGCCCAGGAGATTCTCGAGCGCATTGAGATCGAAGGCCTCGCCACCGCGAAGATCGATGGGCCGGGTTTCATCAATTTCACCGTCCTCCCGGAAGCCTACGCCGCCTACGCGGAAAAACTCATCAAGGACCCGCGCCTCGGTGCCCCAGAGCCGGGAAAGGGCAAGCGCGTCGTCGTCGATTTTTCCGCTCCAAACGTCGCCAAGCCGATGCACGTCGGCCACATCCGCTCCACGATCCTGGGCGATTCCCTCTGCCGCATCGCCCGCTTCCTCGGCTACGACGTCATCGCCGACAACCACATCGGAGACTGGGGCACGCAGTTCGGGATGATCCTCCACGGCTGGAAAACCCTGCTCAACCACGAGGCTCTTCACGCAGATCCCATTGCCGAACTGGTCCGCGTATATCGCGAGGTCAACGCCGCCGCCAAAGCCGATCCCGCCATCCACGAGATCTGCAAAAACGAGCTGGTGAAGCTTCAGGCGGGCGATGAGCAGAATCTGAAAATCTGGCAGCAGTGCATCGATGTTTCGAAGTCCGGCCTCCAGAAGATCTACGACCGCCTCGACGTGAAGTTCGACCACTGGCTGGGCGAAAGCTTCTACAACGACATGCTCCCCGGCTTGGTCGACGAGTTTCTCGAAAACGGCCTCGCACGCGAGAGCGATGGCGCTGTCTGCATTTTTTCAGACGAGTCGAAAGGCCCGGACCAAGACCCTTTCCGCGTCCACAAGGAAGACGGCTGGACCGATAATCCAGCGATCATCCGCAAGGCCGACGGAGGATTCCTCTACGCCACCACCGACCTCGCCACCATCAAATACCGGATCGACGAGTGGAACGCCGACCAAGTGTGGTATGTCGTGGGTGTGCCGCAGCAGCTGCATTTCCGCCAGATTTTTGCCGCCGCCGAGCGCTGGGGCAAGACCGGCGACTTCCGCCACATCGCCTTCGGCTCCATCCTCGGTGAGGACCGGAAGCTCATGAAAACCCGCTCCGGCGACAACGTCGGCCTAACCGATGTGCTCAAGGAAGCAGTCGAAAGAGCGGCCAAGGTCATCGCCGCGAAGAATCCTGATCTCCAGGGCGACGAAGCGGTCGAGGTTGCTGAGATCGTCGGAATCGGTGCGGTGAAATTCGCAGAGCTTTCGCAAAACCGGCTCACCGACTACGTCTTCGCGTGGGACCGCATGCTCGCGCTGCAGGGCGATACCGCACCCTATCTCCAATACTCCAACGTCCGCATTCGGTCCATTTTCCGGAAGCTCGATGCCGATTTCCAAGCGGATTTGGCAAAAATCATCTTGGGGAAACCTGAGGAAATCCACCTCGCCCGCCTGCTCGCCCGCTTCGGCGAGGTTCTTCCGCTGGTGCTTGAGGATTTCCGGCCGAACCTGCTGGCGAACTACCTTCTCGAGCTTGCTCGCGCCTTCCACTCGTTTTTTGAAGCGTGCCCCGTCCTGAAATCCGAGGAACCGACGCGCTCCAGCCGCCTAGCACTCTGCGAGTTGACTTCACACGTGTTGGAAAAAGGCTTGGGATTACTAGGGATTCGCTGTCCTGAACGCATGTGACCTGCTACTATCTTCCACATGTCACCGTTCTACGTCATTGGTCACAAAAACCCCGATACCGATGCCGTGTGCTCGGCTATCGGCCACGCCGCCCTCCTGCGCGCAACCGGCGAAGAACCCGACGCCACCGCCGCCCGCTGTGGCGAAGTTTCCCAACGGACAAAATGGGTGCTTGAAAAAGCCGGCTTTGACTCCCCCCACCTCCTCACCGACGCCCGCACCAACGCAGGCATGATCTGCAAGCGCGAGGTTATCCGCGTCCGCCCCCGCGACACATTCCTCACCGCCTACAAGCGCATGCTCGAATCCGGTATCCGTTGCGTTCCGGTGCTCGATTGCCAAGAGAAAGTCGTTGGGATGCTCCAATACATCAATCTGCTGAAACTTCTTCTTCCGGAAAACACCGAGGGCATCAGCGTGCGGACAGTCCACGCCTCTCTCGGCAATCTCGCCGCCACCCTTGATGCGGAAATCTTCGGCGTAGAGATCCCCGACGACGACGAAGAAGAAGACCTGATTCTTCTCGTCGGAGCCTCCTCCCAGCAGACGGTCAAACAGCGCCTCAAGCAAGCCACGGACGAAGGAAACATCAGCCGCTTCCTTGTCATCTGCGGCGATCGCCCTATCGTCCAGCGCCTCGCCATCGACAAAGGCGCACGTGCCCTCCTCGTCACCGGCAGCAACCAAGTCTCACCCGAGATCCAACAACTCGCCGCCTCAAAAGGGGTCGTTCTGCTTCGTTGCCGTCAGGACACCGCAAGCGCCAACACGCTCATTCGCTGCTCCCGCACGGTCCAGCACGTGATGGAGAAAAATTTCATCTCGATCAAAGACGGCGATCCCGTCTCAAGAATCCGCAAACAGCTCGTCAACGTCGACCAGGATCTGTTTCCCGTGATGGAAACTGGCACCAATGTCATGCTCGGCGTTCTCGCCAAGTCCGACCTCGTGGACCCTCCGCGTCTCCGCTTCGCCCTCGTCGATCACAACGAATATGCACAGGCGGTCTCCGGCATCGAGGAAGCCACCATCGTCGAGGTCATCGACCACCACCGCCTCTCCGGCGATCTCGTCTCGCGCGAGCCCATCCGCTACCTCAACGAGCCCGTCGGCTCCACCTGCACCCTCGTCGCCCGAAAATTTTTTCACCGCGATCTCATCCCGGCACCCGGAGTCGCGCTCTGCCTCTGCGGCGGAATCGTCTCCGACACCCTGTGCCTCACCTCGCCCACCACGACCAATCTTGATCGCAGGATGCTCACCTGGCTCTCTGGCATCGCCCGTGTGGACGCCAAATCGTTCGCCGAGGAGTTTTTCGGCGTCGGCTCCCTCATCGTGAATGGAACCGCCGACGAGATACTCAACTCCGACCGCAAGGAATTCAACGAACAGCAAATGCTCATCAGCATCTCGCAGGTCGAGGAGCGCGATCTCCACGGCTTCAAGGCTCGCCGCGAGGAACTCGAAAAAGCCCTGCGCCAGCTCCAAGCCGATAAAAACTACGATCTCGCAGTCCTCGTCGTCACCGATGTCGCGCTCCTGAAAAGCATGGTTCTCGCGGTCGGAAAAGAAAACGTCGTCGCCGGGCTTCCCTTCAACCGCATCGACGGGAACCTCTACCTCGCCCCCGGCGTCGTTTCCCGCAAGCGTCAGATTTTCCCGGCGATCTGCGAGGCCATCGATCACGCGGATCCCGTGCTGGTGGATGATTGAGCTTACTCCTCCGCTATCACGCATGGGACGAGTATCCCGTCACTCATGCCGTGTATCTTTTTCTTGTCCGCCGGCACCAGAGTCGCCAGACAGCCGCCAAGCGAGGTTTCTCCTGCCGCGTTTATGAAAAAATACGGACAGACGCGCGCTCTCACCTCGATCATTTTCACCGATCCATCCTCGTCATAAACCGGGTGCTCGAAGCGCCGCCCTTCGTGGAACTCCTGCATCAGCCATGGCTGCTCAGCCGCTTGCGAAAGCGCGAACGCGATCCTCTCCTTCCACTCCGCCGCCGACAGATCGTGGCCGATAAAAACACCCTTGGAGCCCCACGCCGATTCATGGAAGCCGCTGATCTTCAAAACCAGATGCCTTTCCTTCTGAGAGAACTCCGCCACCTCATCCCACGAGTGCGCGTTCAGCCTCGGCAGTGCCGCGTGCGGCGGCAGAGGCTCCGGATCGAGAACCCAACCGAAAGGAATCAGACTGCGGATCCGGCGCAAATGGCTCCCGCGCAAGGACTGCTCCCAGATCTTTTTGAGCGCCGGGGACCAGAACAGCGCCAGCCAAAGTTTATCCTCCAGATGCGGCTTGAACGGTGGGGTGACGCTCGCCTCCCCACTAGCGGACTTCTCCGCCAGCTGCCGCGCAAAAGGCAGCGATTCCCAATCGAAAAGCTCAAAAAACCGGTAAACCGCGCGACCGCTCTCCTCGTAATCCTCCGCACTTTCCGTCGTCCATCCCGCCCCAAGTTGCTCCGTCAGCCACTCCATTTCCGGCCGGTAATCCGCCGATTCCTCCGAAACCAAAACATCACCGCCCTCGGGCATCAATGAGCGAAAGCCTTCGATCATCCCATCCGCACCGCCCAGGACCTCATAACCCGCAGCCGAATACGTTTTCGCCATCCACGCGGCAATCCCCATCCCGCCCGGCACGCTGTCCAGCTCCGTCAGCGCAAAATGCCCCTGAGCCAGCATCAGATCAGGTCGGATCACCCGTGGAAACTGTTCCGCCATCCCCGTCTCCCGCTGCAGCCGCACCAGCCAGTCGGGTTTGCCTTCATCCAGCAACTCCGCCAGCCATGGCGAAATTTTTCCCGCAGCGGAACGTCGGTACAGCAAATCGCAGGCCTGCTGGAACTTCGCCAGCGGATGCCCCATCGCCAAAATTTCACTAACCTCGGATTTCGTTAACCGCAACGGCTCCGGCGACCACCGCCAGCTCCCACCGCCGAAAAGTCCAACGGCAGGCAAAGCGGACTTGAGTTGTTCCAGATCAATGGGCACGGGAGAGAGCTTCCGTGATCATCGCAAAAAATGCAAAGAAGGAATCAGCCTCCGCCAACACACCGCCAACACACCGCCTCCACCTCCGAGCACCGAGCAGAGATCAATCCCATTCCGTGCGATTGGACCGCCATGGTCCGCGCCGCCACTCCGCTTTCCACGATCACGCTCTTATAACGCTGCTCCCACAGGGTCCCGCTGCGCTGGTGAGTCCGGTTGAACGTAAGCGGTCAACGGAGCACCTCTGGCATTTTTGTCATAGCTCTGGCATCTCTGGCAAAAATGCTTCGCCCTATGGCACCTATGCTACGGCCGTGGCCTCGTCCTCGATTGGCTGCGCTTCGGCCGCACGCGCCTGGAGCCAGTGGATTGGCAGCAGCGATTCCAGTTCCTCTGGCGGCGGGTTGTGCATGAGCTTCCCGAACACCCACTCGAAGTAGGCGAAGGGATCCGCGCCGTGACGGCGGATCTGCTCGACGAAGGTGTAGATCTCAGCACTGCGCCAGCCGGTGTGCTCGCCGCCGATGAACATCCAGTTCTTGTGGCCGAGCTTGGTGGGCCGGATTGCGTTTTCTGTCAGGTTGTTGTCCAACTCGATCCGGCCGTCCATGAAGCAGGGCTCCAGGTGTGGCAACTGCTCGACGGCATAGGAGAGGGCCTTCCCGAGCCTGCTGCGGGGCACGATTCCGGGTCTGCGGTGGTGTCGTTGGGTGAGTTTTACGAGATATTCATACGCTTGCCGGCTTTCGAGCCAGCGCGTTCGTTGTCGCTCCAGCGGCCCGGCCCGCTCGTCCCTCAAGCGCTTCTCAACCTGATAGATGCTGCCGATGAGCAGCAGGATCCGGGCG
>JBGTDO010000030.1:0-41394 GCA_041748235.1 Akkermansiaceae bacterium | reverse complement strand
CACCGTCTGCGATACGGCGGAGGAAACGGACTCCCAGAACACGATCCGGGACCACACGCCGAAGGCGCGCAACGCCTCTGCCTTCGTCTCGATCATGCAAGGCTGCAACATGCGCTGCTCCTTCTGCATCGTCCCGGACACCCGCGGAAAAGAGCGCGGCAGGCCGATCCCCGACATCGTGCGAGAGGTGGAGTTCCTGGCGGGGCAGGGGGTGAAGGAGATCACGCTCCTGGGCCAGATCGTCAATCTCTACGGGCGCACCGAGTTCCCGAAAATCAATGGCAAATCGCCTTTCGTGCAGCTTCTTGAGGCGGTGCACGCGGTGGAAGGCATTCAGCGAATCCGCTTTACTTCGCCACACCCGATCGGCTACCGCGATGACCTCGTCGCCGCCTTTACCTATATGCCGAAGTTGATGCCGCACATCCATTTCCCGATGCAGAGCGGCTCGGATCGCATTCTTAAAGTGATGCGGCGTCCTTACAAGAACGCCAAGTTCATCGAGATCTGTGAGAAGATGAAAGCCGCCCGGCCGGACGTCGCGATCACCACGGACATCATCGTTGGCTTCCCTGGTGAAACCGACGAGGATTTCCTCGCTACTATAGCTACCGTAGAGCACCTGCAGTTCGACAACGCCTTCGTTTTCCGCTACTCCAAGCGCAAGGACACGCCAGCCGCAGAAATGGACGAGCAGCTTCCGGAGACGGTTAAAGAGGAGCGCAACCAGCGCCTGCTGGATGTCGTCAACCGTCTGGCGATCGAGAAAAACGCCGCCATCGTTGGCACTCGTCAGATGGTGCTTTGCGAAGGGCCATCGAAGAACAATTCCGAACGCCTTTCCGGGCGCACCCCGCACAACAAGATCGTTATTTTCGATGGAGATGCGGACAAGCTTACCGGGCAGATCCTCGAAATCGATGTCGAAAGCTCCACCGGCTTCACGACCTACGGGATGGTCAGCGAGGCTGCCATGAGCCTCACATGAACTGGTAGCGAATTGACGAAAGGCATAGCATCGTCGCCGTCTCCACCCGCAGTACCAGATGGCCAAGGGTGACGGGGATAAAGCCAGCTTCAAGCGCCGCCTCCGTCTCTCCCTCGGAGAAATCCCCCTCGGGGCCGATTACGATCGTCACGCTCTCCACCGCCGGATGCGCCGCCAGGATTTCACGGAAATTTTTCGCTCCTTTGGCAAGCGAGGCGAGAAGTTTGAGCTCGTCCCCCTCCTGCTGTTTTAGCCACGCATCCATCGGCATCGGCTCGGCGATCTCCGGGAGGAAATTCTGCCCGCATTGCTTGCAGGCCTCAAGAGCGGTGCGTCGCCATTTTTCCGCCTTCTCCCCGCCCGGCTGCACGATCGTGTGACGTGTCACCAGCGGATGAATCTTCCAAACCCCCAGCTCCACCGCCTTTTGAACGATCCAATCCATGTTTTTCCCCTTCGGTATCGCCTGCGCCAGCGTGATCTGCGGCAGGGGAAAAAGCGCGGAACTCACTGACCCGATCCGGAGATGCGTCTGAGATTTCGAGCTGGAGAGCACGATTGCGGGGGCTTCGTTTCCCGCGCCATCGAAGAGGGTTATCGTTTCGCCGGGCTTTACCCGCATCACTTGGCTAAGATGATGCGATTCCTCGCCGCCCAATACGGCGACTTCCCAGAGATCGGCGGGTAGATAAAATCGGGGCATCGGCAGAGATTTTGCCCGACTGGCGTGGCTGGTCAATTGTCGAGTCCTATGGAATCCCGCCACCCCTGTGGTGCCCGGCATATTAGATGAGGGATATGGTGGCTCAAAAGCTTAAGGGAAGGGCCGCTCTTGTGAGAGGTGCGTGTTCTAAACAGTTTCCGCCCGCCCTAAGGATCGCTACCGCTGATGCTGGTGGCTTTCGAGGAAGTCGAGCAGGGGGGAGAGAAACTTGTCGTACGCCTCGATGTGAGGGAGGTGTCCGATGGCTTCGATTTCTATGAGCTTGGAATTCGGAATGGCGGCTGCGGCTGCTTTGCCGAGGCGCGGGTAATCACCCATGGTCTTGGCGATCTCCTCGGGGACGGAGCCTTTGCCGAGGGCTGTGGTATCGCGTTGGCCGATGATGAGGAGGGTGGGGCTTTTGATCAGAGGAAATTCGTAGAGGGCTGGCTGAGTGAAAATCATGTCGTAGGTGAGGGCTTGGTTCCAAGCGACGCGGGGGTAGTCCTCGCTGGCTGCCATTCCGGCGAGTAGCTCCACCCATGGATCGTATTCTGCTTTCCATTTTCCATCGTAGTAGTTCTCCAGTTGGTATTTCTTGATCGATTCGGCGGTGGCGGCGAGTTCCTGCTGATACCATTTTTCGATGCCCGCGTAGGGGACCATGGTTTTCCAATCCTCCAGTCCGATTGGGTTCTCCAGGACGAGCGACTGGCTGCGATTAGGAAACATGAGGACGAAACGGGTGGCGAGCATGCCGCCCATGGAGTGGCCGAGAATGTGGGCCCGCTCGATTTTCAACTTGTCCAGCAGCGCAAGGGTGTTGGTGGCGAGATTGTGGAAGGTGTAGTGGTAGTGCTCGGGTTTGGAGGATTTTCCGAAACCGATCTGATCGGGGATGATCACGCAGTAGCCTTTCGCGGCGAGATCTTTTGCGGTCTCACCCCAGTACGCTCCGGAGAAGTTTTTGCCGTGCAGGAGGACAATGGATTCGCCGTTCGGCTCCTCCGGTTGGACATCCATGTAGGCCATTTCCAGGTTCTGCCGTTGACTCTCGAACTCAAAGATGGAGACGGGAAATGGGTAGTCGAATTTCTCCAGGCGGATTCCGAGCGGTTTCAGGTCCTGGGCGTGGGCAACGGTGACGAGGCAGGCGAAGGCGATGAGGAAGAGCGAGAACAGTTTCCGGGGCATCCGGCGAAGCTAAGGGCGGAGGCGGCGGGCTCAAACGGTTTTTGGTCAGAAGTGCCGAGTGATCAGTGATCAGTGACGAGGTCAGGGTGAGAGGTGGCGGCGGATTGCATCCGCAATGATAATGAGCCTTTGAAGATTCAAGTTGCCCAAAGCTTGCCGGGGCAAACTCGTTTCGATATCTTCCCGCCTGAACACTCACGCTGTTCCGAAAGGCTCCGGGATTAAAGAGCTGCGCCTTTCAAGAATCTTGCCATCATGAGTCGTGCTGAAATCCAGAAAATGAGCACTCCCGAAGCGTCCTCAGGGGTAAAATTCACCAAGGTGATCCTTAAGTAATTTTGCGTCGAAAAGAGCTGAATCCCTTACTAAACAATTTCTTCCAATGAGCGATATACTATGAGCGGCAGGAAGCGGTGGTTTCGGCGCCCCCTTTGGCTGATTGTTCTTCTGGCGTTTGGTGTTTATGTCGTGCCCCGCCTTTGGACCACGGTGAGATTTGCGGGGCAGGTGCATGGATCGAGTTTGGATGAGGACTTCACCCGCATTAAAGCGCTTCTTCCGCCGTCTGATAACGAGATATCTTTATTTTATCGTGGGCTGCCTCATAATTATTTTGAGAAACCGGAATTCATTCGTGCAGTTTGGCTTTCTCCGACCAGGAGCCATCACGGTTATCGCTTTCAGTTTCCGGCTTGGGAACCGTCGTCGGAGTTTAGGGCTGCGGTGCAGACCGCTTTGACGCGCACGGACAGTTTCGACCAGTATGCATCGAAGATGTGCGGCGGTTTCCACGCTGACTTTCTTGCAGAGTTCAAGACATCAGAGGGGAAGGTGCGGTTCATGGTCTGCCTTGGCTGTGGAGACGTTCTTGTGTTTTCCCCGCAGGGATCAGCCGTTGTTGGGCTGTCACGGGACGCAGACGACGCCTTGCAAAAGGCTTGGAGGCAGGAGACGGGCGAATGATTGAGTGGGGCATACGCCTTGTCTTATTGATTCAGAAAAGCAGTGAGGGGACTGGTGGGGTGGGCGGTGGAGGAGGGCTCGGGGAGGCCGAGCTCGAAGGCGGTGCGGCCAGCCTCTATGGCTTGTTTGAAGGCGATGGCCATTTTTGAAGGGTCGGAGGCGATGGCGATGGCGGTGTTGACGAGGACGGCATCTGCGCCGAGTTCCATGGCTTCGGCGGCGTGGCTGGGGGCGCCGATCCCGGCATCGACGACGACTGGGACGATGGCCTGATCGATGATGATGCGGATCTGATCGCGGGTGGTGATGCCTTTGTTGGAACCGATGGGTGAGCCGAGGGGCATGACGGTGGCGCAGCCGGCTTCCTGAAGGCGCTTGGCGAGGACGGGATCGGCATTGATGTAAGGGAGGACGGTGTAGCCTTCTTTGACGAGAATTTCAGCGGCTTTGAGGGTCTCGATGGGATCGGGGAGAAGGTAGGTGGGGTCGGGGTGGATCTCGAGCTTGATCCACTTGGGCAGGCCGGCGGCGTGGGCGAGGCGGGCAAGGCGGACGGCTTCCTCGGCGTTCATGGCTCCGCTGGTGTTGGCGAGGAGGAGGTATTTTTCCGGATCAACGAAATCGAGGATGTTGGCGAAGGGGTCCTTGGCCCCGGAGAGGTCGGCGCGGCGGAGGGCCACGGTGACGATTTCGGTGCCAGAGGCGGCGAGGGCGTCGCGCATGGATTCGTTGGACGGGAATTTGCCGGTGCCGAGGAAGAGGCGGCTGTGAAATGTGCGGTTGGCGATGGTGAGCATGGGAAGAAGTGGAAAGTGATCAGTGATCAGTGATCAGTGATCAGTGGAAGACTGGGCTGGTGAAAGAAGAGTTTACCGCGGAGGCGCAGAGGTCGCTAAGGGACGCGGAGGGAGATAGAGTGGTGAGTAGGGTGTGAGAGGTGGTGATGACGATTTCTTTCACTGCTCACTGCTCACTTGGCACTGAGACCTTTAGCTCTTCTTCCAGCCACTGCTCGAAGGCGGGATGGTTTTGGAGGTTGTATTGGTGGGTGCGGAAACCGAATTGATTGCCGGTTTGTACGTTGGCGGGGAGGTCGTCGATATAGAGGGTGTTGGCGGGAGTGAGGCTGTATTTCTCGATGGCGTGGCGGTAGATTTCGGGCTCGGGCTTGATGGAGTTTGCCTCGTAGGAGAGGATGGCGCCGTGGAAGAGGGAGAATTCGGGAAAGGCTTCGAAGACCCAGGGGCAGTGGATGGGGTTGGTGTTGGAGAAGATGATAAGGCGGTGGCCGGCGGCGTGGAGGCGGCGGACGGTTTCCCACATGGGGAGGTTTGGTATGAAGATGTTTTTCCAGGCGGTGTGGAATTCCTCGATGGTGGCGGTGGTGGCGAGTGTTTCGATCGCCCAGAGGGTGTAGTCGCCGGTGGAGATCCGGCCGGCCTCGAAGTCGTCCTTTTTCGCGATGAGTGAGGCGAGGGCGTTGGTGGGATCGGCGTGGTCGGCGGGGAGGAGGGTGCTGAGGGAGGGGCCGAAATCGAAATCCAAGAGGACCTTTCCGATGTCGATGAGGAAGTCTGGCATGGGCGGAGGGAGGCTTAAATGCGGGAGAGGATGAAGCGGGCGGCGTTGATGGCTCCTTCGCTGTGGTTGTGGGCGGTGAGGGTGGCTTTCATGCTTCGCCATTTCCGGGCGTCATTGGCGAGGAGCTGGGAGACGGCGGCGGTGAGGTCGGCGGGGGTGGAGGCAAGGTCGCCGGCGCCGAGCTGCTGGAGGAGTTTGAGGTTTCCTTCTTCCTGGCCGGGGACGAGGTGGTGGATGAGCATCGGGCAGCGGGCGGCGATGGCTTCGTGGACGGTGGCGCCACCGGCTTTGCCGACGATGAGGTGGTGTTGGCTGAGGAGCTGGGGGACTTTCCGGGTCCAGCCGAGGAGGCGGACGCGGCCTGGGAATTCGTCTTTGATCTCCTTGGCGCGGGAGTAAAGTAGGCGGAGGCTTTTGCCCATGACGAGGGTGAGGTGCACGTCGGGCGAAACTTCAAGCAGGGCGCGGCAGTGGCGCCGGAGGAAGGTTTTCTGTGCGGTGGGAAAGTAGAGGATGCGGAAGGGTTTGCAGGAATCGTGCGAGGGGACGGTGCCGAGGGTGGCGAAGGCTGGATTCACGGGGAAGCCGGTCTCGATGATTTTCTCCTCGGGAATGCCCCAGCAGCGCATGGTTTCCAAGGTCGCACGATCGGTGACGAGGAAGTGGTCGGTGGGGGCGCGGAGCCAGGAAGCATTGATTTCGATCGAGTCGGTGACGATGGTGAAGACGGGGCGTGTGGAGCCGGTTTCCTCGAAGCTGCGTTTGAGAAAATACGGGTAGATAGGATAGGTGGAGGCGATGGCGTGTGGCTGGTATTCTTGCACGAGCGTGTCGAGGTATCGCTCGGGAGGGCGCATCAGGGGAAGGTTCTGCCGGGAGAAATCGCACTTGTCGGTGCCTTGGTAGATTTTTTCCCAGATCCAGGGAAAGTGGGTGGTGGCAAGGCGGTAGGCCCATTGGATGACGGAAGTAGAGTGGGGGGCGGAGAGGAGACAGGGATCGGCGACGCGGGCTTCGGCACCTTGGGCCTCAAGGGCGAGAGCGAGATTACGGGCGGCGCTGTTGTGCCCCTCACCGAAGGCAGCGGTGATGACTAGGATTCGTGGTTTAGCGCTCATCGGTGGTGTCTGGGCGGCACTTTAAGTGTCAGTGAGGCATTGCGTCGATGGGCTTTTCTGCTTTCCTTGGCTGCGGATGGGAAAGGAGAAACCAAGTGTGAGACTGAAGCCGGTTGATGAAGACGCTGGCCAAGGGCAGCGTGTTGTCCGGCTGAACAAGGGTTCCGCAGAGGAGGTGGAGGAGTTGCCGCCGGTTAAGGTGGGGAAGCAGCGGTCTGGGGCGAGGGCTGGGTCCACAGGGAGGGAGGACTCGACGATGCGATCGAACGAGCCGGACATCGCGTCTCTGATCGATCGGGATGGAAGTGTGCAGGAGGAGGGCTGGGAGCCGGAGGGGGCTCCGCGACGGATCTCGTGGGGATGGCTGACGTTAATTGGGATCGCGTTTGCAGCGGGTATCGTATGGTCATTGGTCCAGGTGAACCGGGGGACGGAGCGGCAGGAGGAGATTCGGACGGGGACCCTTAGCATCATCGAAGAGGATCGGGAGAACGAGGCGGCGGGAGTGTATATGGTCGGCAAAATCGAGGAGGCGACGAGGGGCTTCTATGAGGCGGACTCGATCGAAGAGCTGCTCGAGTATGTCAGGCAGCCGGAGCGTGTCAGGCCCCTGATAGAGGCTTATTATGAAAAGGGAGCGCCTGAATCCACTCAGGTGGCGCGTATAGACAACATGGAACCGCTGACGATTGAGAACCGGGCGAACTTTTGGATGGTTGAGGCGGAGCTGAGCCCGGAGCGGCCGGGTCCGGTGCTGGTGGAGGTGGATTCCCGGGGGGAGGCGAAGGTCGATTGGGAGACATTCGTGGTTTATCAGCCGATGGATTGGAATGAGTTTGCGGTGGGTAGACCGGGGGGCGTAACAATGGATTTCCGGGTCTATGCGGAACCGGATTATTTTTACAGCCATGAGTTCGCGGATGCGGAGGTGTATGACTGCTACCGGCTCACCACGAGGGGAGGCGAGGAAACGTTGTTCGGTTATGTGGAGCGCGGAGGGGAGCTTGCGGAAAAAATGAGGGTCTTGCTCGCGCAGAATCAGGGAGGCACCACGCCGATGATTCTGAAGCTTCACCTGCCTGAGAACCTGGAATCAAGGCGAGGGGTGGTTATCACGGAGCTGGTGAATCCAAGCTGGTTGTATGTCCAGTCTCCGGAAGAAGGACTCTGAGAGATGGAGGGGCTGAAGGCGGAAAGGGGGCGGAAGCTTGGCTTCGGACTGGTGCTGGCAGGGGTGGCGCTGTTTTTTCTGTTTCAATACGGGGTGGCGCTGTGGCGGCTGGGCTCCAGTTCCGGAGCGATGATGAACAAGTTCAGTGCGCTGGCGCAGGACGATTACCTGGATTTCCTGATTTGGCAGAATGTGTATGTGCTGATCGCTTACGCGATTCTTACGCTGCTGTTTTCGGTGGTTCTGCTGCCCCTCCTAACGGGTATATGGGTGCGTTTTGGGGTGGAGACAATCCGTTGGCGGATGCTGTTGGCGCTGGTGTGTGGGGGGCTGACGCACGGGTATTTCGTTCTGAGGCTGGTGCAGACGCGGCCGTATTTCTTGGATGATGCGAAATTCGGCCACTGGTATTATGAGGTGTTGAACGTGGTGCCAGATTTTGCGAAGCCAGCGGTGTTTGTAGGGTTGTTTACGATCCTGCCAGTGCTGGTGATCCTTTACGCGATCTGGTGGTATTGGAGAAATCTGCCCGCGAGACGGCGTGGTGTGGAGGTGGTAGTGGTGTGCGTCCTTCTTGCGGTGGTGGCATGGCGCCTGGGCTGGCTAACCGGAACGGGTGTGGGCGTGGCTGGCGATGGGGATGCGAGCCGACCGAATGTCATTATTATCGGCTCGGATTCCTTGCGGGGGGATCGGCTCGGCTACATGGGATACGAGCCGAGGCGGCGCGATGGGCTGGCGGCGGCGGGGGTCTCTCCTCGGATTGACGAACTGGCTGCGAAATCGGTGAATCTCGCGAACTGTTTCACGCCGATCGCCTCGACCTTGGAATCCGGGACGAGCCTGATGAGCTCCATGTATCCGCATACCCACGGCTTGCGGCAAATGTATCCGAACGAGGAAACGGTGCGGGAGGCCAAAGCGGTGATCGAACCTCTTGCAGGAGTGCTGAGGAAGCAGGGGTATGATACTGCTGCGTTCGGAGACTGGTGCGCGGGATATTACGAGCTGATGCCGATGGATTTCGAACGTGCTTCGGTTTCAACCTTTGATAATTTCAAAGTTTACATGAGTCAGGCGGTGGTGATGGCGCATTTCGTGATCCCTCTGTATTTCGACCATCCGGCGGGCTATCTGGTTTTCCCGCAGCTTGGGTCCTTCGCACAGTTTGTGACGCCGAAGGTGGTGACGGAGCGGGTGGAGCGGAGATTGGTGAAGATGGCGCGGGAGAAAAAACCGTTTTTCTGGCATGTCTTCTATTCTTGCAACCACTTGCCCTATCGGAATCCAGAGCCGTATGCGAGTATGTTTACGGAAACGGATTATATCGGGCTGAACCGGAACGGGGTGGACTTCGATATCGATTCGTTCATTGGCGGAACGGATCTGGAAGATAAGTGGAAGGCGCTGCCAGAAAAGGAGGTGCGGCAAATTCGCAATTTGTATGACGGCTGCACCCGGCAGTTCGACGATCAGGTGGGGGTGCTCCTAGATGCGATCAAGGCGAATGGGTTGGAGGACAACACTATCGTGATCATAACCTCGGACCATGGGGACAATCTTTATGAAGAGGGAGTGACGCTCGGGCATGGGTTGACCTTCAACGGAGGTCTCCAAGCGAATCATGTGCCTCTGCTTTTCCACATCCCGGGTGCGGGTGTGAGGCGGATTGATGAAAACGTTAGAACTCTGGACATAGCGCCGACCGTGGCGGATCTGCTGGGGGTGGAGAAGCCGACTTCTTGGGAGGGCCGCAGTGTGGCGGGTTGGCTGAGAGGAACCGAGGCACCGGCGAGCCGCGCCTTTTATGGTGAAACTGGTTTTCCGTTCATCCAGTTCCGGGTGGAGGGGATCGAGCGGCCGAAGCTGCCACCGATGGATCAGATGACGCGGATCGATGAGGCGTTCAATTATCAGTTTGTAATAAAGGATCAGTACAAGGAGCCGCTGGTGCGGGCGAAGCAGCGGTGCCTGGCTACGGAGAAATGGAAAATGATCTGCACGCCGACAGCGCAGGGAGGACGGCACTTTGATTTGTTCAAGCGGACGAGGGATGTTGATTCAGCGGACGTTCCGACGATCAACCTCGCTGTGAAGGAGGTGATGAAGCGGGCCTTGGTAAAGTGGATAGATGAGAAGGTCGAGACGCCTCTTGAAGGGATTTTTCCAGACGGGGAATAGCTTTATTCAACCTGACGTGACTCGCACAACGTGAAGTCGACCTTGTGATAACACCGGGCAGCCTTTTGGGATGGTCAAGGAACCAAAAATGATTTCATTATGTGAAATGACATCCGCCGCGCCTCCTGCCGAGATCCGCTCGTCTACGGTCATCATTCCGCTGATTACGGCAATCATCGTTGCTCTATGCGCGTTATTGTATTGGCAGACGGGGCGGCTGAGGGAGCAGCAAAATTGGGTGAGCCACAGCTATCAGGTGAAACTCGAAATCGAGGAATTGGACCGGAGTTTGCGTGAGGCGGAGAGCATGCAACGCGCGATGTTGCTGTCCGGCGGGGGGGGCGTGGCATTGCAGAAGAATTTCTCGTCCCTGCTTTCGGCGGTGCGGGGCCACTTTGATAATCTAGAATACCTGGTTGATGATAATCCGGCACAGCTGAAACTCGTGGAGGAGTTTTCGATACTCTTGATGAAGAGGTTGATCACCTTGGAGCAAAATGCGCGGGAGTTGATCAACTCTGGGGAATCGGAGCGGGCGGCCCGCATGCTGAGAGGAGTTGCGGAGGGAGATGCCGTGGAACAAAGTTTGGAGAGGATCAGGGCCTCGGAGGCGGCGCTTCTCAACGAACGATCCGAGGGAGCAAGCGCGTCCGCATCGACCTTGTTCGTGCTCGCCACTGGGGGCTCCACATTGGGCTTGGCGGTGATGTTGCTCGCCTTTGTTCAGGAGAGGAGGAACGGGAAACTGCGGGAGCGGTATCAAGAACGCTTGGCTGAGGCCCGTGATACGGCGCTGGATTCAGTCCAGGCGACGTCGATTTTCGTGGCTTCGGTGAGTCATGAAATCCGGACGCCAATGAACGGTGTGCTGGGTGCTGCGGATTTACTTCAGCAGGACCGGCGGTTGGACCGGCGACAGAGGGAACTGGTCGAAACGATTCGATCTTCGGGTGAGGCATTGCTGGATTTGATCAATGACATTTTGGATCTTTCAAAGCTGCAGGCGGGGAAGATGGATTTCGTTACCGAGGATTTTTCGCTGACGGAGGTGCTGGATGAGACGCTGAACTTGTTCTCTCAGGTTGCGGGGCGAAAGTCACTGGAGTTGGCGCACCGAATCGATCCGGATATACCGGGTTATCTAAGAGGCGACGCCCGTCGGCTGCGTCAGGTGCTGGTCAACTTGGTTGGGAATGCGGTGAAGTTCACGGATCAGGGAAGCGTCCTGGTAGAGGTGGACCAGCGGGCCGGGGATAAGGGGCGGCCGGTCTTGCGCTTCCGGGTGGTCGACACAGGGCCGGGGATCTCTGCTGAGGAGCAGGAACAACTCTTCATCCCGTTCAGCCAAGTCAATGCGGCGCTGAGCCGGCGGCACCGGGGAACGGGCCTAGGACTGGCTATTTCACGAGAGATCGTCCAGCGGCTGTCAGGGACGATGGGTTTGGAAAGTACGCCTAGCTCGGGCAGCGCGTTCTGGTTTACGGCAGTGTTCGAGGATGCCGAAACGCGGGAGGACTCTTGCGGGCGTCTCTGCAATGGTGGAACTTTGTTGCTGATAGAGGGGCGGGACTTAACAACGGGCTCGATCGTCCCGCATGTGCAGGCATGGGGAATGCAGGTGGTGACCGCACCGGATCTCGACGCGCTAAGGTCGTTGCCGCCGCTTCCCAATCTAGCGGCGGTCGTGATCGGGCAGCCACTGGGGGCGTCCTGGCGAAACATAGCGGATGAGGTGGCAAAGAGGAGGGACGGTGGGCAATCCCGGCGTTTCTTGCTGAGCTATCCTCACGAGCAGCCGCTAGAGGATGAGCTGGCGAGCGGCGGGATCGAAGCATGTTTGAGATTTCCTTTTCGCCCTTCAGATCTTTATAATCTACTGGCGGAAGAAGGAAAGGCACCGGCATCGGAAGATATCGCGGTTGCGCTGGCTTCGGCCCGGGTATTGTTGGTCGAAGACAATCTAACCAATCAACGGGTTTTTAGTCGGCAACTGGAGGCACTGGGGCTTATGGCGGAGATACGCGGCGATGGCCACGAGGGCGTCGCTGCCCGGATGGCTGGCGTCTTCGACGTCATTCTGATGGATTGCCAGTTGCCCACAATGGACGGATTCGAGGCGACCCGCCGGATTCGTGCCTGGGAGGTGGAAACGGGCGCAACCCGCATCCCCATCATCGCCGTGACAGCACATGTGATGACAGGCGACGCGGAGGCATGCTATCAAGCAGGTATGGATGACTACCTGTCAAAGCCGTTCGATCTGGCAAAACTCAGGCGAAAACTAGAACCTTGGCTTTCCGAACAGAAGGCGAAGAATATTCCGAAGGTGCTGGAGGTGCTGGAGGTGCTGGAGGTGCTCTCGCCCATCCGGGTGCTGGACGTCAAGCAGTTGAATGAATGCATAACGGGGGACATCGATTGGGACTGTGACCTCATTGGCACCGCCTTGGAGGAAACCCTGTTACGGCGGGCGGAGATGGAAAGGGCGCTGCTGAACGGTAACGATGCCGAATGGAGAGCCGCCAGTCACCGTGCGGTGGGAAGTGCCGCGACCTTGGGCTTTGGAGCTCTTGCCGCAGAGCTGCGGGCTTCAGAACAGGACGATGGGGACGAGGTGCGTAGAAAGGAGGCTTTGGCGCGCATAGATGATCTGGTCCGCCGCACCCGCGAGGAGCTTGCAGCGCTGGGGCTGAGCTCCGCCGCAGTCGGCTGCGAAGCCCCTGATCAGGCTTTTGGTTTGACTTGAAAACCACGGCGCTGCATGTCGCCCCAACCCTGCTTCCCCTTCAGAAACTGCCAGATGCCCATGACCCGCCAAAAGCTGTTGAGCTGTCGGTAACCCAGGTTTTCGACGATCGCAGCGAAGCCCATCCACCAGAGGTCCGAGGCTCTGCCGTGACGGCGCAACGAGAACTCCGCAAGCACAAAGGAGCCGAGGCTGAGGCAGATTCCAAAACCGAAGACAACCGCGCAGTAAGCGAGGAAAAATTCGACGCTCAGGATGCCCGCGATCGTGCACACAGGCACGAGTATGAGTCCGATCATTTCCAGAACTGGACTGACGATGTCAAAGAACAGAAACTGCGGCAGCGAACTCATTCCTACGGAGCCGTAGCGGGGAGAGCCAATCATGTCACGGTGCCTCCACAAGGTTTCGCAGAGGCCGCGCTGCCAGCGGGTCCGTTGACGGCCCAGAATTTTGAGCGTGTCAGGAGCCTCCGTCCAGCAGACGGAATCCGGAACGTGCCAGACACGCATTGGCTGGCCCGTCTCATCGGAATGACGATACATCCGCACGACCAGTTCCATATCTTCACCGACCGTGCCGTGGGCATACCCGCCCATGGCCAGCAGACGTTCGCGGTGGAAGATTCCGAAGGCTCCGGAAATGATGGTAACCGTGCGGCTGCGGGTCCACGACATGCGGGCCATAAGGAAGGCGCGGAAGTACTCCACGGATTGAAAAAGCTCCACCATGCCGCAGGGTGCGCGGACTTCCACGACTTGTCCGGCGTGCACTTCGCAGCCGTTCACCACGCGGATGGTGCCGCCGACAGCGGCTGTTTCCTCCGGCTCGTCTATAAAGGGGCGGACGGCCCGGAGAAGCGACTCCGCATCCAGCAGCGAGTCCGCATCGACCGAGCACACGAGGGTGTGGCGGGCGAGATCGAGCGCAGCGTTGAGTGCGTCTGCTTTGCCGCCGTTTTCCTTGTCCACCACCAACAGCCCGGGGAGGCGCGGAGAGCCGTAGATTCCGCGCACCCGTTGGTAGTCCACGCGCCGGGGCAGGGCCCTGGACAGGGGTAGCAGGGCGAATGCTTCGATCAAACGGGCCAAGGTCCCGTCCTTGGAGCCATCATTGACAACAATGATTTCTAACTCGGGATACTGAAGGGTGAGGAGCGAGCGAACGCTCTCCACTATGGTCGCCTCCTCGTTATACCCAGGCACCAGGAGGGTGACGGGCGGTGTGATCTCCGAGGTGAGCAGCCACCACTCGCGGAGGCGGGAGGCCCGCTGGCTTGCGCCAAGGAACTCCGGCACCGCGCGCAGAAGTTGCAGAATGTAGATGGCGTTTTGGAAAGTTTGGAGCGTGAGAATGACGAGCCCCATCGTCCAGACGAAGGCTACAAGATCCGACTGCCAGTTCCACTCGATCATGCTTCCGGAGGTGCCTGCAGGCCGGCCTCTTTAAAAAGTTCGTGCTGCCAGTAATCGGTCGGTGCCATCTCCATGAGGCGTGATCGCCCTCCGAACTGGAGCATGCCTTGCAGGGCGGCGCGGCGGACCTCGAAGGACTCGTCGGCCAGTAAGAACTCCATCAATGGCAGGGCGAGGTTGGATTCACCGCAAGCCCCAAGGGTTTTGATCGCTTGACTGCGGACCTGGGGACGCTCGTGCCGACACGCTTGCTCGGCCGCAGGAGCACCCTGGGGATCGCCTAGAACACCGAGTGCCGCGAGTGCGGCTTGCACAACAAGCGGGGAGGGGTGCTTCGCCTGGCGGGCGATGAGCGGCGTCCACTCCCCACGGGCGGAAGCACCGGCTGCCTCTAGCAGAAGTATCCAGCCGTCTTCCGTCCAATCGCGCTCCAGCAGGGCCGACCAATTTCCCTGGTCGGTCTCGCCCCACCGGCGGAAGAGGTCGCGGGCGAGGAGTGACTTGGCGGCACGGCTACGGCAAAGGGCCAGGACGATGAGGACGATGTCGCTTACGGTTCCCCGGTTGACAAGTGCGGAAGCGGCTTCGAGGACGACGCGCGAGTCGCGGTGGTTGAGAGCGTTTTCGAGAGCTGGTTGGACGGCGGGGTGGGGGCCGCACCAGCCGAGCAGAGCGCAGCCGCGGACCTTGTTGTTGGAGCTGCGGGAGCGGAGGAGCTGCAGTCCTAGATCTGCAGCTCGGATTTGCTCGAGGACAAGACTCATCCGTTCACCGTAAGATCCACGGAAGCGTTCGCCTATGCTGCGAAGAAGTGAGATCACTGCCTCAGCCTCTTCCCGCGATGCTGGCACCGGTAAGACCTCCGGTGGCTGGGTCCCGTCAAGGACATCCAGCAGGCGCTCCAGCCAGACTTCGGAAAATCCGGCGGCGCGGAGGTCGTGCCGTTTGGCCACGATATGGGCGGCGAGCAAAGCTACCCAGAGAAAGAGCGACAACACGATCAAAACCGCAGCGGCGATCCAGATCACTTGGAGGAAGATCATGTGGCAGAGCGATCAATCGATTAGAAGCGGCGGTAGATGCTGACCGCTGCTCCACGGCGGTCGATTCCGCCTCTGACGTCTTCATATTCGAGGCTCGCCTGCCAGCCCCAGTTATCATTGAAGAGCCCGCGTATCGAGGCGGACCATGTCTGTGAGTGAAGAACCTCACCCGAGCGGCTGAGGATTTGGCCGTCCAGCGACTCCGCGCCACTGGCCGCGCCTATGCGCCAGCCCAATCCGGACTCATATTCCTTGTCGAGCGAAAGGATCCAACCGTCGGTGGGTAATCCTCCCTCGAAATCCTGATGCACCCAGCGGGCAGCACCGCTCCAGCCGTTTCCAAAATTGTAGACCAGGCCCGTGCGTAGCGTCCAAACGCCACGGGTGACATATTGCGCGTGCCGCAGTTCCGCAGCCAAAGCCGGCCAGCCTGCCTGCGGGGACCAAAGGGCGCCAACCTCGGCATACCATTCGGGAGCCCAAAGCGCGTCCTGCGAGCCGCCGAGGATTGCGGTGTTGCTCAAGCTGTCGGCGGTCCTGCCTTCCCAGCCGATTTCCAGAACATTGTCCTGTTCCTCGAACCGCTCCCCCTGCTCGATCCTGCCCCAGAAATTCCCCCAATCCGTTGCGCGGCTCAGTTGCGTCCATACACTCCACCAATCCGACCGCGCAGAATCGGCGAAGGTGCTGGCGGTAAGGCCGAAATCGAGACGCATGAGTTTTTCGTTTTCCAGCTGATCAATCCGCTGCTGCAGATCCGGCGAAGGTCCAACCTCCATCGCCAGCTGGTAAAAATCCATTGCTTCCGTCCGTTTCCGCCGATCTCGCGCCAGATCGCCCAGGCCGGTGAGGGCGTCGACCTGGCGGGGATTGCGGTCGATAACTGTTTGGTAGTGAATTGCGGCTTCGTCCGGGCGGCCCTGCCAGCTCGCGATCCTGCCCTGCATGACAACGACGTCGTCGTCCGCAGGATTCTCGTCGGCCAGTTTGGCAAATTCCGCAGAAGCGAGTTCGTAGTTGCCTTGCCAAGCTATGACTCGTGCCCGAGCCACCCTGAGGTCGTAATCTGCCGGAGCGATGGACAGCCCGCGATCGATCGCAGCGAGCGCTTCCTCATGACGGTCCTGCCATCCTAGAACAACGCCATAGTGATACCATGCCTCCGCATTATCCGGCTGCTCTTTGACTGCGATGGCAAGTTCGCGAACGGCCCGGGGCTTGTCTCCCGCAGCCTTCGCTTGGACACCACGCTCGAAGGGGCTGGCGGCGGTGATTGCAGGGATGAGCCAAATGCAGAGCCAGCGCGTTTTCATTGTCCGATGAGTGGGCTGGACGGAGCAAAACGTTTCAACCGCGCCACCAGTTCCGTAGGGCTGAATGGCTTGGTGAGGTAGTCAACCGCGCCTTCTTCGAGAGCGGCGACGACATCGCTTTCGCGATTCCGGGCGGTGAGCATGATGACGGGGATCTGGTTGAGAGTCTGACGGCCACGCCACTCGCGGAGGACGGCAAAACCATCCAACTCGGGCATCATTCCATCGAGAACCAGAACGTCGGGAGGATTTCTCTCTGCCATCTCAAGAGCCTCGCGGCCATTATAGGCGGATTGAACGGTGATGCCCTCGCGGGTCAATCGATGCACCAACACGCGGTGCAGAATGATGTCGTCGTCAGCAAACAAGACCTTCATTGATCGAAATTAAAGGTTTCGCGACTATACGGCGATCTTTTTTATAAGGTAATGTTTGACCAGCTCGGCCCCGCGTCAGCGCCAGGTACGGCAGGACCAGGGCCTCCCAGACTAAAGGAGAGCGTCTTGGTCTGGAGGGCGTCGCTGTCGCGTGCGAGCACGGAGACGGTGCCCCTCTCCGAGGTTTTGGCACCGAGGACGAGCAGGTAAGGAAACCGCTCCATGCGGGCACTTAGGATTTCGCGCCGACTTCTCGGAGAGTGGGAGCCGTGGCTGCGGGAAAAATTGGCGGGTCATCCGGAGGACGTGCAGGCGAGGGCCTATGCGCGGGCTCTGACAATAGTCCACTACTCGTGGATGGGCTCCGCTTCCAAACGGAACGAGATGATCAAGCCGGTGAATTATGACCTTGGACTGCTTGATCGCGGCCTCCGCCTACTGAAGGACGAGCATCCTGAAAGTGCCTGGGTAGCAAACGCGGAAGCTCTACACGCGGCCTATTCCTTCAAGGATCGGGAGCGCACTGCGGAGGCGATCCGTCGGATGAACGGGCGGTTTGATTACCGCATCTGGGGCAGAGGAACGACGTTTGAGATGGTGAATGCGTGGGTGACGAAAAAGGCCGATGAGAAGAAGTGAGTCGTAGCGGCTCCCCGACCTGATCTTAGACTGATCAGAGACTGCGGGAGGAAATTTCCTCTGTTAGGTCGGAGATAAACTGCTGAACTGTCTTGGTTTCGAGGGCCTCGCTGTCGCGTTTGCGGACGGAGACAGTGCCTTCTTCGACTTCTTTTGCGCCAAGGACGAGCATGTAAGGGATGCGCTCCATCCGCGCGTTGCGGATTTTGGCACCGACTTTCTCGGAGCTGCGGTCGACGGTGACGCGGACACCTTGATCTGCGAGATTGGTGGCAAGGGCGTTGGCTTGTTCGAGGGTTTTCTCGGAGATTGGGAGGACGCGGACTTGTTCGGGAGCGAGCCATGTCGGGAACTTTCCTTCAAAGTGCTCGATGAGTAGGCCGGTGAAGCGCTCCAAAGAACCGAATGGTGCGCGGTGGATCATGACTGGGACATGCGGCTGGTTGTCGGCACCGACGAAGCTGAGCTTGAAGCGGACAGGCAGGTTGTAATCCACCTGCACGGTGCCGAGCTGCCAATCACGGCCGATGACATCTTTGACGACGAAATCGATTTTCGGTCCGTAGAAGGCCGCCTCGCCTAGCTCTTCGGTATAGTCGACGCCAAGGTGAATAACGGCCTCGCGGAGGGCGGCTTCGGCTTTGTCCCAGTTATCCGGTGAGCCGACGTATTTGTCAGATTCTGGATCCCGGAGGGAGAGGCGGACCCGGTAATCGGTCATTCCGAGGGTGGTGAGGACCTTTTTGACGAGATCCAGGCAGCCTTTGACTTCTTCGGCCACTTGATCGGGAGTGCAGAAGAGGTGGGCGTCGTCCTGGGTGAAACCGCGGACGCGGGTCATGCCACCGAGTTCGCCGGATTGCTCCCAGCGATAGACGGTGCCAAATTCTGCAAGGCGAACCGGTAGATCGCGGTAAGAGTGGTGGTCGCTGGCGAAAATCTTGATGTGATGCGGGCAGTTCATCGGTTTGAGCAGGTAACCTTCGTAGGTTCCTTGCTCAAGGCCGTTGAGGAGCGTCGCGCAGGTTGCATCTTCGTCGGCGAGTTTCTCCAAGGTATCCCGTTCAGCGATGGCGGGATACTGGCTTTCCTGATAATAGGGGAAGTGACCGGAGGTGCGGTAGAGATCGAGCTTGCCGATGTGGGGGGTGAAGACCTGCGAGTAGCCCTGTTTGTCGAGCTCCTGGGTGATGAATTCCTGGAGAGCGCGGCGGACGAGAGCGCCTTTTGGCTTCCATAGGATCAGGCCTTGGCCGACGGCTTCGTCAATGTGAAAGAGGCCAAGCTCGCGGCCGAGGCGGCGGTGATCGCGCTTTTTGGCTTCCTCCAGGCGGTTAAGGTGTTCTTCTAGGGCTTCTTTGTTTTCGAAGGCGGTGCCGTAGAGGCGCTGGAGCTGACCCTTGGATTCGTCGCCCATGTAAAAGGACGAGGAGACCGACATGAGTTTCACGTTCTTGCACTTGGAGGTGTAGCCGACATGGGGGCCGGCGCAGAGGTCGATGAAATCGCCGTTTTGAAAACAGGAAATTTGTTCGCCTTCCGGGATCTTGTCGATCAGGTCCAGCTTGAAGCGGGAGGGGTTGCCGGAGCGCTCAGAGAGGCCGCCGAGTCTGCCCGACTCCGCCATGACTTTTGCCTCCTCGCGGGAAACCGCCTTGTATTCAAATTTCTGGTTCTCCTTGGCTATCTTCTTCATCTCCGCCTCGATTTTCTCAAAATCATCGGGAGTGATCCGGTGCTTCATCTCGAAGTCGTAGTAGAAGCCGCTTTCGATGGGAGGGCCGTAGGCGAACTGGGCGTCCGGCCAGATGCGAAGAATCGCGGTCGCCATGACGTGTGCGGCGGAATGGCGCACGCGCTCAAGGTCGGTCATCTGGTGGCGTTCGTCTAAGGTCTTGCGGTCGGACATTGGGCGGCTTTTGAAGCAGGGATGAGCAGGAAAGTCAAACGTGTGCGGATGCGAAGTCACCTTTCCGAGTTGTCGTCCCCCGGGTCCGGCAGGGATCTCAGTCCCCTGAGGTCCATAATCTGGCGGCCGCAGAGATCGCAGGGGCGGATGGGTTTAAAGCAGCGCGAGATATGGACGGGAGGAGACTCCCGTCCCTGCCTGTGGCAGCTTATAGAACCTACGCTCGCAGGCATTGCAAGCGACCACGGATGCTGGTAGCATGTTTTCATGACCGCTGTGAAGAAGCCGGATTTGCTTTCCGTGGAAGATTACCTTTCTGGAGAAGCACGCGCGGAGGTGAAGCATGAATATCTCGGAGGAACGGTGCACGCCATGGCCGGGGCTACGATCCGGCATAACAACATTTCAGGGAATGCCTTCGCTCTCCTTCACGCCAAGCTCCGGGGAAAGTCATGCCAGCCGTTCAACAGCGATACAAAGGTGAGGATCGATTTTCCTGACCACGCGCGGTTTTATTATCCGGATGCGATGGTGGTGTGCCAAAGCAATCCGGAGACGGATCATTTTCAGAGCCAGCCCGTTGTGGTGATCGAGGTGTTGAGCGAATCGACGCGGAGGACGGATCTGGGAGAGAAACGCGATGCGTATCTTGCGATTCAGTCACTGAAGGTTCTCCTGCTCATTGAAACCGAAAAGGCCTCGGTCACGCTCTACAGAAGGAGTCCGCAGGGAGGCTTCTCCGCCGAGTCGCATGAGGGACTTGATGCTGTGGTGCCTTTGCCGGAGATCGAGGTGGATCTGGCGCTTGCGGAACTTTACGAGAGGATCAGCTTCGAAGCGGGCAACTGACGCCCCTTGTGGACGTCCAGCCAGCGGTAAAGCATCGGCTGTTGCTCCGGCTCGCTTGTTGAAGATGTAAGGGCAGTTCCGCAGGATGAAAGCGGTCTTCAGCAGCCGGTCATGCCGGAACTTCGATGCTCTTGTATGCTTGATAGAGTTTCAACGTTTCGTAGGAGATCTCACCGTTGAGTGTGGCGTGGATGGGAGCGAGTCGTGCAATGCCATCCTCACTGGCGGCGACGGCGGCATCGATTCGCTTCTCATCTTCGGCGGAGAAAAACAGGCGGGGATCCGGTGTGATGGCGCGGTGGCTGATGGCTGCGGCGATGTGGGTGGCGATGGTCGAGGTTGCGAGGTCGCGGGCGCTTGCGATTTCCGCAAAGCTCTTGCCGGATTTAAACTGCGCCAGCGTCTCGAGCGCGGTGCCTTGCAGTCCGCCTTCGGTTTTCATTCTTGGAGCGGCAGGCGTGGCGATAGGCGCGAAGGTCTTTGCTTCGTGGCGGGTTAGATAAGTTGCTATCTCCTCCATGAAAGCCTGGCCGTAGCTATCGAGTTTTTGCTCGCCGACTCCGGGGACGTTGAGGAAATCGGCTTTCGTCTGCGGGTAGCGCCGCGCCATGTGCTTGAGCGATGCATCGCCGAAGATCACGTAGGGAGGGACTGCCTTCTCGTCCGCGAGGGCTTTGCGGAGGGTGCGGAGCTGGTTAAATAGGTCCTCGTCGCAGGGAATGTTTCCGGCTCGTGAGAGGTTGGCGCCACCGCCGGCGGAGGTAGGGAGGCGGTTGAGGATGATCTTCTCCCGCGACTTCAACGACTCGTTGCCCTTGGTGGTGACGGAGAGGGTCTGGTAGTTGTCGGGGCTGGCCGCAATCAGGTTGAGCTGGATGAGCTGTCGGGCGATGCCAGCCCAGTCTTCCCGCGAAACTTCTGATCCGATGCCGTAGGTGCTGAGCTTGTCGTGGCCCCACTCGCGGATCTTCTGGGTGTTCGCTCCCGTGAGAACCTGAGCGATGTGGTTGATGCCGGTGGAGAAGCCACTGTGCTGCTTGATGCGGATGATGCAGGAAAGAAGCTTCTGGGCCTGCAAGGTCGCCTCATACGTTTCCCGGGGGTTGAGGCAGATGTCGCATGAGCCGCAGTTTTCATCCGGCCATTTTTCTCCGAAGTAGTTGAGCAGTGAAGCGCGGCGACAGGTGGAGTCCTCGGCAAAGTCAGCCATTTTCCGCATCTGATCGGCGGCAAGGGCGGAGGCTTTTTCATCGGTTGCGCCTTCGAGGAAGCGAAGGTTCCGAATGAGGTCACCGCGGGAGAAAAGGAGCACGCATTCGGAAGGGAGGCCGTCGCGCCCGGCGCGCCCGGTTTCCTGATAGTATCCCTCGATGTTTTTCGGGAGGTCCGCATGGATGACGTAGCGGACGTTGGGTTTGTTGATACCCATGCCAAAGGCGACGGTGGCGCAGACGATCCGCGCCTCGTCGCGGATGAAGGCATCCTGATTCGCAGCGCGTTGCTCGGGGCTGAGACCGGCGTGGTAGGGGATCGCCTTGATCCCTTCTGCGGCAAGAGTCGCCGCCATGGCTTCCGCGCTTTTACGAGACTGCACGTAGATGATGCCGGATTCTTTGCGGCGCGAATGTACGAATTCGAAAACCTGGCGCGGGGCCTTGTTCTTGGGCAAGATCGAGTAGCTGAGGTTCGGGCGGTTGAAGCTGGCGAGAAATAGCTTTGGCTCACGGAGCTGGAGTTGGCGGGCGATGTCGTCACGGACCTTTGTCGTAGCGGTGGCTGTGAGGGCGAGAAAGGGAACGTCCGGCAGGTGCTTACGCAACTGCGCGAGCTGGCGGTACTCGGGGCGGAAATCATGGCCCCACTCGCTGATGCAGTGCGCTTCATCGACTGCGATGCGTTTGATGTTCCAGCGTTTCAGGTCGTTGATGAAGTCCGGCGTCATCACTCTTTCTGGAGCGGCGTAGAGAAGCTTGTATTCTCCGGCGGAGAGGGAGTTGCTGCGGTCGCGGGCCTCGGTGGGAGAGAGGGAGGAGTTAAGAAATGTGGCGGGGATCCCGGAGGCTGTCAGAGAATCGACCTGGTCCTTCATAAGCGCGATGAGGGGTGAAACGACTAGCGTCAGCCCGTCTTCAGCGAGGGCGGGAAGTTGAAAGGTAAGAGATTTTCCCGCGCCGGTCGGAAGGATGGCGACAACATCTTTGCCGGCCATGGTGGCTTCCATGATTTCCTTCTGAAGAGGGCGAAAGGTGGAGTAGCCAAAGTAACGTTTGAGGAGGGGGGAAAGCTTGCAGGACATTTTGCCAGAGTAGTCAGCTTCGTGGCGTAAGCAAGGGAGAAGTGCTCAAAATGATGTTTTCCTGAACAGTATTAGGCGAAAATGAAAGGGGTTTGATGGAGTAGTTGAGTTGGACCTTTCGCTGGATCTGTGGGACAAGCTGCCCATATGACTCTGGCAATCGTTTTTTTGATCCTCGGACTAATCCTTCTGGTGTTTTCCGCCGATTACCTTGTGAAGGGCGCGGCTAGCATTGCGACTGCCATCGGGATCTCGCCCCTGGTTGTGGGGCTGACCGTGGTGGCCTTCGGGACAAGCGCCCCCGAGCTGGCGGTTTCCGTGATGTCGGCCTTTGAGGGTCAGGCGGATCTCGCGGTGGGGAATGTGATTGGTAGTAATATTTTCAACGTCCTGGTGATCCTTGGGATTTCCGCGATGATCATTCCGCTGGTGGTGAACAAGCAGCTGATCCGCTTCGACGTGCCGGTGATGATCGTCGTTTCAGTGCTGCTGTTTGCCTTGAGCTACGATGGGAACATTTCAAGGATCGACGGGATCATCCTTTTTGCGCTGGCGCTGGCTTACACCACTTTCCTGATCCAGCAGTCGCGAAAGGAAAAAAGCGGGGCGGTTTCGCAAGGGTATGATGAGGAGTTCGGCAGCGAGGGCGGGAAGCCGCAATGGGTGAAGAACATTCTTTTCATTGTGCTGGGCGTCGGTGGCCTGGTCTTGGGGTCAAAATGGTTGGTGGATGGTGCGGTGATGATTGCGAGGCACTTCGGGGTATCCGAGCTGATCATCGGGTTGACGATTGTTTCTGCAGGCACGTCTTTGCCAGAGGTTGCGACATCAGTGGTGGCCGCTATCAAAGGCGAGCGGGACATTGCGGTCGGCAACGTGGTGGGAAGTAACATCTTCAACATCGTGACCGTTCTGGGTCTGGCCTCGATCATTGCCCCAGCAGGGATCGTGGTCTCCGCGACTGCTCTCGAGTTCGACATGCCGTTCATGATTGCGATCGCCTTCGCCGCATTTCCGATCTTCTTTTATGGCTATCGGATCGGACGGGTCAGCGGGTTCTTTTTCTTAGCCTACTACTGCGCCTATCTGCTTTACTTGATTCTCGGTTCCACAGGGCACGAGTCTTTCAGCTTCTACAGGCACGCATTGATCTTTTATGTGCTGCCATTGACGGCACTAGCGCTTCTTGTGGTGCTCGTCCGGGCGATCCGCCAGCCGAAAAACCTCGCCTAGACATTCACAGCCAGCCGTCTAGATTTCCCCACCCGGCAGATTGCTCGCCGGTAGAGACCTACCATGTCCGACTCACAAAACAACACACCACCACCCAGCTCAAACCGCCCGCCTGGCGACACAGGTGGCTTCAACTGGCGCGTTCTCGCTCTATTCAGTCTGGCGATTATCATCCTTGGGGCCGCTTTCTTGGGTTCTCCAATGAGCCCGGCAGCCACGCCAATGAGCTACTCGGAATTCCGCAAAGTCCTCGATCAGGGCAGGGTGGTTCTTGATCAGCCAGCCCAGAAGCCTCTGAAAGTCGTTACCAACGACAACCCCTACGACGCGACCATCACTGGCTGGGTAAAGCCTCCTCTGGAGAAGCCGGAAAATCCCGAGATTCGCCGCAGCGATTTTCGCGTGCCGGTTAATCTGGATCTCCAGGGCGATGAAATTCGTGATCTTCTGGGGGATAACATCCGCATGGAACAGATTGAAGGGTCTTCCGCAGAACCCCTTGAGGGAGATGTGGAGACAATCTCCCTTGCTCAGTTCCGCCAAGCTCTCGCGCTCGAGGAGATTAAAACAGATGACCTCGTGAATCCCCTCCGGATCCTGACAACCGATGACAATGCAAACGCGATGATCGTCGGCACCCGCGAAGTGATCACCAACATGATCGAGCCGCGGACGAAAGAGGGGGCGGAGGTTGAGCCAAGCCCTTTCAAGGTTAGCGTGTCCACCACCATCATCGGCGGTGAACTGAAAAAGCTGCTGGAGACGAAGGCACAGTATACCCGGGAATCCGATTACCTCAGCAAGGCGCTGTTCACCTTCCTGCCGTTCCTGCTGATCATCTTGCTTCTGTTTTTCCTGTTCCGTCAGCAGATGAAGTCCGCAGGCCGCGGCGCGATGTCATTTGGAAAATCAAAGGCGCGTCTCCTTACGATGGACCGCAACAAGGTGACTTTCAAAGACGTCGCCGGTATCCAGGAAGCCAAGGAAGAGCTCTTTGAGATCGTCGATTTCCTCCGCGACCCGAAAAAGTTCCAAAAGCTGGGAGGCTCGATCCCAAAAGGTGTGCTGATGGTAGGCTCCCCGGGAACGGGTAAGACACTCCTCGCCCGCGCCATCGCCGGTGAGGCTGATGTTCCCTTTTTCTCGATCTCCGGATCCGACTTCGTCGAAATGTTTGTCGGTGTCGGCGCATCCCGAGTCCGGGATATGTTCGAGCAAGGTAAGAAGCACGCGCCCTGTCTTATCTTCATTGATGAGATCGACGCCGTCGGCCGTCATCGTGGTCACGGCATGGGCGGCGGTCACGACGAGCGCGAGCAGACGCTCAATCAGCTTCTGGTCGAAATGGATGGTTTCGACACCCAGGAAGGCGTCATCATCATTGCCGCCACCAACCGACCCGACGTGCTGGACCCGGCGCTGTTGCGTCCCGGCCGCTTCGACCGTCAGGTGACGGTTTCGCTTCCAGACGTGAACGGCCGCGAAGAAATCCTGCGGGTTCACGTAAAGAAGATCAAGCTCACGGCCAATGTCGATCTCGGCATCATCGCCCGTGGAACTCCCGGATTCTCAGGTGCTGAACTCGCAAACCTGGTCAACGAAGCCGCACTCCTCGCTGCACGCAAAGGGCTCACCGCCGTGACACTCGCAGAGCTGGAAGAAGCTCGCGACAAGGTCCGTTGGGGTCGGGAGCGCCGCTCGCTCGCGATGTCCGATAAGGAAAAAATAGGCACCGCTTGGCACGAAGCCGGTCATGCCTACCTAAATATGGTGCTGCCGCACACCCACCCGCTGCACAAGGTCACCATCATTCCACGCGGCCCGTATCTCGGCGCGACGATGTATCTTCCAGACGGAGACAAGTACTCGACACAAAAGAAAGAGGCTCTCGCAAATCTTATCGTCACGATGGGCGGCCGGATCGCCGAAGGATTTCATTCCGACGACGTTTCCAACGGTGCCTCCGGTGACATCCGCCAGGCTACTACACTAGCCCGGCACATGGTTTGCGAGTGGGGCATGTCCGATGAACTTGGCATGGTTGAATACGGCGAAGGCGATAGTCCCGTCTTCCTCGCCCGCGATATGAACAAGAGCCGAAATTACTCGGAGGAGACCGCACGAGTGATCGATGCGGAGATCAAAAAGTTCATCGACAACGCCTTCAATGAAGCGACCCGCATCCTCACCGAGAACCGCGAAACCGTTGAAAAGATCGCTCTGGCATTGCTTGAGTATGAAACTTTGGATGCGGTGCATCTGCGCGACATCATCGATCATGGCGAGATGAGAAATCCGCCGAGTGTGCCGAAGCCACCTCCGATTCCCGACGAAATGCGTAAAAAGCCGACTTCAAAGCGCGCGGAGGACGACAGGCCTGAAGACAATGGTCCAATTCCCGGTGTGGTCGGAGCCCCCGCTTAACGACATTCAAAAATCCCAAGAGGCCGCTTCTTCACAGGAGCGGCCTTTTTCGTGCCGGTTAAAGCCACGCCGCCACCCGGTCTGCTGCGCGCTTCGCTGCGCCGGGTTCGCCAAGCTTCCCAGCCACCTCTTCCAAGCGCGCGACAAGCTTTTGCCGCTCAGCATCGTTCGTGAGTGTGGTTCTCACCCATTCCACTACCACGGCTGGATCGGCCTCTGCCTGGATGAACTCTTCGACCACCTTTTCCCCGGCGAGTATGTTTACCAAACCTATGTATTTGATTTTAACGAGAGCCTTACCAATGAAATACGTCGTCCACGCCAGTTTGTAGACGAGGCAGTATGGCAAGCCGAAAAAAGCCGCTTCCAGGGTCGCGGTGCCGCTGGCGACGACACCGCAGCCTGCCCGTTGCATCAGCTCGTGACTCCCTCCGTTTTTCAGCTCGATCCACCCTTCTGCCCCGGCGGCGGTGATCATCTCCCGCAGCGTCTCCGCGAGCTTTGGAGTTGCGGCCGGCACCGCAAACTTCAGGTCGCTCCTCCACTGGCGCAGCCTCCTGGCGGTTTCGATCATCATCGGGAACAGCTTGGCAATTTCCCGTTCACGGCTGCCGGGAAACAACCCGATCAAGTCGGGATCTCTTCCCCCGATGATTCGGTCCTCGCTGAGTTCATCAACGATCGGGTGCCCGACAAAAGTTGTCTTCAGGCCCGCTTCATGAAAAATCGGCTGCTCGAAGGGGAACAAGCACAGCATCTCGTCGAGCAGACGGACCATCTTGGGGATGCGTCGCTTGTTCCATGCCCACACCTGCGGGCTAATGTAATAAACCTGTTTTGTCCCGGGAAGCTCACGCCTTACCGCCTCCGAAAACCGTAGATTAAAGCCAGGATAATCCACCAGCAGCAGCACGTCCGGATTCACCTTCTTGATATCTCCGAGCATTTCGTCGAAGCGCTCTTTGAACCAGCTGTAGTGCCTCATCACCTCGACGAATCCCATTACCGCCGCTTTCTCGATCCAGTTGACCACCAGCCCGTCGCTCAGCTGCTGGAGTTTGGGCCCTCCCACCCCATGGATCTGTGTTTCGCCGTCGATCTTCCGGAGCTCGCCCAGCAAGTCCGCCGCATGTGAGTCACCGCTCACCTCCCCCACCACGACGTAGATCCGCTTCACGGAAAAAATTCTACCCAATTCCTCTTGGAGGCTTCAACCTCCAATACATCCGCAGACGGATCGTCAAAATAAGTCCAATAAATTGCCTCCGGCAAACGTAGCACACCCATGAAATTCCTCCTTTTCCTCATCGGCATGGCCGCCGCAGGCATCCTCGGATACACCTGCGAGCCGGAGCTGCGCCATCACCTGACGGGCGAGACCCCCGCGCCAACCGATGTGCCCACAGCCGAGCCCGATGCGCTGCCCTCCGTGGTGAAAGAAATCCCGGCGGCTCCCTCAGCCATCAATCCTGCGACCTATTCCGCCGATCAACTGCCAAAAAAAGTAAGGCTGAAGGCCGATGCTGAAATTGTCGATGCGGGTTCCGAACTTAAAATGACGGTAACAGCGGGAAACCGCGTCGATCTTGTCCGGCTTGAGGGCGGGAATGCTGTTATCAGCCCAGGCGCGGGCCCCTTCCAAGGTATCGTGCCGATTGAACAAACCGATCTGCTGGAGCAACTCGCAGCACTTTCGGGGGATGCCGCGTCAGCTGCTCCAGAGCCTGTCGCCGTTGCTCCCACCCCTGAGCCCGAGCCCGAGGTAGCTCCGGCGCCGGAGCCGGAGCCGACGCCGGAGCCGACGCCGGAGCCGACACCGGAGCCGATGCCGGAGAGGTCGGCGGAAACAGCAGCAATAAAGCCCGCCCCAGTCGCCCCAGTCGCCCCAGTCGGGTCGGCCGACGTCGTCCCGATCATGCAAGAGAGCGTCAAGGCCGGGGATATAAGAGAGTTCACCTTCGACCAGGTTCTCGACTGGCAGCCCTCTGTGGAGCCGGAAGTTTTTGATGGTGAGACCTACCAGACGGGCGTCGCCTCCTATAAAGCTGAAACCGTTTTCGGAACGAAAACCATCCAAGCGAAAGCTTTGATCAAAGGCGGAGCGGTGGAGCGGTGGATCTGGCCCAAGAGCGGCTTGGAAATCAAATAAACGGGCTTGGTAACATCCCGCCTGTTTTCCCATTTTCTCAACAGCCATGGCCCCCATGCCTCCTCGTGAAGCCATTCTGGCTCTGAATCTCCTGCCCGGCATCGGCCCCGTACGGATTTCCCGGCTCTTGGAGGCTTTTGGCGATGCACAGGGCGTGCTCGCCGCCTCTCCCTCAACGCTACAGCGGGTTGACGGTATCGGACCGGAATCGGCCAAGATGATTGCTGCTTGGGAGGATCACGCCGATCCTTCGAAGGAGCTGGCGGAAGCGGAGGCGCGCGGTATCGCCATCATCACACAGGATGATGAGGCGTACCCACGCTATCTTCTTCAGGCATACGACGCGCCGATCCTGCTCTACGTCTGGGGCAAAATCCTCCCGCGCGATCGCCACGCCATCAGTGTCGTCGGCTCCCGACGCACCAGCCCGTACGGAGTGAATGCAACGCGGAAGATCACCTACCAGCTCGCCCACGCCGGCTTCACCATCGTTTCCGGTCTAGCAAGGGGAATTGATACGGCCGCACATGAATCGGCGCTTGCCGCCAAGGGCCGCACCATAGCCATCGTCGGCTCCGGCCTTGCGCGGCTCTATCCGCCCGAGAATCTCACGCTGGCGGAAAAGATCGCCGATGGCAATGGCGCGGTCATTTCGGAGTTTCCGCTCCACAAGCCACCCGACAAACAGACTTTCCCGATGCGCAACCGCATCGTTGCCGCTTGGTGCCAAGCGCTTCTTGTCACTGAGTGCCCCGCGTGGTCCGGCTCCCTCATCACCGCAAACTTGGCTTCCGAATATGGAAAACCTATCTTCGCCGTCCCGGGTCCGATCGATAAGCCGTCCTCCGCCGGCTGCCACCAGCTCATCCGCGATGGTGCCACACTCGTCGCCGACGCCTCCCATATCATCGATGACATGGGCGAGCTGCCCTTCGGCTCCCAAAAAGATCCCGCTCAGGAGCAGCAGCCCGCGACTCCCGAGCTGCCACCGGAAGAAGCCGCCATTCTCGCCGCCATGCCTCCCGGAGAGGAACTCGCGATCGACACGTTGATTCAAACCACCGGGCTGCCCTCGTCCACCATCACCGCCTCACTTTTTAAACTGGAACTCCGCCGTCTCGTCCGGCCCCTCCCTGGCTTCCGTTTCATCAGGAGATAGCGGCTTGTGCGGCTTCATTGGGCCCACCTGCACGGGCTCAGCGTTTCGGCTCTATTTCCACTTACTACTTGCATCGCAACGGAATCCCTGCCTAGTCCCCTCCAGTCACAACCGCTTTCTAGAAACCGACTTTTATGGGAAAAACACTGATTATCGCCGAGAAACCGTCTGTCATGAACGATCTCGCAAAGGCTCTTTCCAAGGCCCTAGGGAAATTCGACAAGGTCGGCACCGGCCGCGATGTGCACTACGAAAACGACAAGGCGGTCATCACCTCCGCCGTCGGACATCTCGTGGAGCTGCGCATGCCGATGGGTCCCAACGGTAAGAAACTGCCGTGGAAATTCGATGTTCTTCCCGCCATTCCAGAGAAGTTCGATCTCGATCCGATCGAGGCCTCAGAAGCGAAACTGAAAAAGGTCCTGAAATTCGCCAAGCGCAAGGATGTGGACCTCATCGTCAATGCTTGCGACGCCGGCCGGGAAGGGGAGCTGATTTTCCGTTACATCATGGAGATCGGAAATATCGAGAAGCCGGTCAAGCGCCTGTGGATGCAGTCGATGACCACCGGAGCTATCATCGCCGCCTGGGAAAACCTTCGCAGTGACGAGCAGATGAAGCCGCTGGCCGATGCCGCGAAGTGCCGTTCCGAGTCGGATTGGCTCGTCGGCCTCAACGCCACCCGCGCCCTGACCTGTTTCAACTCCCGCCACGGCGGCTTTAATATCACCGCTGCAGGAAGGGTTCAGACGCCGACCCTGGCAATTCTCGCAGCCCGAGAAGAGGAGATCCAAGCCTTCCGGCCGGAGCCCTATTTCGAAGTTCACGCGACACTGAACGTCACCGCCGGAAATTACCTAGGAAAATGGATCGATACCGCTTTCAAGAAGTCCGAGGACAAGCCTCACGGCCGGGCCGAGCGCATCTGGGAGCAGGAGAAGGCGCAGGCCATCCTCGATCGTTGCCAGGGCAAGACGGCAGAGATCACCGAGGAAAAAAAGGCGCAGACCCAGATCGCCCCACAGCTTTACGACCTCACCACGCTCCAGCGGGAGGCTCCCTTTTCCGCCAAGGGCACGCTTCAGATTGCCCAGGCGCTTTACGAGAAGCACAAGGTGCTGACATATCCCCGGACCGACTCCCGCTATCTCCCGGAGGATTACGTCCAAAACGTCCGCGACACCCTCAAGGAGATTGGCAACAGCGATCTCGATGTCGCCAAATACGCCAAGGCTGTGCTCGCTGGCAAAGATGACAAGGGCCCGCGCCTCCACCAGTCCAAGCGCGTTTTCAACACTGCGAAAGTCTCGGACCACTTTGCTATCATCCCCACCGGAACTATCGCCAAGCTTTCAGATACCGAACAAAAGGTTTACGACATGGTGGTGAAACGTTTTATCGCCGTTTTTTATCCGCAGGCGGAGTTCGAGCAAACCACGCGCCTTTCCACTGTTTCCGAAGGGGGAATCAAAGACGTTTTCAAAACCGAAGGACGGGTGCTCACGGTGCCGGGCTGGCTGGAGGTTTACGGACGCCAGCCAGGTGTCGCCGCAGGCAAGGACGGCCTCGTTGGCATCAATGCTGGTGAGACGGCCAAGGCTGATCCTGTGGAGCTCATCCACGAGCAGACCCGGCCCCCGGCACGCTTCACCGAATCCACACTCCTGTCCGCGATGGAGGGAGCAGGCAAACTTCTGGTCAATGACGAGGAGCTCCGCGAGGCTATGGCCGAGCGCGGCCTCGGCACCCCCGCCACCCGCGCGGCAACCATTGAGGGCCTGATCGCACAAAAATATCTCCTCCGCGACGGCCGCGATCTCCACGTCACACCCTCCGGCCTGCGCCTCATCCGCCTCGTCCGCCAGATGGACATCGAGGGTCTCTACTCACCTAAGCTCACCGGAGACTGGGAATACAAGCTCCGCCAGATGGAGCAGGGAGCCCTGCACCGCCCGGAGTTCATGCGCGAGATCATCAGCTACACCAACGAGATTGTGGCCAAAGCCCACGCGCTTGCCGAGGAGGCTAAGAGCAAGAATTTCCCCGACGTCGAGGTTGAGCATCCGATTCACGGCACTCTGGTTTTGAAGCAGACGGATGCCACTTACGAATCCCGCGATCCGGAGCTTCCGATCAAGATCAAGAAATACATCGCAGGTCGGCCTCTTTCGGAAGACGAGCTGCGCACCTTGATCAACAAAGGAGTTGTGGGGCCTCTCACTGGTTTCAAATCGAAATTCAACAAGCCCTTCGACGCCTCGCTCCAGATCGACGAAAAATTTAAAACGGCTTTCTTGTTCGAGGGGGATGACGACAAGGCACCGGAGCTGACCGAGGAGATGTTGATTGGCACCGCCACCACTCCGGATGGGGCACCCCACAAGGTCTACGCCACCGACAAAGCCTACTTCGTGCCGGATATCGTCACCAAGAAGGATCCGCATGGCGTGCGCATTGGAAAAACAATTCTCCAACGTGAGATTCCCGAGGACCAGGCCATCAAACTAATAGCCGAGGGCAAGACCGATCTTCTCAAAGGATTCGTCTCCAACCGCACCAAGCGGAAGTTCGACGCGCACCTCACCTTCGATACAGCCACGGCGAAAATTGGTTTCGATTTTCCCCCGCGGCCGGTAAAGAAAACAGCAAAGAAAGCCTGATAGACCGGAGGCTTTGCCGGCGCGCGCCTGGTCAATTCCTCTCGACAGCACTCATACAACGAACAGACTCTTTTCGATTCCATCAATCTCAATGCGGACTGCAATTTTTGGCGACATACATGCGAACCTCGAGGCCCTCGAAGCGGTCCTTGCCGATGCGGTGGGGCAGGGTGTCACAGATCATGTCTGCCTCGGCGACGTGGTTGGCTACAACGCAGATCCAATCGCCTGCCTGAATCACATCCGGGGGATGAACTGCCCCACGGTAAAAGGAAATCACGATCAGGATGCCTCCGAGAACCACTCGCTGGACTCCATGAACCCCGTTGCCGCCACCGCGCTTCAGTGGACACGTGAGCAGCTTGATGACGACCAGCGGTTGTGGCTGAAACGGCTGCGGATGGTCCGGCAGGTTTCGGACTTTACCATCGTCCACAGCACCCTTGATCAACCGGTTCACTGGAACTACGTGACCAATCGCTTCGATGCGATGTCGAACTTCTCTTACCAGTTCACTCAGCTCTGCTTTCACGGCCACACCCACGTGCCGCGGGTCTATGTGAAGTCGGATAAGGTGCGCGAGGTGCCGGCGGAATCGGTCACGATCGAGCCGGACCTTAAATATTTCATCAATGTGGGCTCAGTCGGCCAGCCACGGGATGGCGATCCACGCGCCAGTTATGCGATCTATGACCACGAGACGAAACTTGTCGTCTTCCGCCGCGTCGGCTACGACCTAGCGAAAACCCAAGAGAAGATCCTTGCCGCCGGGCTGCCGGAAGTGTTGGCGGAGCGTCTCGAGGAGGGCCGTTAACGTGCGGGCCCGCAAGCCCATCCTGCCCGGTGGCATTAGAGTCACAAAGTAAAAACGGCACCCGGTAATGGGTGCCGTTTTTTGAATCTGGTTGGGAGGCCAGGAGGTTTAGAGGCATAAAGAGCCTCCATTGCGATAAGCGCTATCGCTGTTTCAACTATTCTTCGCCTGGTGCGCCTGCGTCGGCAGGTTCAACTTCGATTGTTGGAACTTCGATAGTTTTGGACCCGGTGCTCACTTCAGGAGCATCGACATCGTACTCAGGAAGTTTGGCATCGCCTTCAACCTTCACTTCTGGCATTTCGCCATCTTCCGTTTTCTCGACGTCGCATGCGCTGAGTGCGGCGGCGGCGAAAAGGACTGGAATGGCTTGTAGCGCGTATTTGATTTCTTTTTTCATGGTAGGGGAATCTAGCAGCTCCAGATCCCGCCCGTCAACTGGCGTTTGATGTCTATGAAACAAAGGCTATACAACGGTTTTCGCCTGTCTCCGCTCCCGTATTCCTCTCCAGACGGCTCTCAGGCTACCAAAGGTTTTACCTGCGACCGCTGCCGCAATCATTAGCAGGATGATGAATGCAAAAAACGAGATCAGCGGTGCGACGGCCATCAATGTCAGGCCACCGAGAACCAGACCGTCCTCAGCGATACTTGCCACACTGTTTGAGACCGGCTCGGGCGACATGTTCACAAGCAGGCGCGTTCCCGCCTTGGCTCCGTGGAGGGTTAGGGAAGCACCGCCGGAAAGCAGGCCACCGATTGCAAGCAGAGTGGGGTTCATTTCTCCAAGCGCGGCCACACCCAGCAGAATCCCTCCTGCGGGTCGCACGATCGTGTGCACGGCGTCCCATGCACTGTCCAACCACGGCACCTTGTCTGCAAAAAATTCCACGACCATCAGCACCCCGGCGATAGCTAGGACCCAGTCGTTGCCGAGGATCGCGAGCTTTTCATGGGCGGCTGCGAGTTCGATCCAGTTGAAGCGGATCGCGAGGCCGGTGACGAAGGCCGTTAGGTAGAGATTGATTCCAGCCAGCGAAGCCAGCCCAAGAGCGGCCGCAAGATGCTCGAAAATATCCATGCATCATTGCTACCACGTCTCGCCGACTTGTGCAGCCAAAACTCGATCAGGCGACCTCCGCAGTGTCCTCGTCACGCTCGATCGTCTCACCGGGCTCCTCAAGCTTGCGGAAATGAATCTGGCCGACCCTGCGGCCGTCAGTGCTGGTCACGCGGGCCTCATAGCCAAGGATGTTCAGGGTCTCACCCACCTCGGGAAAACGCTCGAGCTGCTGCGTGAAGTAGCCGCCGACGGTAGTGACCTCGCCGCTCTCGAGGGAGAGGTCTTCGACAAAGTCCTCAAGGTCGTTCAGCGTCATTGAGCCTTCTACAACGAATTCCTCTTCGTTCACGCGGATGAAAGAAGAGTGCTCGTTGTCGAACTCGTCCTGAATGTCGCCGACGAGTTCCTCGATCACGTTGTCGAGAAAGACAATTCCAACCGGCGTGCCGAATTCGTCCACAGCCATCGCAAAATGGGCGTGCTCTTGGAGGAAGAACTTGAGCAGAATGTCGAGCGGCATCGTATCGGGCACCATTTTCAGTTCCCGTTTGATCCGCATCAGGTCCGGATCGGGATCCTTCATGAGCTTGAACAGGTCCTTGATGTGGATGAGGCCGATGGCTTGATCAAGGTGGCCTTTCACCAGCGGGAACCGGGTGTGCTTGCTGCGGATGGCAATATCCAGGGTCTTTTGAAACGGCTGGTCGGCATCCAGGACGACCACTTCGTTGCGGGGCGTCATCACGTCGCGCACCCAAAGCTCGTTCAGCTCGAGTGCGTTGATGAGGATCTCGCGCTCGGTGTCGGTGACCTCCTTGAACTTGCCGGAGTGCGTGACCAGGACGGCCAGCTCCTCGGCGGAATGAACGTGTTCCTCGTTGATAGGATCCAGGCGAAACAGGTTTTTCAGCATCCAGTTCGCTGTTCCCTGAAAAAAGCGGATCACAAGATAGAAGGTTTTGTAAAAAACGTGAAGCGGCTTTGCCAACAGGAGGGTGGTGCCGAGGGCGCGGCGGATGGCGATCGATTTGGGCAGTAGCTCTCCCACCACCACATGTAGGAAGGTGAACAGCGCGAAGGCGACGACGAGCGACACGGCGTAGACCGCCTCATCGGGGATTCCAGTCCGGGAGAGCACCGGCGCGAGCAAGGCTTTCACAAAAGGCTCCCCGAGGAAACCAAGGGCGAGCGAGGAAAAGGTGATGCCCAGCTGATTTGCGGAAAGGTAGTCGTCGAGGTTTTTTGCGACGTGCATTGCTCGGTCCACATCGGCCCCGGTCTCCTTGGTGTGGGCTTCCAGCTGGCTTGTCCGCACTTTCACGATGCCGAATTCGGAAGCGACGAAGAAGGCATTCAGCAGCAGAAAAAACGCGATTCCGCAGAGATAAAGAAGCGTCACCTGCGGGCTTGGAAGCTCGTGGACGCCGCCGACCTGGGCGGACACGGTAATTCGCGAGAGGAAATCGCCCGCCGTGATTTCAAAGTTTCTCATAAACTCCTTCGTCACGTTTTTCCAAGACGGTGAAACCCGCCTTCTTCGCATCCGTCACCGAGAGGGGTTTGGCAACTCTGGGTGTATTCACCCGGGAAACCACCTTCTTAACAGCGTGCTTGCACAAGAGGCATTTTTCCAGCGCCACGCGATCTGCGGGGCGCCGCAATTCGAATCCGCGTCTGCACACTCTACACGATCGCTCGGGATCGTCCGGGGCTTCGGAAACGTATTCGTAAATGGGCATAGGAAAAACGCGGGAACGAGTCATCACCGTCCCGCGCTATATCTAGCGGCAGTCGTGCCAGTTTTACCAACTGGACTTGGTCACTCCCGGAAGCAATCCGGCAGAGGCGTACTCGCGGAAAGTGATACGGGAAAGACGGAAGCGGCGGATGAAAGCGCGGCGGCGACCGGTGATCTCGCAGCGGTTCACCACTCGGGTGGGGCTTGCGTCACGAGGAAGCATGGACAGACCGACATAATCCTTCTCATCCTTCAGCTTGCGACGAAGGTCTGCATATTTGTCAACGGTCTGCGCTTTGCGCTTATTGCGGGCGATCCAACTTTTCTTAGCCATAATTAGGGGCGGGGTAAATACCCTATCCTCCGGCCATTGCAAGGCCAAACTTTCCCGCGATGCCAAAAAAACCCCTGTAGGGAAGCTCTCTGCCGCACCAAACATGGAAGTCTTACCTTGAGGCGCGAGGGAAAATGATGGAAACTTGAGGTCAAAGCATGCCAGCAACCCCCCAAAGTTTTTACCGTGCGCACACCCGGCTGCTCGAGAAGTTGGTTGCTTCGAGTCCGCTGCCGGAGATTTTTTCGGAGATCGCGCTGCTGATCGAACGGCTGTCTCCGGGAAAAGTTTGGTGCGCCGTTCTGGCACGGTCTTCGGGATCGGCGACGGAACTCGAAGTGGCCGCAGCACCAAGCATTCCCCGGGAGTTTCTCAACGAGCTGATCAGGCTGCAGACAACTCCGGAGGGAGGGTGCGGTAAATCGTTCACGACTGGCGAAATGCTGGTGGTAGAGAATCTTCTGGAGGATCCCGCCTGTACTGACTTCAGAGACCTAGCTCTACGCTCGGGGATCCGGGGCTGCTGGACCGTTCCGGTGCTATCGAGGACTGGCGACGTTCTGGCGCTGATTGTTTCCTACTATCATACACCCCACAGCCCGACTCAGGAGGAAGTAGGGCGGGGTGAGGATCTGCGGCAGCTGGCGAGCCTAGCGATCGAGAAATGTGAATCAGCCGATGAGCTGCTGCGCAGTAATGAGCGCTTCAAGTCCGTCGCCGCAGCCACCAATGACGCGATCTGGGACTGGAATATCGAAACCAACACGCTGTGGTGGAGCGATGGTTTCTCAAAATTGTTTGGCTTCGAGGGAGAGGGAAGCGGCCCCTGCTTGGAGGAATGGCTGGAGCGGGTGCATCCGGAAGATCGCGAAAGGGTTTGGAACAGTCTTGAGCCTGATTCACTTGGAAAGGTCAGTCATTGGCGCATGGAGTACCGGTTCGCCCGTAAGGACGGATCGGTGGCCCACGTGGTCGATAAGGCCGAGATTTTTACCGATGCCGGGGGCAGGGTGCTGCGTCTGATCGGAGGGATGACAGATGTGACCGTCCAGAAGGAGGCTCAATTGGAACTGACCGCTCTCAACCGCGCTCTCGCGATGCTTAGCTCCTGCAACCAAATTGTCATCCGCGCGACCGAAGAGGACCAGCTGCTGACCGATGTCTGCCGTGTTGTGACGGAGGTAGGCGGCTACGCCATGGCCTGGGTAGGCTACGCGGACGAGGGGCCGCTAAAGAAAATTGTCCCAGTGGCTCACACCGGAGACGAGAATGGCTACCTCGATCCAATCGAGCTAAGTTACGATGCGGGATCAGAGACTGGCCAGGGCCCGGCTGGCCGTGCTCTCCGGACCGGAGAAGCGGTGATTTACCCGGACATTTCCCGGGATGCAACGGGCTTCTTCTGGCTCGAAGCAGCGCTCAGCCGCGGCTTTCGCAGTATTATCTCCCTGCCGCTGAAAGTGGACGACCATTGCTTCGGCATCCTGTCACTGCTGGCCAAGAGCCCGAACGTGGTGAGCCCGGACGAGCGGAATCTTCTCCAGAAGCTTGCGGACAACCTTGCTTTCGGAATCGTCGCGATCCGGGCGAGGATCAAGCAACAAAAAACCCAGGACGCGGTGGTCAGGGTGGCGCAGACGGTCACGGATGGTGATGGCAAGCGCTTCTACGATCTCATCACCCGGAATCTCGTGGAAGGGCTCGGAGCGATCAGCGGGATCGTGGGAAGGATCAATCGGGAATCCCAAACAGTAACAACCCTATCCTACGTGCTGAACGGAGAGCTCCAGAAGAATATCGTCTATTCGCTGAAGGGGACTCCCTGTGAGGTGGTGACCATGAAACATGTCTGCGTCTTTGAGCGCGGGGTTGCGGATCTTTTTCCCGACGATCATTTTCTGACCCAGAAGGGTATCGAGGGATACGCCGGCGTCGCCCTCTTCGGCAAACGGGACAAACCTGTCGGCATTCTCTCGGTTTTGTTCGATGAAGCACTTATCGATCCTTCGCTGGTGAGATCGATCCTCCAGATCTTCGCCGAACGGACGGCTTCGGAGCTGGAGCGGGAGGAAGCGGACGCTAGGATTTTCGAGCAGGCATCCCTTTTGGACAAGGCGCGCGACGCCATCTTCACCATTGATCTGGCCAATCGGATCCGCTTTTGGAACAAGAGCTCGGAACGTCTCTACGGGTGGACCAGCGAAGACGCCTCCGGACGCTCGGCGCAGGAAATTCTTCACCAGGATCGGGAAAGCTTCGATCGCGCATATGCTCTCACTTTTGAATATGGCGAATGGCTGGGGGTGCTTCATCAGATCAACAAGCACGGGCAGTCTTTGATTGTGGAAAGCCGCTGGAACCTAGTGCGGAACTCCGAGGGAGAGCCAATCTCCATTCTCGCGATCAATACGAACATCACCGAGCACAAGAAGCTTGAGCAGCAATTTCTACGCGCCCAGCGGCTTGAATCGGTCGGCACTCTGGCCGGGGGACTGGCCCATGACCTCAACAACGTCCTGGCACCCATTTCGATGTCGATCGAGCTTCTACGGGGCAGCGTGAGCGATCCCCGTGGCACCGAGTTGCTGGATACCATTGCGATGAGCGCGCACCGGGGGGCGGATATGGTGGGCCAGGTTCTTTCTTTCGCAAGAGGAGTCGAAGGCCGTCACGTGATCCTTCCCGGGGAGGTCCTCATCAAGGGGCTGACACCGATCCTGCGCGACACGTTTCCGAAGAATATCCGGATCCAAACCCGCATTGAGGAAGATCTCAGTCCGATCGAGGGAGATGCGACGCAGCTTCACCAAGTGCTGCTCAACTTCTGTCTCAACGCCCGCGACGCGATGCCGGATGGGGGACTTCTTTCCATTTCCTCCGAGAGGGTTGATCTCGACGACGAATACGCCGGCCTCAATCTGGAGGCGGAAACCGGGCCCTATCTTTGCATCCGGGTGGAGGACACCGGAGAGGGGATCCCGCAGGAAAACATAGGGAAAGTTTTCGACCCCTTTTTCACAACGAAAGGCGTGGGCAAGGGGACCGGGCTGGGCTTGTCCACCAGCCTGGCGATCATCAAGAGCCACGGCGGCTTTATCAAAGCCTACAGTGAACCAGGACGAGGGACGGCTTTCTGCTGTTACCTACCGATGGTCGAGGCTAGGGACGAGGGGCAAACGTCAGGGGAGCCCGAAGTTCTCCCGCAGGGGGCGGGCGAGAAGATACTCATTGTCGATGATGAAGAACCGATTCGCGCAATGACGGTCAGGATCGTTGAATCCTTCGGTTACCGGGCCGTGAGCGCGGGCTCGGGTGCCGAGGCAATCGAGATCTACAGGGAAAATTATGGTGAGATCGCTGCAACCATCACTGACATGATGATGCCCGGCCTCGACGGTCCCGCGACGATAAAGGCGCTCCGCGAAATCAATCCGCAGGCACGGATCATCGCCGTCAGCGGGATCGACGCCAACAGCCATCTCGCCATTGCCGAAGGTCAGGGAGCGCAGGCTTTTTTACAAAAGCCTTATACCACAAAAAGCATCCTTCACGCTTTGCAAAACATCCTTAGAAAAGGTGCAAATCACGAAGCATGAGCGACTTTCGCAGACGAGGTGATCGATAATTCTAGGTTAAAACTTGAAGTTCATTCGTATTTTTCCTAATATATTCCCCCGATATCGTCCTTCACCAACTGCTCCGTGAATTCCTCCACTCCTATCCTTCTCATTGTTGACGACGACGAAACCATTCAGCGGCTGCTGGGTCTTGCCGCGCGCCAGCAGGGGTGGAATCCGCGATCCGCAAGTTCGGGACCCGAGGCTCTTGAGCTGCTGGGTTCGGATGTCGATGCAGTGGTCCTCGATCTGGGTCTGCCGGGGATGAACGGGATGGAAACGCTAGGCCTTATGCTCGAAAAGGTCCCGGACGTGCCGATCATCATGCTGACGGGCACCAATGACGCTGAAGTGGCCGTGCAAGCCCTCAAGGCCGGTGCCGCTGACTACGTGACCAAGCCGTTCGAACTTCAGCGCCTTTTTGATATCCTTCGCGCAAACGGACGGAAAACAGGAAAACCGACGGCAGCTCCTGCCGTGCCCCAGAAGATTTCCAAGGTCTCCATGGAGACATCAAGTCCTAGGATGAAGCTGCTCTACCGGCAGGTCGAAAAGGCGGCGAAGCTCGATAGCACGATCCTCCTGACCGGTGAGAGCGGCACTGGCAAGACTCATATTGCGCGCCAGATCCACCTGCTCAGTCCGCGCGCGCCCGAGCAGTTCATCACGGTTTCCTGCCCGGCTCTTCCGAGAGAGCTTTTGGAGACGGAGCTCTTCGGGCACGAGAAGGGAGCCTTCACCGGCGCAAGCTCCTCGCGCGCCGGACGGTTCGAGCAGGCTTCGGATGGCACCATTTTTCTTGATGAGATCGGCGATCTGCCGCCGGAGCTGCAACCGAAGCTTCTCAATGTCCTCCAAGACCGGGAGTTCTTCCGCGTGGGAGGCAACAAGCTGCTGAAGACCAACGCCCGGGTGATCGCCGCCACAAACGTCGACCTCCATAGCCGCGTCGCCGCTGGAACGTTCCGGGAGGATCTTTATTACCGCCTAAATATCATTGAGTTGCTGATCCCACCGCTACGCGAGAGAAAGGAAGACATCCCCCAGATTATCATCCACATCCTCGCAAGGATCGCTGCGAACCGGAACTGCGAGATCTGGACCCTGACACCTCAGGCTGCCACCGCGCTCCAAAGCTTCAACTGGCCAGGAAATGTTCGTCAGCTGGAGAATGTCCTCGAACGCGCTACGGCTTTCTCCGACAGCCCGGTCATTCACGCCGAGGACATTCTCGGCGTGTTGGAGTCGCCTGCACCAGCTGTAAAAGGCGGTTCCGCTATGTCCGGACCGGGCCTGACCCTTCAGGAAATCGAGCGGGAGGCGTTTATTCAGACCTATATCCGCACCGGCAAGAACAAGGCGAAAACCGCCCGCCAGCTAGGTATTTCCGAGCGGTCCGTCTACAACCTGATGGGTCGCCACGGCCTGAAATAAAGCATGCCAGTCGTGCTAAATTGCAAAAATTTCCGCTAGAATCATGCAAATTCTGCGTGAAAGCCGGAGTAATTTTTAAAAGTCTGCTTATTGCCCGAGCTCAAGCCGTTGACAGTAAACGGATTGCAAACGGGTCGATGCGTTGGCACGGTGCATGCAAGTAGATTGGTATTCTCTGGGGGGAGAATATGGGGCTTCGGCCCCGCTATCCAAAAGCCACCCGTTACAAGATCGATCCTAGTGGTTGTTTTGTCGGCGGGCTGGTCTTTTGGGTAGTTTCCCA
>JBGTDO010000029.1:0-73685 GCA_041748235.1 Akkermansiaceae bacterium | reverse complement strand
TGACCTTACCGGGACTTGCGTCCCGGCGTACTGCGCGACTTTTCGCGCAGCGCACAATTTAATCTTTTTCCTCATCCCAGCTTTTTCAGATACCAAAGTTGGCACCGTTTCTGCTGAGTCACACTATCAAAGAGCTTGTATTGAGGGGACTAAAAAGCCGACCGGGTAATTCCTTACCGCGATCGACTGCTTGTCTCTCGGCCGCCAGCTTCGTGGCGACGGGCAAACCCTAAACTCATTCCCCCCTCCGGGTCAATGAGTTTCTGCCATGTTTTTTCAATTTTTCGCGCCGACGCCGCCAATCCCTTGAGCCACAAGGGAAAACTGTGACGAAAAAATCACCCAAAGCCCGGGCCCGCGCCTCCCAAACCGCTCTTCAATGACTTCCCGAAAGCAGTTTCAGCCGGAAACACGCCCGGTCAGACCCGTTTTTTGCAATCCTGTACCCCCAAAATGCGTGACTACTACGAAACCAGTAGTTTAATCCGCCACGGACGACAGGGACCTCCACATATTGGATCAGAAGGCTTTCACCCCTTGAAATCTGCGGAAAGCCCTGCACAGTTCCCCGACAAGAAACCACTATGCCCCGAATCGCGTTACTTCAGTCCGCCACCTTCACCAGCAAACAAGAGGCCCTTGATCACCACAAGAAGCTAATCCGTGAGGCGGCTGCGGCGGGTGCGCAGATCATTGCGACGCAGGAGTTGTTTCTAACACCTTACTTCTGCACCGTGCAAGATACCGCACGCTTCGATCTGGCGGATCGCCTTCCTGGGCCAGTCACGGATGAACTCGGAGAGCTCGCGAAGGAGCTGGGAGTAGTGATCGTTTCCTCGCTATTCGAACACCGAGGGCCGGGGCTGTATCACAACACGGCTGCCATTCACGACGCCGACGGGACCTTGATGGGGCTTTACCGGAAGGCGCACATTCCACAAGATCCCGGTTTTGAGGAGAAATTTTATTTCACACCAGGCGACAGCGGTTGGCCGGTGTGGGACACGGCGTTCGGGAAAATTGGTGTCCTCGTGTGCTGGGACCAGTGGTATCCAGAGGCGGCACGCCTGATGGCTCTCGGCGGTGCCCAACTCCTCATTTACCCAACTGCGATCGGCTGGCTCCCTGAGGAAAAACAAGCCCTAGGCGCGGCTCAACATTGCGCATGGGAGACTGTCCAGAGAGGCCACGCTGTCGCCAACGGCTGTTATCTCGCCTCGATCAATCGCTCCGGAACTTACGATGGGACAGAGTTCTGGGGCCAATCCTTCATCGCCAACCCCTACGGCGAACTGATCGCGAAAGGCTCGATCGAGAAAGAGGAAATCATCTATCAAGACCTCGATTACCAGCTGGTGGAAGACTTCCGCCGGATCTGGCCGTTCTTCCGCGACCGCCGGATCGACGCTTACGGCGATTTAACAAAGCGCTGGCGCTGATAGGGGCTATAACCTCGTGAAGAAGCCTCTGCCCGCCAGGTATGCCAGCCATCTCTCAGAATCCAACTGGGGATAGTGAAGACCAGCCAGCGCTTTGAGTTCCTGCGCGTCACGGCTACCGTCCATGAGGGTCAGTAGTTTCCTCTGCGCCTCCGGAAAAAGGCAGGGTCTGTGAAAGGCGTCAACCAGCGGCAGATTTTCTGTGGCGCACAGGTGACGCCAGCTGTCCAGGACGGGCCGCTGTGGCGATATTTCATAAAGCGTGACCGGCTCGCTCCTCGCGATCAGCCAGCCACGGGTGATGCCTTCGTGGATGATTCTCGTGAACTTCCTGAGTTCCAACGTGGGCACCTCCTCGATCAACTCCAGCACAGAGACGGCAGAGGGGGCGCGACTGCCTATGACCGCTGTGATGGCGGCCGCGTCTTCCTCCAGCTCGGGCAGCTCCTTAGCTAGGCCCACGGCAAACTCCTGCACCATGATCGAAGGGACCTGCGACGCGAGCGGCGCGTCATCGCGACAAAGGATGACGGAATGGAATCTCCGGCCATCCTGTTCATCGAGCGCATCGCAAAATTCTGCGGGATGGCCCTGCATTTCGGCGGGGAAAGCAGGATTCTGCCCCGGAACGGAATCGCCCAGCCACCGCAGGCCCGCGCCTTCGGCAAGAGCCACGAAGTCTGCCAGCGACCACGGATCATTGACCGGAGCAAAATCATCAAACGGCAGAAGCGAGGCGCCCTTTTCCAGCATGTCATCGATAATCGAAAGCTCCGTCGGCTCCGCCACCACTGTCCGGAGCACCTCGAGCGCGGCCACTTCATCGACGCCGCCGACTTCCATGATTGCCCGCGCCTTCACCACCAGCGGCTGTCGCTCCCGCCACCCGGCCTTCACATTGAAGCTCACAACAGCCAGACCCGAGGGTGCCAGGTTTCCACGCAGAAAACGGAGAAGACCGATTTTGACATCATCCGGCACCCACGAAAAAACGCCGTGCGCGATTATGAAGTCGAAGCCCGGCTCCCCCGACTCAAAGCCGAGGATCGAAGCCGGATAAAAGCGCGCGTTTCCGAGCTCCGCCGTCTCCGCCCGCTGGCACGCGAGGGAAATCGCTTTTTCAGAAAAATCCACCCCCAGAAACTCACTTCTTGGCCAGCGCTTCGCGAGTGGCAGGAGGTGATGACCGGTGCCACAACCAATCTCCAGAATGCGGGCATTTGCGGGATTGGCAGGTTCGAGACCGGCCAGTCGAGCCGCCACCACGTTGACCGCCGGATCTGCCGAGGGGTGGCTCATCGCCGGATACACCCGCGCTTCATAGAGTTCTTTGACGGGATCAATCATGGCTGCATCAGCTGGGGCTATAATCGAAGAAGCCCCTCTTCTTGATTAGCTCCGCCACCTCAACTGGAACCATGCTTTCCCATTCCTCATCACCCTCCGCGATTTTCTTCAGGACATCGCGCGAGAAGATTTTGAGAAACTCCGGTTTGTGGTTGTCCAAGTCGATAAAGCTTCCGCGGGCGGAAAGATATCCATAAAGCTGTTTCAGCTCCGGCGCGACTTTAAGGGTCTCCACGGTGGTGACATCTCCAGCTTCACCAAGCAACGGATAGACGTAAAGCTTGAGCTCGTTTTTGAAAAGGCGCCCGAAGCTCTCAAGAATCCCACCTGGTAACTGTGTGTAGTAACGCTCGTCGAAGAGCTCAATCATCGAAGGAATCCCCATGACAATCCCCACCCGCTCCTTCGTTCTCCAGGACAAGTAGGCGGCAAGGCGATAGTACTCGAAGTAGTCCGAGACCAGGACGGTCATCCCACAGGCGGCCAGCAAATCCGCTCTCGCGAGGAAATCCCGCCGGTCCACAACATTCCCTCCTGCCAGCAAATTCCGCATCGTAAGTTCGAAGATCGGGAGAATTTCCTTCCCCTCCACCGATGGCTCTTTTTTGAACTTTTCCAGCGCGCACTCCAGCATGTCGAAGTTCACGTGCGTCGGCGGCCGGAAGCTCCCCCGTTCCACGAGGATCGCCTTTTTATAAAGCGCCTCGGATGGCTGCAGCACCTCGTGATTTGCCCCGAACATCGCCGCTCCACTGAGCCCGAGCTGCACTAGTTGGAGGCTAACCAGACGATTGTCGACGGCGCGGAACTCGATTCCGCAGAATTCGATCATGTCGATCTCGATCCGGCCGGTGGTAAGCTTGTCGAGGAGGCTTTCCACCAGTGTCTCCGGCTCGTGATGCATGAAGAAGGCCCCAAAAAGGAGGTTTACCCCCACCACGCCCAACGCCTCCTGCTGAAGCGATGCCTCCGTATCTAGCATCCGCACGTGGATCAGGATCTGGCTTGGCTCATCGTGCGGGCGCGACTGGAACTTCACGCCCATCCAGCCGTGGCACTCGTTTCCGCCCTTGAAAGACCGAGCGACTACCGTGTCGGCAAAGGCGAAAAACGATGTGGTGTCCCCTCTTGTGGTGCTCAAGCGGTCGACGTTCAGCCGAAACTCGCGGTCAAGCATGGCCTGCAGACGCGATCTGGACACGTAGCGATCCCCGCTCCCGTAGATCGCGTCGCTCACCGTCATGTCGTAAGCGGAGATGCTTTTCGCAACCGTGCCCGCAGCACCGCCGACCCGAAAAAACCACCTTACCACCTCCTGCCCCGCACCGATCTCGGCGAACGATCCGTACCAACGCGAATCGAGGTTTATTTTGAGAGCTTTCTGGTGGGTATCGAGTTCGAGGGATGACTGCATGGGAGATAGGAAGACGGGCAGAGGCTAGACACGCCCGTCCCTTTTCCACACGGAAAAAAGCACACTCCCTCCCCACGGCGCTGCCGCAGATGAGACTTCCGCTACTCCACCACGTCCTCTGCTTTCACACCTTGCGTGAAACCATCGAACGAGTATCTCGACCGCTTGTGCACAGACAATTGAGACGTCCGCCTTTTCGTTCGGCGGCAAGCAGGACCCCGTGCTTGTCTTTTCTCGGACCCTTGCCGACCTCCGCTACTCCCGCCATTCCGATCTCAAGCTCAAACACCAACGATTACCCGACTACATTTATCACACTGGGACGGTACTTCGCAAAAGAACCCGATTCTCAAGAAATCTTTGCCGTCTTCTCTTTTTACATCATCATCTTTCCATGAAGTCCTGTCTGACAGCCTTTGCCCTCACCGTTATCGCAACCAGCGCCGCTCCGACCTCCGGCCATGCAAAAGCGGAATGGATCGCCGATACGCCGGTTCCAACAACAGGCACCATTCGCACCGTCGTCAAACTTTCAGTCGACGAGAGCTGGCACACCTACTGGATCAATCCCGGCGAGGGCGGCATGCCCCTCTCGGTGAGCTGGGATCTTCCAGAAGGCTGGTCGGCAGGCGACATTCAACATCCGGCACCGATCCGCTTCATGACCGGCGATCTCCCGGGGCTGGGCTACGAAGCCGAGGTTCTTCTTCCGGTCGACATCACCCCGCCGCCCAGCATTTCCGGCCCTGTCACCCTTTCCGGAAAGCTCTCTTGGCTCGCGTGCAACGATTCCTCCTGTGTCCCTGGCTCTGCTGAAATCTCCCTGCGGATCGAGTCCGGACCATCCGGGGACGACAAAGGCGCTGGCCAACACGGACTGATTGAAAAGGCGTATTCCGCCATCCCGCAGCCCCTTCCTGATTCAGTCCTAAAGGTGGAACTGGAAAAGGAAAACATCGTCATGACCCTCACCCTCCCCCCTGGCTCGGACGTTGATCCCACAGAATTCGAGATTTTCCCGGCCACACGAAACGTTATCGATCCCGCCGCCAAGCCTACTTTTAAAGAGGACCCGGACTCACCCAACACCTGGCGGGCCCGTGCCCTCACAAGCGAATACCTCAATGGGATGCCGGAGTCCATCTCCCTAGTCCTAGCCAATGGCGATAAGGGCCCCTTCGTTATTTCCACCCCCACCAGACCAAGGTGACGCTCCTACTGCTTTCCCTGACGGGCACCTCCTGTTAGCAATCGCCAGGAATCGATGTATCCCTCTCCCACCAACGACCTTTCCGGCTTCCTCATTACCTTGCGCCATTTGGTCCGCGAGCCGTCGGTGGTCGGTGCGGAGGACGCCTTCTTTCGGGTCGTCAGGCGAGAGTTAGAAGAGCTGGACATTTCAGTCGAGCGGCACAGCGGGATTCTGGTGGCCCGTGGAAACGCGCCGGACAGCGTCGTTCTCTCAGCGCACATCGATCGCAACGGCCTTGTATGCACCGGGCCGAATGAGTTCCAATACGCCGCGTTCATCGCCGGCAACCGCAGCGAGCTCACCGGTGATTCGGTGTCCGAGCAGATGATCGCCACCATCGCGAACCGCTTCACCGGCCAGCGTGTCCAAGCTCACCTTCCATATAGCGGCACTTACATTGGCCAAGGGACCATCGCCTCCAGCTACTTTTGCCAAAAGCGGCTAAACCTGATTTTCGAGCTCGAGGGCCTGAACCACGTCGAGCCCGGCACCCCCGTCTCATTTCTCGATCGACTCTCGCTCACCGAGAATCACATTTCCGCCCAGCTCGACAACGTCGTCAGCGTCGCGCTGATCCTCCACCTCTTTCGCATCGGTTTCCAAGGCACCGCCCTTTTCACCGCCCAAGAAGAAGCCGGCCGGAGCTGGAGATACGCGCTCGCCTGGCTTCAGCGTGAGTCGATCACCACATCCCGTCTGCTGGTGCTGGATACCAGCCCCTACCCGACCCCGGAGGCCGCAGCAGAGCAGCACCTCGTCCTGCGGAAAAAGGACGCCAGTGCTGTCTTCGATCCCGACTTCACTGCCGAAATCCAGGACCGCTGTCAAATGCTTGGCATTTCCCACACGTTCAAAGACGAGTGGATTGAGCAGCAGAATCTCCAGCGGGAAAGGCCACTCTCTCTCGGACGCACCGAATTAGGCCGCCTCGCCGCCGCCACCGACGGCCAGATCAACGGCACCACCGTCCAAATCCCCACCACAGGCTATCATACTGCACAGGAAACCGCCTCCCTCTCCTCCATCCAGGCAGCGATCGGACTCCTGAGCACTTACATTTCCTGATATGTTGTCTTGCGGACGAAGATTCTGAAAAAAGTGCAGGATTTCTGGAATTCCGCAGATAGGTTCTGCTCCCCGGGACGCTATAAAAGCGTCCCGGACATAATTAAAACAACTCCATGAAAACGTTAATCACCACCTCACTCGTCGGAGCCTTCGCTCTCGCTACATCTTTTGCCGCTGAAGTCGGCAGCGACGCCCCTGACTTCAGCGCCTCCAATACCCAAGGCGAAAAAGTCAGCAGCGAAGACCTCGACGGCAAAGTCGTCGTCCTCGAATGGCTGAACTTCGACTGCCCCTTCGTGAAAAAGCATTACGAGTCAAAAAACATGCAGAAACTGCAGAGCAAGTATACGGAGCAGGACGTTGTCTGGCTCACGGTGAATTCCTCTGCGGAAGGCAAGCAAGGCCACATGGAAGCCTCAAAATTGGGGGAAAAAGTCCAGGAACAAGGCAGCAAAGCCACCCATGTCATTGTCGATACCGATGGCAAGGTTGGCAAAGCCTTCGACGCCAAGGTGACGCCTCAAATGATCATTATTGATAAAGAAGGCAAGATCGCCTACAGCGGCGCAATCGATTCAAAAGCCACGGCCGAACAAGCCGATATCGAGAGCGCCGATCCAATCTTCGCCAACGCCCTCGACGCCGTCATCAGCGGCAACGAAGTCGTGAACGCCAAGAACGAGCCTTACGGCTGCGGCGTGAAATACTAATTTCATCTGTAGTTCCCATTGTTGTGTTTCGAATGACCGCCGTCCCGGAAGGGGCGGCGGTTCTTTTTTCACAGAACCGCTCAAGGCGGTGAATCGGCCCCAACTCCGCCCACAACAAGGATTGCACGCGGAGATGAATGGAGTAAATTTTAGCTCTGGGCAAAAGAGTCCTGTGATCCAGAATACCCCCATGTTCAGTCCAAAGCAGCTTTCCGAAAATCAGGTCGCCACCATCCGAAAGTGGGCCGAGGAGGGGGCAACCCTCCCCGACCTCCAGCTTCGCATGAAGGAAGAGTTTGACCTTTCCGTCACCTACATGGACACCCGCTTCATCATCCTCGATCTAAACATCGAGCTAAAAGAGGAGAAAAAGGAAGAGCCAGCGGTTGAAAAAAAGGCCACGCCCGTCCCAACCGGCGAGGTAATCGTGACAATGGATACGATCGCTCTTCCGGGTGCGATGGTGAGCGGAAAAGCCACCTTTAGCGATGGGGAAACTGCGATCTGGATGATCGATGCGGCCGGACGTCCAAGGCTCGATCCTGACTCCGTCGGCTACAAACCCAGCCAGGAAGACATTCTAGAATTCCAAACTCAGCTCCGCGCCCTCGTCGAAACCACCGGCCTCTGATTTCCCAAAGAAAACGACCGCAGGGGCTCCCCTGCGGTCGTTTTCTAGATTTGTGATAAGTGCGCAGAGTCTTAGGCCAAGCCAGCGGCTGGCTTCGGCATAGGTTTCTCCTTTTTACGCAGCGCGCGGCGCATCTTGGTGAGCGCGGAGTTCTGAAGCTGGCGAATACGCTCCCGGGTGACTCCGAATTCGCGGCCGACCTCTTCCAAAGTCAGCGGCTTCTTTCCATTCAGGCCGAAACGCTCGTCGATAATCCTGCGCTCGCGTTCGTCCAGCACGGAGAGCAACCCATCGATTTCACCATGCAGGTTCTTGTCAGCGAGCATGTCCAATGGGTTTTCGGCGCGCTCGTCGCTAATGATCTCTCCATATTCAGTCGATTCACCATCGTTGATCGGAGCGTCGAGGGAAGTCGGCCGTTGGGACGCCTGCTTGAGCATGGCCAGCTTGCGCCGTGGCAGACCCACCTCGTCGGCGAGCTCCTCATCAGTAGGCTCACGGCCCAAGGCCTCGGCAAGCATGGAGGAAATCCGGCGCATTTTCGCGATCTTGTCCACCATGTGGACCGGCAGGCGAATCGTCTTCGACTGGTTCGCCAAGGCGCGCTTGATCGATTGCTTGATCCACCAAGCGGCGTAGGTAGAGAGTTTACCTCCTTTTTCAGGGTCAAATCGCTCAACCGCCTTCATCAGGCCAATGTTTCCCTCGGAAATGAGGTCCGTTACAGGCAGGCCGTAATTCGAGTAGTCCTGGGCGATTTTCACGACCAGCCGAAGGTTCGCTTTGATCATGTGGGCACGGGCTTCCCCGTCACCGTTTTTAATGCGTTCGGCCAGCTCGATCTCTTCCTGAATGGTCAGCAAAGGAGTTCTAGAAATTTCCCGGAGATAAAGCTTAAGGCTCGAGTCGGATTCGTAAGACATGATTTTTTCCTGATTAAATGTTGATCTACCCCTGTTAGCGGTGTGAATCGGGGATTTTATTCCCTTTTTCCATTGATTTCGTGAAATTCCCCACGAGTGTGAGACACGAAGTGGTAGGCAACCTCAATCCAGCAGCTCGCATGCCGCCGGGCTCAACTTTGGACGATCTCGAAGTTCCAAGGCATTCAGGGCCATCATACCCTTAAAAGGGGCAAATCAGGAGACTCGTGCACCGTGCAAAAACGTCCAGCCCGTGCAATTTGCCTTTGGAGTCAAATCACTCCGCGCTCCCGCAGCTCCTCTTCCACTTCGTCGTAACTCGGTGAGCCGATTCCAATATCACGGATCCTTTGAATTTTCCTGCGGACGCCCAGTTTGCTCCGCGGTCCAGCGATCAGACTCGCCACTTCGTCCACCGCCAGCGGCAGCAGCGCCACTACCCCGAGGATCCCCAAGCCGATGCCGACGCCCCGGCGGCCCTTTTCGTGCATGAGCCCGCTTAGCAGCAGACCTGCGGCGGCACCGAGTATCGCCGGCGCGGCCATAGTGCTCCCCTCGATCCAAACCGGCGTCGTATCCGTATGCGCATCTGACATAGGGAAACCCTAGAGGCTTTCCCCACTCACCACAACCTCAGAAAAGCTTGCGGCGAAATGTCACCATATTATCCCTTCCCCCCGTGGATCGATCCGCTACTCTCCCGCGCGTATGCCGACTCCCGAAAACACTTACGCCCTAATCCTCGCCGGTGGATCCGGCACTCGCTTCTGGCCCCTCAGCCGAAATGACCGGCCCAAGCAGCTGCTTGACCTCTTCGGCACTGGCACCCTGCTAGAGCAGACTGTATCCCGCCTTCAGGGCTTGGTCCCGCTGGAGAACATCATGATTCTCACCAATTCGCTGCAGGTGGACGCCGTGCGGGAAGTCGCCCACATGCTGCCACCTGAGAACGTTTTCGCCGAACCCGCCAAGCGGGACACCGCCCCTGCGGTTGCTCTCGGGATCGGCCTCGTCGCCGCGCGTAACCCCGACGCCGTCATGATGGTCCTCCCCGCCGACCAGCTCATCCAGGATACCGAAGCTTATCAGTCGGTCATGAGAGACGCTCTGCTGGTTGCTGAAAAATCGGACGGCCTCGTCACCATCGGCCTCCGCCCCACCTGGGCCTGCCCTTCTTATGGCTACATCGAGCGCGGCAACCGCGCCTCCCTCCCCGGCATCGAATGCGAGCACCCTCCCTATGAAGTAAAGCGCTTCCGCGAAAAGCCCAATGCCGACCTCGCCGAGCAATTCATCAACGCCGGCGGCTTTTCCTGGAACGCAGGGATGTTCGTCTGGTCTCTCCCCACGGTTCTGAAACAGCTCGCGAGCCACGCTCCCGAGCTCGCTGGCTTTGTCTCCGAGCTCCGCCGCAGCAGCGACATCAACGCCACCGTCGCCGCCCAATTTCCAAAGCTGACCCCAATCTCCATCGACTACGCCCTCATGGAGAGCGCCGATCGCGTCCTCAACATCGAGGCCACTTTCGATTGGGACGACGTAGGCTCATGGGTCTCGATCGCCAAGTATCTTTCCGACGCCGGCTCCAACAACCGCGCCAACCAGCAGGTCTCCCAGATCGATTCCGAAAACAACATCGTCTTCAATTCGACGACCGGCACCCACATTGCCCTCCTGGGCGTGGACGATCTGATTATCGTACAAACCAAGGACGCGATCCTCATCGCCAACCGCCACCAGGCGGATTCGATCAAGAAGCTTTCGGACCTCCTGCCGGAAAATCTCCTGTAGTTTCAAAGGAAATGTGATTTGCGCGGCAGGCCATAGAGGTTCATGCTGCGCCGTATGCGTTGGTTCCTCCTCATGTCTTGGCTGGTCTTCCAGCTCGGGCTGCCTAGTCACGTGCTTGCCCAGGAATCGGAACCTGCGGTGGAGCCGCCGCCGGTAGTTGAACGAAGCCTGCACTCGCTCAGGACCATCGCCGAACCTCTTACCGAGGCCATCGCCGATCTCGAACGCCTCCAGGCCGATCTACGGGAGGCGGTGACAGAGGACGCCCGCGAAGAGATCCGGGAACGGATCGATGCCGAGCGAGAACGTATCCGCCAGCTTCGCGACAATTTCCGAGACATCGTGGGAGGCTCCGAGGCTGCGGAATACGAAGGCGTCACCGCCGATGGCGGAGGGATCCAGGAGCAGATCACGGATATTGTGCAGCCCGTCCTCAGCAGCCTCCGGGACGCCACTTCCAAACCCCGCGAGCTTGAAGCGCTTCGCAAATCCCTCGAAGTCTGGAACGAACGTGAACGCAAGACCGAGACCGTTCTAGCCCGGATCGACGACTTGATCGCCGCCGCCACCGAACCTGCGCTTATAGCCGAGCTCCAGGCCGCACGCCGTCTCTGGTCGGGACGTCAGTCGGAGGCCTCCAGCCAGATTGCCGTGTTGGAAGTGCAGATTTACGAGCGCACTCGCGATCAGGAGTCCGTCTGGGAAACGCTCTCCGGGGGCATCAGCGATTTTTTCCGCAGCCGTGGCATGAACCTCCTCATCGCCGTGCTCGCCGGCGTCATTTCCTTCATCGCCGCCCGCAAGCTCTACTTCTGGGTCCGCCGCTTCACCCCGCTTTTCAAAAAGGACCAAAGCAACATCTTCAGCCGCCTGTCAGATGTGCTGGCGATGACATTTGCGATCCTGCTCTCAGTCCTCAGCGTCCTCTTCGTTTTCTACGTTCGAGGCGACTGGCTGCTGCTCACCCTCATCGTCATCGTTATCGCCGGCCTCGCATGGGCCGGCAAAACAGCTCTCCCGCCCTACCTCGGCCAGATCCGCATGATTCTCAATCTCGGACCTGTCCGCGAGGGCGAGCGGGTCATCTACCAAGGAGTGCCATGGAAGGTTTCCTCCCTGGGCTTCTACACCATTTTCACCAATCCCAGCCTCAACGGCGGCCACCTCCGGATCCCTATCTCGTATGTCATGGAAATGATTTCCCGCGCCCCTGATCCCAAGGAGCGCTGGTTTCCCACGGAAACCGACGACTGGCTAATCCTATCCGATGAGACGTTCGGAAAAGTCATTTCCCAAAGTCCCGAGCAGGTCGTCGTCCTGCAGCTCGGCAGCAGCTTCAAGACCTACCCGACTCCGGAATTCCTGGAAATGTCTCCGGAAAATCTCTCCCGCGGCTTCCGCGTCTGCTCCACCTTCGGCATCGATTACCAGCACCAAGCGGAATCGACCACATCGATCCCCAAAATTTTTGCCTCCGCTTTAAATCTCACTCTCGCCTCCGAATTAGGCCACGAGGTTGTCCGCTCCATCAAGGTCGAGTTTTCCTCCGCCAGCTCCTCATCGCTCGATTATCAAATACTAGCGGATTTCGATGGTAGCCTCGCCCCGAAATACAACGTCATCCGCCGCCGGATCCAGAGCATTTGCGTCGATGTCTGCAACGAACACGGCTGGATCATTCCCTTCACCCAAGTCACTCTTCACCAGGCCCAGCCTGAGTAACTGCTCCATTGGAGCGACGTAGAGCGTCTTCATTCACTCTTCCAAGCGGCAACCGCATTGCTTGCAGAAAAGCGCCGCAGGATCATGTCCGAGCCAGCCGCACTCCTTGCACTTCCGCTTGTCCATCTTCAGATCCAAAAGCCCCTTGCCGATCTCGGTAGTTACGATTCCCGCAGGCACTGCGATGATCGAAAAGCCAGTCAGCATGATAAACGATGCCAGGAACTTCCCCCCAACCGTCACCGGCACCGCATCACCGAACCCAACCGTCGTGATCGTTACGATCGCCCAATAGATTGACTGCGGAATCGAGCTGAAGCCCTCGTTCGTTTCCCCCTCAATCATGTAGATCAGCGTCCCCTCGATCGACACCAGCGTCAGAATGAAAAACAAGAACACTGCGATCTTCGGCGTGCTGTCCCGCAGCGCCTGCACCAGAACGTTCGCCTCACCGAAGTGGCGCGCCATCTTCAGCACCCGGAACATCCGCAGCAGCCTCAACATCCGGATCACCATCAGATATTGCGGGCCCGTTATAAAAAGTGCCGCGTAGGTCGGCAGGATCGACAGAAAATCCACCACACCGAAAAAACTCAGCACATATCGCCTCTTCCGCCTCACCACCGCGATCCTCACCAGGTACTCTAGCGTAAAGATGATCGTGAAAAACCATTCAAGGTTCCAAAACAGCCAGCGATGCCCCTCCCGGAAGCTCGGCACACTTTCCAGCATCACCACCAGAACGCTCATGCCAATCAGCACCATCAGCATTACGTCAAACGCGTGGCCAGCCCGTGTGTCCGACAAGAAGATGATTCTACACAGCCGCTCCTTCAGAGTTTCCCTCTTCTCAACTCCATCCTCCCCCTCCCGCCGTTCTTCCTGCATAGAAACTTTTTCGCGGCCAGACTACCCCCGGCCCACCCCACCGTCGAGAAAGGAAAAATCCAGAAGCAGAGCCGTCAGCGCAGGAATAGCGCGCCAGCGCGAAAAAGTGCCGTAGGCAGGCTTGCAGGCGAAAGCCGCGCCCGCCGGGCTGTGAACAATCCCTCCTCCGCAGCCGACCGCTCCTGGTGACGGATCAGCCAGCGGGCCGATGCGTAGGCATCTGGCTCCACAGATTCTCGAAATTCAGTTGGCGATGTTCAGGCCGCCAAGAGCATATTCCTGTTGCAGCTTCGTTGCACTCAGACTAAGCAACCTCATGATCTGGGCGTGGTTGATCTTCATCGGTTTTGTGTTTGCCATGCTTGCCCTCGACCTCGGAGTCTTCCACAAGAAGTCCCACGTCGTCGGCTTCAAGGAGTCTCTCGGCTGGTCCGCAGTCTGGATCACACTCGGGCTTTCGTTTTCCATCCTGGTTTTTTACGCGTACGACCGGCACTGGTTCGATCTCGGACTGACGGTCGATCCTCTCGACAAGGTCATTAACACGGGACGTCTGGCGGCGACGAAGTACCTAACAGCATACGTCGTCGAGAAGTCACTTAGCGTGGACAACATCTTCGTGATCGCGATGATCTTCGGCTCGCTGGCGGTTCCGGCGCGTTACCAGCACCGGGTCTTGTTCTGGGGCATCCTTGGTGCGCTGGTAATGCGTGGCGCGATGATCGGTATGGGCTCGGTGCTGGTACAGCATTTCCACTGGATCCTCTACATCTTCGGTGTGTTCCTCATTTTTACCGGGATCAAGATGCTGGTCTTCGCAGAGAAGGAAGAGCACCCGGAAGAGAGTGTGGTGGTTCGCTGGATCCGGCGGTTCTTCCCAATCACGCGGGACTTCCACGGCCAGCATTTCATGGTGCGGGCGGGGAGCGAGTGGTCTCATGAAGCCGCAGAACCAGGACTCGAGCAGCGGGCCGACCCAGTGGTGGAGGCCGCGATACCCGGAAAATGGCTGCTCACGCCGCTAGCGGTGGCCCTGATCCTAGTGGAAGTCACCGATTTGATTTTCGCGGTCGATTCCATTCCCGCCGTGTTCGCCATCACCGCCGATCCTTTCTTGGTATTCACCAGCAACGTCTTTGCGATTCTAGGCCTGCGCTCGCTGTATTTCGCCTTGGCGGGCCTGTTCAACAAGTTCCGCTATCTCAAGCCTGCCCTGTCATTGATCCTAATCCTCGTCGGCGTAAAGATGTTGACCGCGAAATACCTCAAAGCATGGCTGGGCGATTCGTTCAACCTGACCGTGCTCGCAGTGATCATCGGCATCCTCGTGACCGGCGTTTTGACCTCGCTCCTCGTCGGCGCAAAGGTCGACGAGGAGCCCCCGCCACCACCGCCACCGACCCCTTGAGTTGGACGGCTGAGCGGTCTTCCAAGTTCAACGCCGCCGCCGCATGAGCAAGCCCATAAATGTGAGACTCGAAATCACAGCGGCGGCAGGCTCAGGAACGGATGTCAGCGTGAAGCCCTCCGAACCATCCGCGTATTGGACGAGCCACGGGCTGCTGTCGAGTTGGATGACCGAGTTATCGGCAAGAGTGGTTCCATCATGGGCGAACAAGCCCCCGTCCCAAGCACCCGAGTAACGGATAAGCGTAAACTTTGTCCCATACGAAACTCCCGTCCCACCCTGTTCGGTCAGCGTCAGAACCGCACCATTCTCGATTGCAAAATCTCCGGCGACTTGGACGAAACCCCTGGAGAACGAAGCCAAGTCCATTTCGTAGGCGAACATGGAATCGTTCCTGAAGGTGAGGGGCCCGGTGCCTAGCGTTCCGACGCTGCTTCCAGCCACGAGTTGCCCCGAAACATTCACCGCGCCATGGATGAGCCCGCTGCCTTTCAGAACTCCACCAACCTCCACATGGATCGACGAGGTCATACTGCCATCGATCGCCAGCACGCCACCGCTGATCACCGTGTCGCCTAGATAACTGTTGTCGCCATCCAAAGTAATTTTTCCAGGACCCTCTTTACGCAAACCGCCTTCCCCGCTGATAGTCCCCGAAAGCGTTCCGCTCCCTTCCAACGTCACCTCCGTGCCTGCGTTGATCGCAATAGCCCGTTCGAAAGCAGCTGCGGTCGAGAGCCGTAAGATTGTATGATTCCCATGGAAGACCAGCGCCCCGTGCAGACCAAGTGCGGTGCTAGCGGCGATCTCGACCTCGCCAGCGCCGACGACCACAGTGCCTGAGAAGCTTGGACCCCCATTGCTTCCGGTGGAGTCACCACCGAGCGTCAACCTACCAGTTCCGATCTTGTGTAACTCCCCCGCCCCGGACAAGCCGCCGCTCAGGAACAAGCTTTCAGAGACATCCGCCGTCACACCTGCGGCACCACTTCCTGAAACTAGGAGTATGGATTTCAAATTTCGATGGTCTTCGATTCCGCCCGGAGTGTCCGCGATTGTTCCGCCTGGTCCTGGATCAATAGACCCTGAATCAGCCGAAATCCCCGTCGTGCTGAGGGTCCAACTGAGGAGCTTTCCAGCAGCTCCCTGCCGCGTGTCAGCAACCAACAAGCCCCAGGTATTGCTGAACACGCTTCCGTTCAGCGTGGACAATCCGTGGGTTACTGCGGTGCTATCATAAGCCACCGGCGCCCCATAGGGATCGACCGAAAGACGGCCGTCCGCCTTGTAAGTTCCCGTATTGCTAGAAATGTGGAAGACATTGCCCGCGAAACCCGAGTCGTCCAGACTGATATCCACCGACGAGAGCGAGCTTCCGAATGGTGCCGTGTCAGACGTCTGCGGGCGATTGAGCAACACCGCGAACCGCTCTTCCTCGGAAGCGGTTCCATTGGTAAGAGAGACATAGTAGTCTCCCAGCCGCATGGCCGTCCCCGCCGCGCCCTGCATCACCAGACGGACGTTTACGTCGGTGACCGTTGCGAAACCCGAATTTTCCACTGTGCGGATGTCGAGGAACTGGCCGTTGTCAGGGATGTTCTGATTGCTGTTGAAAAACCTGGTAACTTCAATCTGAGCCGATCCAGAAATCGCCGCGGCATGTGTAAACAGGAAGATCGCCGATTTGATTTTCATGCCATTAAAGATAAACTCACAGTTTTGCCCGGAAAAAGAGACTCCTGTTCCAGGCCGCAGCGAAATTGCCTGACCGGCTTAGCACGAGTGAAAACGAGCCGCTGGGACCGCTGGAGACCGGTTCGGCTGGAATCCATTCGACTAGGTCGGACGAGTATTCGATCTGATAAACCTGACCTGGGACGGCGATAAAATCGAAGGTGCTGCTGGTCTTGATGCCGTCAAAGTCAGCAGTCCCGCGCTTGGTCATCTGCAAGACAAAGGTCGGAGTGAAGCCGAGAGCCGACACTGTCGCAATCGCCGTTGCCGTTGAGCTTCCGTCACTAACAGAGTAGGTGAAGCTCTCGCTCGGGGCGTTGGATGGGATGAAAAAAAGCCACCCGGCGTCATCCCCTGTTCCCAAGTAGATGTTATTACCCGGTCCTGGCTCCACTGCGGTGATCGAAAGACCAGCAGACGAGATCGAACCGTCAGGCAGCATGCGCGTGTCGTTTCCTAACAAATCTGAGACCGGTATGGTGATCGGAGCGTGATTGGCTGGTTTGGTAAGGCTGTCACTTGCGGCGAGGGGGCCGTGGATGACGAAATCTAGGCTCCCGCTGCCAAGATAATCAGGACCTCCTGTCGCAGTCACAAGGTACAGACCGACCGCCGATGGAGCGGCGGGCAACGAAGAATAGATTGTCGAACCCCTTCCGGAATAGGCGGAGTTGACCGTGGTTCCGTCGGCGGCTGCCACGAAGACCTTGCCACTTCCATCAGCCGCCAGACTGGCTGGCGCCGTAAAAACAACCGTGGGCAAGGACTCCGCCAGCTGTCCCGCGAATCCCGTCCGCACCGCATAACTTCCTGAGCTACCCGCGCCTCCGGGTGAGGAGGAAGAACTTGTATTGTAGTTTCCGCTGCTTCCCAACAGGCCACCATGATCGAATGCCAAGGGCTCAAGCGTATAACTTGCACTGCTTCCACCTGCGGCGATTCCGGGCAAGATTGTGAGGAAAATACTGCGGAGCAACATCATCTCCCTTGCTTTCTGATAATGGCTTCAAGTCGATTCAGACGCTCTTCTTGAGCCGCCACTTTCTCTTTCAGCATCTCATTCTCACGATGAAGTTCCTGAATCGCTGCCGCCGAGTAAATTGTTAAAGGATAGGTGTCGACTTGCAGAACAGGTGAACCATCGACCATCTTTTCCCCACTGCTCTTGACGTGGTCCGGGAACACAGCGCCAAACTCTTGGGCGATCACATTCATATAGCGCCCACCACCGATTGATGGATTGTCGGCGCGGTATTCATCGGTGTAGCGGAAATCCACTAGGCGCACTTCATCGAGAACTCCCAGGGCATCGGTGATCGTTCGGATGTCCGTTTTGATCCGGCGGTCGGAGTTTGAAAGCCAATTTCCGGCGATGGACTTGCTCGCATTTCCCTCGACCTCCAACGCATTGTTGGTCGGGCTGCGCTTGATGCCGATTTTACCGGTGAAGACGTTGTCCTCATCGAGGCGGGCCACTTGGGCAGGAATCGAATCGGCACGGAGGATCACCATATGGGATGCACCCGCAGCCAAAGCCTTGATGTGCGTAGCGGAGGGAGGAACCGTCAGCTGGCCGTCGGAGTTGTCGCCCCATGTCACGAGCGTCCCGTCTGATTTTAGCGCCGCACTGAACGCATATCCACCCGCGACGCTGGAGACACCCGTCAGTCCGGCGGGAATTGTCGCCTGTCCTCCAGAGTTCCAGCCCCAAGCAATGACGCTGCCATCGCTTTTCACTGCCAAGCTGTGATAGGCACCCGCCGCGATGGCGATCACATCGCTCAAAGCCTCGGGGACGCTCGACTGGCCCGCTTCATCGCGTCCCCAGGCAAACACGGTTCCATCACTTTTCAAAGCTAGACAGTGGTCGCTTCCTGCTGCCACAGCGGTGATGTTTGAAACCCCGGCAGGAACATCCGTCTGCCCGAAGGTATTGTCTCCCCAGGCGGTGACCGTGCCATCCGCACGCAGGACAAGGCTGTGGTTGTCTCCGGCAGCTACAGCGACAGCATTGGTGACGCCCGCCGGGACAGTGGTCTGAGCGGAGGCATTGTCTCCCCAAGCTACCACCGTACCATCGCTCTTCCGCGCCAAGTCATGATTGCGACCTGCGGCAATCATGGTAACGCCTGTTAGACCGACCGGAACCGCGCTGCCATTTCCCCAGCTAACCACCGTCCCGTTGTTCTGCAGTGCAAGGCTGTGGCTTTCCCCTGCGGCAACGGCAGCGACAGCTGCCAGAGCGGGAACGGAAACCTGTCCGTGACTGTTCTTTCCCCAGGCAACGACCGGCTTCGATGGAGCCGCCATGACGTTTGTTAGAGATACTTCGGACACGGAAAGCGCCCTTTCCGCTACCATGGCGTAAGGGGAGGCGGCGAGCCGGTGGTCCGGGGTGATCTGTTGAAAGCCTTTGCTGCCATCGTTGAACCAAACCCGAAGCCGAACGTCGGCATTATCAAAAACGGTGGCGGCCACGGGTGTCATGTTAACCAGCGACTCATCTCCGAGCAGCACCGCGTAAAGCCCCCTTACAACTGTGAGATCAACGGCGGTGGCGGGCTCGGTGCCGTCGGAGCTACTGCCGTCGTTGCTCCAAAAGCTGCGGGTTCCTCCGCTGTCGACGAGCGCGAACTTGAACTGCCCCACTCCATTGAAATTGACCCCGTTTACCGCAATTCTCCCTTGGTGGTTGAGAACCCGCGGCGATTCCCCATGGCTTTCCGCCATGAGAAAACAAAGAGAGCTACACACTATGGCGGCTAAATACCGGGAAAATGGGCTAGGTAAATGGATCATGGATTCGGCCGCGGTGGTGGTGAATATGGAAGCCGTCCGTTTCCGGCAGCCTGAGGTGGCACGGATGGACTTTCCGAAGCTCCGGCTTGGAAGCCACCCCCGGAATCGGTGGCGAAAAGTCTGCCGGAATTGCTGAAGCTCAGGCGCATATTTCCGCCTTGAGCTCCAATCACTTCAATATCTTCTGATTCAAACGTAAACCATGGTGGCGCGTCCCGAACCTCGGCGCTTGATTTCATTGGCACCAGCCCGAAGGCATTGTCCTCGCGAAGATGCTTCACAAGTTCGGCTGACGGATCGACCGAGATGAACCACTGCCACCGTTTCACCCCATTCTCATCCGACCACTCGCGGCGCTCGGCATGGTGGATACGATCATCTGCTAAAGGATGTTTCCAGAAGGCCCGCTGGAAGACGACAGTGGGATCGGAAACTACTGTATTCGGGCGAGGGCGCTCCAAGGACGCCTGAACAACCGGCTCCGGTTCTTCGCGCGGAACCAGATAGAACCCCAGCGCCACTAGTGCGATCACAGCGGCGATTAGAACGGCGACTTTCATCAGTTTCCTGAGTTCGAATAAGTCCTGAGGAAAAGCTGAAGATCCTTCACGCTGGCTGCGAATCGGTTGAGACCATCCTGCTCGTTGCTTGAAAGCGTGTAAGCAGGTATCACAATTTTCCACTGACCGTTCCAGACGCTGCGGCCGATCAGGCGGGAGTTGGTGAATTCAGCAGGCACCCAGCTGTAGAAGAGCGTCGGATCGCTCACCATCCGGAACGCTTGATGCTTGCGAATGATCCAAGGCTGCTCGCTGAGCGTGCCGTTGGCGTTGAAGAACTGTGTGCTGTTGAACGCATTCGCCCCGAGGTTGTAGGGCAGCGGCAGCGCTTGGTCTGCGACGGTCCAGGAGCGCAAGGTATTGGTATCGCCCAGCGGCGGGGCAAGCATGTAGTCATTGCCACACGGGATGAGATATACGTATGGCGTGGCGCTGAGTGCGTTGTTGGCTCCGCTTGCAGGTGCTCCGGTAGGATTTCCCGCAGCATAGGCGTCCATCCCCACGTAGCCGGGTAGAGCGATGCCGACCCTGTGGATTTTGGTCGCAAAATTGCTCGGGGTATAAGCGTGGTCGCCAGCCGCCAGATCCAGGCCGAAGAAGTTCTTGCCGTGCTGGATCGTAGTGCTGAACGGGATAATAATACCCGGCACGCGCGTGCCGTCCGGCTTTTTGATGTTGCGGCAGTGGGCAGCAACATCCGGATCGGTCATAACGTCTGCAACAATCCGCTGCTCGATCGTCTGCTGCCACGCGTCATCGTCACTCGTGATCGCCGGATCGTTGAGCAGGCGGTAAAGTTCGGTGCGCAACGAAAACACGGTTCCATACTGGTCGGGGTTGTTGATTCCAAGCCTCCCTTCAGCGACAGAAAAATCAGCATTCAATTGAGCCATGGTCCCGGCGAGGCCCGCATCACCAAGGGTGCTGACGGTGGACTGGGGAACACCTCCAGTTAGGTCACCAAGCGATCGGGAGGAAATGATCCTGTCGAAAATTTCCCGTCCTTTGGGAGTCCCTAGCAGGCCGGTCTCGTAGTCATAGCTCTTTGCCGAAAGATAGCTGTAGCGACTGGCGAGATCGAAAAGGCTGCGATATTGCTCAAGCGCTTCATTGCGGAAGATCCGGAAACCCAGATCCTTCGTCCGGTATCCCTGAATGATCGCCGCCGCGCGTTGGCGGAAGACCTCCCGCTCCGCCAGCACCCGGTTGCCCTTGGCAAGGACGTTACTCACCCGCTGCAGCGCGCGTTGGTGGGCCACCGTCAATAGCATCAGCTCGTTCGCACCCGTGATCGAGGAGCGATAGAGATTGTCGTACTCGTAAGCCAACTGAACCTCATTGAGGGAAAATCCAAGCGCATCCAAGCTGCGCTGAAGCGACATTTCCTCGCTTTGAACCGCGATCTTCGTGATGCCGGCTCCGGACCGCGATGCCACGGCGAGTCCCTTAGCGATGTTTGCCAGCACGGCACCGGTTAGCTTGGCACCGCCTCGCGGACCCGATGTCACGTCACTTGCGAGACCCACAACCCTTGGGAAAAACTCGGCGATGCTGTCAGCCGTATCATCATGGAAGGAGGCGATGAAATCCAAAGTGGCCGCGGTAATCTCCAGTCCCAACGCCACCCGCTCCAGTTCAAGGACATCACTGTTGCTGGTGCTCGTTTTTGACCTCGCTTCGGCTTGCGTTGCAACAAGATCCCGGAAAACCTTGTTGGCGTGTGACAACTCCGCAGTGTCTTTCCCCCAATGGGCGTTAAGATCGCTTAGTTCCAGAAACGTCCGCTGCGCATCTTGTAACGCATCCTGCAACTCCCCTGTTTCAGGACGTGATCCGAGCCCGCCAGCCTTCCAGACGTCATTGTATTGCACCCATTGCGAGGGCTGCACCGTCACCTCGATGTCCCGTGTGGCCGATTCCGGCATCCTGTCTCCCTCAATGATGTCTTTGATCGAAGCGTTGGTGAAGGTGGCGATGTCCGTCGCTTCCGTGGTGTAAATGGTAAAGGCATTGGCGGTGTCGATGGCCTCTGTGGGACGATCCACGATGAACCAATGGTTCAGGTCGGGCCCGACGTATGCCTGGCTATATAGCCTGCCAGGACCCACGTCCCCGGAATACGGCTTGCCATAGATATCGATCAACTGGTTCACATAAGCCGTTTCCTGCTGGGCAATGACGGTCGAATAATCGTCGATCTGATTTTGTTGATCACGGAGGGAGCGAGTCATTCGTCCAGCCTGATTGAAGGCTCCACTTGCGTTCACGAGCGCCTGCAGAGCTCGCCCGGAGATCTGCTTGTAGTGGGATTTACCTGCCTGCATCTCACTTGGAGACAGATCGAATGCGATGGCACCCGGGCTGAGACCAAGCGGGTTGAGGTGTGCGTTGGCGTTGTCAATCGTTGTTTGGAAAACCGCAGCTGCAGTAGCAAGCTGGGCAAGCTCCGGCACGGTGCTGCGGTCGATTTTCTGCACTCCACTGTTCGTAAGATCCACATCCGGCACGAGGGCATTTGCAACCGCCCAATGGTAGAGCGCACCTTGGCTGCTGCGGCTTACCCATTCATCGAGACCTTGGTGGCCTTTCACACCGGTCTGCACATTGGCGCTCTTCAGGTCACGATAATTGGTCCAGCCGCCGGAGGGATCGTCTTTGTAATTCTGGCGATATACCAATGAACAGATTTGCTGGGCGGTGCGTGCCACGTTGCCAGCGGCAGCCGCAAATTTCCGTTCGTCCATGTAATCCACGGTCACCGGCTGGCCAAGCACGGTCACGGCCTCGGCGCGCGGAGTCCAGGTGAAGTTGCTGTTGCTCAAGAGACGGTAATAGCCGGTAAGGGCTGTCAGGTAATGGCCGTATGCATCTCCATGTCCCTGCGGGAACATCCGTTGTGCATCCGATTCGTCGATAATCCCGTTGGCAGTGCTACTGCCCACCTTCTCCTTGATGTTGTAGTTGATGGCGTAGATGACTTCTCCGCTGTTGATGCCGCGGGTGTAGTTCCAGTAAAGGCGGTTGTATGCAGGCGAGGTTTTCACTCCCGGGCTGACCGAGTCGGTGCGCCCTCGCAACAGGGCGAGTTCCTCCTCCAGCGAGCTTGAGACCTGCGCTTCAAAGGCGAAGCGGCTGGTGTTCACCTCGGAAACGCTGTTCTGATCGTCGATCGAGATTGTGGGATTGGCCGCGTCGGCGTAGGCCTCGTTGCCAAGCAGGGTATAGAGGTCGTTCAAGTAGCCGGCGGCCAGCGTTAGCGCGTTGTTGGAGTCCGCATCGTTCGTGTTGGCGTCGATGCTCATGTCCTTTGCGCGGTTGAGGACCGTTTCGTAAATTTCGATCAAGCCCGTGCTGCTGATGTTGTCCATTGTCAGGGCGATATCCCCTTCCCAGCGTTTGCCTGCCTGGGTGATCACGCTGACGTCTGTGTCGACCTGATTGTTGTACAGATCTTTCATGCGCTGTTCGAAGGGGTTGATCGCGGCCAGAACCCGCTTGACCCATCCTTCAACATTCCGAGCTTCCATCCACCGCGACCAGCCCACTTCAGACTGGGTGTCGCCGGGAGCGAGAATGTTGCCTGTGTTGACTTTCGGCCGGTAGCGCATCGTGAACCAACGGTCGTTGAGGACGAACTGCGGGCCACCAAACGGCAGTGTCGGAGAACCGCCCACCACTGCCGTGTTGGTATTGATTCCAGCGGGATCACTGGATTCCTGCCAAACGCCACCGGACGTAACGACATCCGCTTCCTGAGCGGCTTCCAGCATGAAGTTGAGCGACGATTGCGAATTGGGATCCGCAGTCGTGTAGATGGCTACCTCGATCGTATTCTGGCCCTCGGTAAAGTAGCTGGGAGCGACGTGAAACTGCTTAAGCAAGCCGGCCTCGGTTAGACCCGTGCTAGAGCTGGTCAGAGTGAATTGCGGTGTCGGCGCCTTGTGGGCCAGCACAGCCTTCTTGTTCACGTACAGCACGAAGCCATCGAACGTTCCCATGCTCGCGCTGAAAATGATGCTTCCTGGAACACCATCTGAAAAATCGACACCTGCGTTGGATCTTAGCACAATGCTCGGAAAGCCCTGGTTTATTTCCGCGTCGGTGTAGCTCTCCGCATCGATCACGGTCGCCGTCGGCTGTTTCTGCGCATCGAGCACGAACTTCACCAGACGAACGTTTTCGGTCCGGGGGAAAGGCAATGATGCCCCGGCGTTCGCATATTGCGTTTCCGTTGGCAGCAGAGCTCCCGGATCCCGAACCACGTCCCAGGTGTGCGTCGAAGCGGTCGGATCACCGATACGTTTTGTGATTGTAGTGGCATACGTGGTCGGAGCTGAGGCTGCGCCAGTCGTCCATCGCCAATCGAATTCGTAATCCTCCGGATTGCCTGCGAAGTCGCCGCTATGCCGGAGGGTGACTTTTTCATCGAGCGGATTGCTCGACTGGAGCACCTTCAAATCTCCGACGTAAAGCTGGTCGGCCACCCTGAATACTTTTACCTGCACCGGATCCCCTTGCGGCTGCTGGTCCGGATTACCACCGTCGCCAAAGACCATGGTGACAAAGCCGGTTCCTTTCCCTGTGGCGGTGATGGCATAGCTGTCAACGGCGGTGTTCGGGCTGCTGATGACCGCAAGACCGTTTTCTCCAACGTCCGCATTCTTTACCGGATCTACGATATGTGAACCAAATCTCGCTGGATCCGGCTTGAAGGTTTCCACCCTGGTGTTGAGGGCGTCGATGGCGGCATCCCACTTCGACTTGTCGGTGGCACCTTCAGGCACGAGATCCTTGAGCAGATTTTCATCGGTTTGAGAGAGAAGGTTCAGATCGAGATAATCCTCGCCCGCGATCTCGTCGTGGAACGTGCCGATGAAGACGAGAGTTCCCTTGCTGCCTCGCAATGGATCGAGATAAACGCGCTGCTGCAGGTGCGGGGGCAAGCCTTGGAAGTAGGTTTTCCCCCGATAGCTGGTCGTCCTGATGGCTGCTGGCACAGATGACAGGCCGATCCCGCCCGCACTGATATCAACCGTTTTCTCGCGGGTGGGATCGTGAAGACTGACGCTGTTGTTGGTGAGTCCCGTCGCGGTTGGAGCATTGGCGAGCGATTGCTGGTAGACCACCTGCGCGCTCAATTGCCCGCGAACCTGAGGCAGCCCGAACTTTGGCAATGTCAGCGTCTCACCCACCCTCAACTCAGGCGCATCAGTAGGCCAGGCCGGACGATAGGTCACCGTCAACGGCTCATCAATACCACCTGGGGTTCCGTCTGCTTTCGAGTCGATCGCATTGATGTTCAGAGGCGTTCCCCGTCTTGAGATATGACGTAGGAACGGAAGCACGGTGCCAGCCGCAGGTTCACCGGAACCGGGAAGGAAGAAGCCAGGGCGACTGAGGTAATAGAGCTTCATCGAAAGCACCGGGCTTCCGGTGCTATGGGGACCGCGGTGCACCCACGTAAAGCCCTTGCGGTCCTTGAAGGTGTAGCTCTTGTAGGCGATATCGGTGATCACGCTTCCGTTCGTGGGATCGTCCGCGCCTACGATTTCAAGATCCTTTGAAGTGCGTGCCGTCCCAACGCCCACCATCGGCTCTGGTAACAAAGGCAGCGGATACGGTTTGACTAGCAGTGTTCCTGCGGTCGCAGAGTAGTCGAAGTCATAGTCATTGCTTGTGCGCACCACCTTGTAAGCATGGATGGCGGGGCGCTTGTCCACGGCATCAGTATAAGCCATCAGCACGAAAGGCTCCGAGGTGTAGTCCGACCCACTGGTGACATTGAGATCTTCACGCAGAGCGTATGCCCTGGGTGCCAGCGGGAAGGCATGTTCTTCATTCGGGTTGTATCCCACCTGCGAGCGGTCGTTTTGATAGTAAACACTCCCCGCTGCTTCCGCTCCTGACAAATCACCCGTTCCCACTCCTTGGGCGATAACGATCTGTGGTGTGGTCATCCCTGGATAACTGACTGTGTAGCGGCCAATTTTTCCTGGCACATACAAATCCCTGAAAGCTGCGCTCGGTGCGGGGATTTTTTTAAACCACCGCACGGTGAGATCATTTCCGGGTATGGCGTTCACAGGAATGATTGCTCCCCTGTTGGCTGCGGGTAAGCCGACAACGAAGGGATTTAGATAACCCGCCGGGTAATAGCCGGTGCCACCCGAAATGTAGCCTGCATACTCGTGCCCGGCCGGAGGCGGGAGACGTGTCCCTACAACGGCGGCGGCGTTTACCGGAGTATCCAGGTCCGACTCCACCGTATAAGCCAAGGGATTAGTCGCATTACCAATGTTTTGCGAGATGACAAGCCGCGTCGCATCAATGATCCGAACTACGACGGTAGAACCGTTGATGCCCGGTCCCGTAACGACCATTCCCACTTCCAATCCACTGGTGCTACTGACGGTGACGGTAGTGACACCATTCGTGGTTGAGCTTGTAGAACTGAGCAACGACTGCCTGTTCTCCGTCTGGGTGTAGAGATTCACATACCACACCGAGCCGCTGCCGCTGAACTTTAACAGCGAACGGTTATGTTTGTCGCTGTTCGGCCCGAAGGTGACGAGAAGCCGCTGGCTCGCGTTATCTATCGCCGCCTCCTTTTGAGCGGGATCATCCTGATAAACGACCGTCGGAAGCGAACCACCAGTAAACGTCATGCCGGTGGCGGAGTCACTGCCGGTCGGCCCCACGGTATAATGAGCGTAATCCGAGAGATTGGGCGACCAGCGGAGCCAGTAACGGTCTTGGAACTTCGGCCATTTGATGCTGAAATCGCCTTCCTCCAGCCAGTAGAAAACCACCTTGTTGTAAGCGTCCTGGGAGGCGGGAGTTCCATTGTCCGGATTATTGGCCGCGCTCGTATCCCGCTCGGCAAAATAGGCCGAGGAATTGTCCGAACGTACTCCAGTTCCGTAATAGCTGGCAGCATTTTGCAAAGTGCTGCGCACCGGGGATGGAGTAAGCGTCGGATATCCGCTGCCTCCATCGTTGAGCGTGACTGCCGTCACCATGCCATTGGCCACGGTCGCACTGGCGGTTGCCTTGATACCCGAATCGGGAATCGCAAAGCTCACTGTGGGCGGAGTAATCCCATAGCCACTACCACCATCGATCAGGCTGACGGCAGTCACCACACCGTTCACCACCGTAGCGGTTGCCTGCGCCGTCGTCCCGGCTCCGGGTGGTGCAGAGATGGTGACCGAGGGTTCATGCGGTGTGATCTCCTTGCCGAGGTGGACTGTCGAGTATGTGGGCTCCGGAACCCGCACCATTTCAACAATGTCAGAACCAATGAATTCGTAAATGCTCCCGGCAGCCCGAACGTTGCCGAGGTATTCGATAAAAATCCGACCCTCAACGTTGTAGGCATGAAGCTGGCCAACGCCGCCAAACTTATCGAAGGAAAGAGTGGTAAGGTTTGGCGTAAGCGGATTGTTGCCAGGAATGCTGACCTCTTGGGCAACAGCTTTGGGAACAAGAGGATAGTAGGCCGGATTTACGGTGGTAATCCGGTTGTCAGTAACCAGAACGGTCGGGCCATCAAAAGCTCCCTCGGTCCAGTAGATGGTGCGAACAGGTCGCTTCGTGGTCGATGAGACGGCAAAGTCCTCCGTCTTGGTGAAGTAGTTGCCATTCACCGGAGTACGACTCACCCAGGTAATCGTGACGCGACCCGCTTGGGACGCGAAGACCTTCTCCGCGTGAGGACTGTAATAAAATGATGTCGCGGGCGTGATCGGAACCGAGGTGGCGCTCGTGATGGAGGCGTTCGCGTTTCCTGCGAGAGTCACATTGTTACCGCTGATCCGGGTGATGGGCTGTCCGAGAATCGTTGATCCCACCACCAATGTCGCGGGAACGGGTGAGGCCACCGTTACGTTCGTTGAATTGTTCGAGGAAATGGAAACCACCACCTCCACCAGCGGCATGGGGATATTGGGGCTCCCGGCGATCTGAAACACTTCCCCCGCTTGCACCGGCTGCACACGCCAGTATCCAGCTCCTGCTATGGTGAAACCGTCGGCCTCAGTGGAAGGCGGGATGATCTCATCACCCAGGGAATATCTCGGCACTCCGGACGCAAAGACACCACCGATCGTCGCCTGCGCCAGCACGAGCGTCCCGTTTGTTGGATAACGTTCCAAGTATGGAGCGGGAGGCGTCTTCAGGATCGGGCCGACTGCCCCTGCCACCTGCCCCATGGCGGAGAACTGTCGGTCGGTTGGCACCGGATTCGCCACAGTTGGCGGACCGGAAGGCGTCGCGGCTGTTCCCGACGCGGTCTGGGGGACGAAGACATTATTGAAGTTGCCCGCCTTCAGCTCGTATTGCGCCTGTGCTGATTGAGCGATCAACAGGGAGATCAGGGCGAAGAGAAATAAACAGCAGCGGTTCATGGCGGGCAGATTCAGAGAGCGGATCGAATTTGAGAAAGGGCAGAGGTTTGCAAGCTCGGGCGACGTGCGAGGGGCTACGGCGGGTCGAGCTAACTTATCAATCCGCCCGATCACCTTTTTTCAGCGACACAGTGCGGAGAGTGGCTTCGTCGATGGAAGACAGCACCTTCTCAATTGCGGAAAGCTTGGCGTCGCGAGTTGCGTCTTTGGCTTCGAGTGCGGCGACCCGGGCGCGAAGCTCCGAGTTCTCGTCAAGCAAAGTCTTTACCTCGGTATCTTTTTCGCGCTTCAACTCTTGAAGGGCACCCACCGCAGTAGTGAAGATCCGATCATAGTCAACGGTCCGAAAATCGCTAACCTCTTTCCCCCAGGCAAAAACCTTCTCCGGTGCTTTCGTGCAGTTCTTGACCACGAACTCCGAAGGGGAAGAGACTTCGCCGACCTTGAGGTCATGCCGCTCTCCGTCTAGATGAAGCCGCACCCGATCGCCAACCTTTAACTCATGATCTTTGCTGAGGGTCAACGCCAAGGTTTTCGCGGAGGTATCGTATTCAGCGGCCGTAGCGAGGGTGAAAAGATTGGGCACGAACTCCTTGCTTTGCGAAATCGCCCCAGGAATTACTTTTTCGACTTCCTGCGCGATGAAGCCTTTCCGCCAAACATTTCCGCCGTTCGCAGGATCTATCATCTTGTAATTGGTTACCTGCAGCTTCTGAATATCGTCCAAATCTTCCGTCGTTATGCTCGCTTGAGCATGTTTCTTGATCCGCTTGTCGGAGTAAACGACCAAGCCATAACCGGCCGCGATCCATCCATCAGCACGAACAGTCACCCACTGATTAGTCTGTTGACCAGGGGAGAGATTTTGTGGTCCTGCCTTCGAGTAAAATTCGATGCCCGAGCCAAAATTATTATCGTCAGACATGGTTAAATAGGTGGCTCCAGCAACATCCAGCTTCACAGCGGGGTTTGGATTCCCGATCCCCACGTTTCCGTTGTTTTTCAGGACGAAATGACTGCGTTGTCCACTACCGTTGGCAGATAGATAAAGATCTGCCGCAGTTGTATAAAGGCCAACATCATTCCCGTTGGAATAGAACCTCTTCACCCCATGGTTAGCGTTACCAAGGTAAACCGCGCCGTGCGTGCCACCACTCGTGCCAATGTAGACAGAGGGATCCGCCCCTTTCACGAAGAGGGTGCCATTCCCGCTGATTCGCATAGTTTCCGTCATGGAAGTACTGCTGCCATAACCGAAGGCGATGTCTGACGAGGCCGTGTCGCTATGGATCTGCAGTAAACTGTTGGCAATTCCAAATCCGTAATGAGCTCCACTCGCTCCCCAGAGACTGATCTTATCGCCTATCGAGTTTGAAAAACTAAGCGGAAATACGGGACTGGCGGTGCCAATTCCCACGTTACCTGCCGGACTGACCCTCACTTTTTCGGTACCGTCGGTGCGGATGACAATTGTTCCGTCTGCCGGTGAGAAGAGTCCGCCGTCAGTATCGCCGACAGTGTCAAATGAATAGCCGGAACTGCCATTGGCGGAAACCCGTCCCTTGAATTCAGAGTTCCCGTTGACTGTCAGTTTGTTCGCTGGAACGGCGGTCATACCGATCCCCACATTGCCTCCGAGAGGGTTGAGCAAAAGGTTGCTGGCGGCGCTAACGCCGCTATGGGACTGGATGGAACCGTAGTCCAAGGTCGTGTTGTAGCCCATGAGCAACCTCTTGTTGGTGGAAGTGTTGCCGCGGATGTTGATTTGCTGGGGCACGGTATTGGGATCGTCTCCTTGAACAAGCAGCTTCGTTGTAGGCGCAGCTCCCGCAAGCTCCCCGCTGCCGATACCGATCGCGCCCGCCGCGTTCCACCGTAGCGCGATGCTTTTATCGGCGCCATTGACGGAGCCAAGCGCACCGCCGGCTTGTCCGAAGAGAACCGGTCCGTTCACGGGGGTGCCGTTGAACAAGCGACCCGCGCCATAGTAGCCAAGACCATAGTCGGCGCTGCCGTTGATTTGAAGGTCGGTTCCCGAGGTGATGGTATCCGCAGAGCGCGCGCGAAAGCTGTATGCGGTGCTCGTGATCTGTTGGCGGGGAGTGATCGGGGTATCGGCAGCGGTGAATACGCCGTCCGCGTTATCCACAACGACTTCGACAAAACGCAGGATGCCAGGACTTGTAAAAACCGTATCCAGCGGGGTGCTGGTTTTGGTCGGGGTTTCCGTGCTACCGCTGTAAAAAGCATCAATGCCGTTGCCTAACAAAACACTGAACTCGCCGTTCGAAATCGTCACTGTGTGTTGTTCGGACCAAAGCCTGGTGCCGCCCGTGGCAGCATCGAAGACCCGGAAAATAACCTTACGATTGACAGGGGTTCCGGTCCCCAGCCCCACCCCCGAGCTATCGGTCACCCGTCCCTGATAGTTGATAAACGGAGGCACCGTCTGCGCGTGCAGAGACCCCAGTAGAAGGCCCAGGGTGGTGGTGAGGGTGGCGGTCGATTTTTTCATGCGGATGATGAGTTGAGATTGGTCGAAATAACAGTTATTGACTGAGGGTGCCGATTTCCGACGCGCGGTTCAGCTGGAAGGTTCCGGAGACGATGATTGGCTCTTTATAGATACCGGAAATGCTTTCCGAATAAGTGCCGCCGAGGACACTGCTGCCCCAGCCGCTGGAGACGGTGCTGCCAGCCGGTGGCGAAGCGGTGAAGGTGAAGGTGCAGGTGCGGGTGATCGTATAACTCTCGACGCCGGGGCCTACGGGCTGGAAGCGGGCGTCCTTATTGTCATGATCAGGATGATACTGGTGCACGAAAGGATTCGTAGGATCATTGTGAGGGACGGTGACCACACAGGTGAGGGTGCCCGGCAGGGCGACGGTGCCGGCACCCGTGATTACCTGATCGAGCGGTAGGTGCGCGGCCACAAGTCGCTGGGCGGTTGCCTTTGCATCCTGCTTCAACAGAGACTCCCGCGTGCAGATCCCGAAGTCGTTCGGAGCGACAGCAAGCTGTCCGAGAAAGACGTGGGAAAGGAGGCTGGCGGTGCCGTCGTCAGCCACATGCAGGAGTGCCCGCAGAGGAAGCGGTTCAGAAGTGGTTTCTCCTGGAGATCCCGGCACCTTGCTGCCAACGGCGGAAAGCGTGATGTCCCCGACCCACAGGCCTGCGGAGGACGAGGGCTGTGCACGGGCCGGCAGAACCACGTCCATCAGATTACCACTGTCAGTGATCCGGAGAAATGAGGCATACAGCGCGTCGTTGCCGCCCCCCATCGCGCCGCGATCCACTCCAAATTGCAATTGCGTCGTGGCCTTGGGGCCGATGACAACGGTGAAGGCGCTGGTGATCGGCGTCTCGATCCAGAGCAGCGAGGAATTGTCAAATGTCCGCCTGGTCAGAGGAACCGAGCCCGTTATGGCTGTCTGACCCGCCGGACTGGCTTCACTGGCCACCGGGGCCAGCGTCACCGTCACAACCGCATTGCTGCGATTGCGAATGCTGGCGGTGATCGTCGAGCCTAAACGCCCGAAATCAAGGCCACTGCTATCGGAGAGGTTGATTTCTAGCGGAGCGTAAAAGTTTTCCACGACCTCGGCCGAAAACCAATATGCTTGGGTGCGGTCGAGCCTCTCATTAGCAGTGGAGAAAACCTGCACCGGATTACCCGGACCCAACTCGCCGCCGTTGTATTTGAAAATTTTCGTATTCGCAGCGATGGCCGCAGGAAAGGTTGCAAAGTAACTAGCAATCGTCGGAGAGGAAGCCCCGCTCCCGGCAGTGGGGAAGCCCATCAAATTTGCTCCATTACGAACCCACGCGGCCCGAGGAACAAATGGAAATTGCTTGATCGCCACTGTGTAGGTGGTGGCGGCGGTGCCCGTGGATTTCACAAGGTACGCACGCTGGCCCGTCAGCTCTGAGAAGGTGCTTTCCGCAGGGAAGCCGCGTCTCCAGACACTCCACTCAGACGTGCCCGCCGATGGAATCAATGGTGATTCGGTGAATTGAACTTGGGAGGGATTTGGATTCCAGCGCCACACTTCCGTCACAGTCGCGGGGAAGATGTCGTCCAAGGTGCCCTGCTTCGCGTCCCCGCTCAGATAAATCGAGCTCCAGCCGCCCTTGAGGGTATAGGTCGTGGTTTGCCACTGGCCATGGGCGGAGGCGCCTAACAGCAGAAGCAGAAGAAATGCAAGTAGTGGAAGTCGTTTCATCGGACGGAGAGTCTATAAAATTCGCGCCCGCCGCCACGGAGCGGGGTGAAAGCGGAGACCACTCCGACGTTCGTGGCTTCATAAGCTTGATTGCCCACTGCAGGCGCTCCCACGGCGAAGGGAATCCGGGTCCAGCTCTTCATATCAAGACTGCTTTCAATTGTATAAGTTTTCCCCGTGATTGCATAGAACTCGAAGCGGGCACTCGTTTCCAACTTCTCCTTAATGGTCAGTCCGAAGGTTTCCGTCGCATCCCCTGCAAAGGTGCCGGCGATATACTCCAGAACGTTGCTCTGACCATCCTTGTCGAAGTCCCCTTCCCTGTCGATAAGGCTTAGATCCCAGTTGCCATCATCGTCGGGGGAATAGCCGGCCTGATATAGCTGCCACTGTTCCCAAACGTCCGGCAATCCATCGCCGTCCGAATCCACACCTAGATTTAAATCCAGCCTTACCCTTTCCCCACCCTTGCCTGCTGTTAGACTGCCCGCTACTTCAATGGGATAAAACAGCGCTCCATTCATTTCCACTGCGAGACTAAACAAGCCCTGTGCCGCCACCGCCTTGTCGGTATAGAACGTGGTTCCCGACCGGCTCTGATCGATGCGCATGTTCAGCTCGTAGCTCTGATCCAATAAATTCGATGTGACCGGAGTGCGGCCGATCTCAGCACCTCCCTTGAGCAATATCAGCATCGCGCCTTCCGCCGTGATCTTCTGCCCGACCTGATCCCGCACCGTCCCGTAGAGCGTATAATAAGGAGCTGGAGGGAACGCTACGCCCAAGGAAGCCATTAAAAAAAAGACAAGCAGAGACGGGAAAGATGTTTTCATAAGTGTCTCAAGAGGGAAAACAGCTGGGCAATTCGCGTATCAGCTCTGAAACTTGATTGCGTAGCAAGAAATTTTAAAATAAATCGCCGGTTGTCACAAACAACCGGTTGGATCCTCCACCGGCAGCCCTCGTCGTCCCAACGGGTCCTCAAGCCGTGCGCGAGTTCCGCGTCGACCGGGGTGAGCTTCAGGCGGACCAGGTTATGGAATTTGCAGCAAGGGTCGTGACAGCTTGAATGTTAGCGGCGATGGCACCAGGCACCGTTCGGTCTACCGGCTCTGCATGGTCGAGACGGACGTGATCGGCTTCGTGGCCTCTTAGGACGGCCATGTGCGGATGTTCGCAAATGTGGCAGGGGATGTCATCTCGCTCGAAAAGCGTTGACCGCACTAGACGACTGGTCTAGTTCCAACTCCACCAAACGTGAGCGACAACCCGACCAAACTTAAAATCCTCAAAGCTGCCGAGACCTTGATGCTCGAGAAAGGCTTTCATGCCGTCGGCCTCAACGAAATCCTCAGTGCCGTCAACGTGCCCAAGGGATCCTTCTATCATCACTTCAAGTCGAAAGAACAGTTTGGCGTGGAGCTGCTGGAATTCTACGTCGCGGAGGCCCTTGAGTATAAAACCAAGATGCTGCTCTCCCCTGTCCCCGAGCCGGACCCCTACCAACGGCTCCTCACATTCCTCGAAACCGGTATCGCCAAATGCTGTGAAAATGATGGAAAATGCCCCTGCCTGTCGGTGAAACTCTCTTCGGAAGTCTCTGGCTACAGCCCCGCCATGCGGGAAGTGCTCGCCAAAGGTTCGGTCCAGACCACCACGATCATCGCTGAGGTCATCCGCGAAGGCATCGAAGCAGGTACCATCGCCAACCGCGTTGATCCCGCCATCATGGCCACCGTGATCCTAGATCTCTGGACCGGCGCCACTCAGCGCGCCGCCACCCTCTGCAACACCGCCCCCTTCCGCAGCGCCCTCCAGTTTATCAAACAAATGCTGTCACCCTGATCCCTCCGACTAGACCATCCGGTCCACTTACCTCTCATTGCACTACCTCCTCCCCATGAAATCTTCCATCAAATCTCTTCTCGGCTGGCTCGGCGTCCTCGCCCTTCTGGTCCTAGGTTCCTACTTCAGTTGGAAAGCGCTCCGCGAGGCGAAGCCTCAGGAAGCCGCGGCGGGCCCGCCCGGAGGTATGCCACCGAGCACTGTAATCGTCCGGGCCGCTGAACGCCGCGACGTTGCTGAAACTCTCACTGTCACCGGAACACTCCGCGCCGTCCGCCGCGCCGAAATCGCCGCTCTGGAGCCCGCCGCTGTCAGTGAGATCCACGTCGACGAAGGTGACAACGTGAAAAAAGGCGACCTCATCGCCACGCTCGACGGCCGCCGCCTCGCCGCCCAGTCGGAAGAAGCGAAAGCCGCTCTCACCATGGCCGAGGCCCAACTCGCCCAGCGCGAAGCGGAACTGGTCCGCGCCCACCGCGACAAGGAAATGATGGAAAGCCTGTGGAAAGACCGCGCCATCGCGGAGCGCGAATTCCTCGATAGCTCACGGGGCCTGCAGGTCGCAATCTCCATTCAAAAGGCCGCCACCGACAGCATTGAGGCTGCGAAAAAGCGACTCGAACTCTTCGAGGTTCGGGTCTCCGACTTACAAGTCGTCGCTCCCTTCGATGGCCGGATCGTCGCCCGCCACGCGGAACTCGGCGAGTGGCTTAGGGAAGGCGATCCCGTTGTCACCCTCGTTTCCACCGGCGAAATCGAGGCCTGGCTCCAGTTGCCGGAACGCCACGCGATGCGTCTTGCCGAAACCGCACCGGAAGCCATCGACATCCGCCTCCCCGACCGCTCCGAATCCGCTCGCGCGGACAAGGTTCGCGTCGTCCCTGACGTCGACGGCCGTTCACGCCTTTTCACGGTCATCGTCCACCTCCCGGACGCCGGCACGAATTTCACCCCCGGCACCTCCGTCACCGCCACGCTTCCGCTCGGCGCTCCGGTTTCACGCACGGTCGTCCCCGTGGATGCCGTGATGAAAGGCTACTCCGGCAGTTATGTGTATATTCCCACAGGCTCTCCGCCCATGGCGAAGCGGGTCGATGTCCAGGTTCTCTTCCAACGCGACGCCGATTCTATCCTCGCCGATGGCGACCTCAAACCTGGGAACGAAGTTATCGTCGAAGGCAACGAACGCCTGATGCCTGGAGCGCCGGTCGATCCAAAGCCATGGACAGAGGTCCGCGTTGCCGCCGGCGATGCCCAGCCTCAGGAAGCCTTGAAGCAATAACCCCCCACACTTCCATCATCCCGTGAAAACTCTGCTCGCCGGTCTTATTCGGCAACCCATCACCGTCGCGGTGGGGACGCTGCTCAGCGTCTTCGCAGGCATCCTCGCCATCACCCAGGTGCCGGTTCGCATGACTCCGGAGGTCTCCTCCATCGTCATCGCCGTCACAACCAATTGGGAAAACGCATCAGCCGAAGAGATTGAAAGCGATATCATCGAAGAACAAGAACGCGTCCTCGGCGAGGTCACCGGTCTCGCCTCAATGACCAGCAAAAGCGCCGCCGGACAAGGCACCATCCGGCTTGAGTTCGAGACCGGCACCGACATCGACGCGGCACAAGCCGAAGTCCTCCAGAAACTCGATGAAGTGCCCGGCTATCCCGGCGGCGTCCTTCGTCCCGTTGTCGAAGACGTCGATCCCGACTCGGTCGATTATATATCTTGGATCGGCCTTTTCTCCACCGACCCGAACTTCGATCCCGGCAAGCTTTATGATTTTATGGAGCGCAGCATAAAGCCACGCTTTGAGCGCATCCCGGGCATCAGCCAGGTCGGCGTTCGCGGTGCAACCGCATCCGAACTGCAAATCGTTGTCGATCCCCAGGCACTTGCCCAACGCGGAATCACCTTCTCAGAACTGAGAAACGGCATTACCGGCGCCAACGCCAACTTCTCCGGCGGCAAGATCGAACTCGGCAAACGCGACTTCCGTGTCCGTGCCGTCGGCCGCTTCGAAAGCCCTGAGTCTGCTGGCGAAATGATCATCTTCCGCGACGAACGCGGACCGGTCTACCTGCGCGATATCGCCACCATCCGCCAAGACTGGAAAGAGCCGACCTCTTGGGTCCGCGCCCGCGGCCACCGCGGATCGTTCTTCAACTTCCAGCTCCAACGCGGCGCCAACCTGTTAGAGACTATGGAGCTTCTGAAAGCGGAAGTCGGCGCTCTCAACGCACCCGGCGGCCTGCTGGAAGAACGTTCCCGCATCCTCGGCCTCGATGGAAAACTAGAACTGGTCCAAACCTATGACTCCTCGACCTATGTCGAAGACGCGTTCGAGCTGGTGAAGTCCAATCTGATCCTCGGCGGCATCCTCGCTGCCGTAACCCTCCTTTTTTTCCTCAAAAGCCTCCGTACGGTCGGCATCATCGCCATTGCGATCCCCGTTTCCGTCATCGCCTCCTTTGTCGTTCTCGTCGCCCTCGGCCGCTCGATCAATATCATCTCGCTCGCCGGCCTCGCCTTCGCCGTCGGCATGGTCGTGGACAACGCAATTGTCGTGATCGAGAACATTTACCGTCACCTCGACATGGGGAAAAAACCTATGGAAGCGGCTCTTGATGGAGCGGGAGAAGTCGCCGGCGCCGTCCTCGCCTCCACTCTAACAACCGTCGTCGTTTTTGCTCCCATTCTAATGATCCAGGAGCAGGCCGGTCAGTTGTTCCGCGACATCGCGCTCGCCATCATGGCTTCTGTCGGCATTTCCCTCATCGTCAGCATCACTCTCATCCCAGTGGCCGCCGGAAAATGGCTGAGCCAGAAAAACGTTGATGGTGCCCCCAGCTCCTTTGACCGCATCTTCGGTGGAAAGTTTTTTACTATTTTGGGACTCCCCTTCCGTCCCCTCACCTGGCTCTTCAACCGCCTTCCCGATCTCTGCGCCAATACCGTCGCCGCCGTCACCTCCACATGGCCGCGCCGCCTCATCCTGATCGGCAGCTTCACCGTCATCACGATCGTCGGCACCAAAATCCTCCTGCCCCCGCTGGACTACCTGCCCGCCGGCAACCGCAACGTCGTCTTCGGCCTCCTCATCCCGCCGCCCGGATACAATCTCGACACCCTCTCTGAAATGGGCAAACGCATCGAAAACAAGATTCGCCCAATGTGGGAAGCAACCCCTGACAAGTTCGGCATCGAAACCCGCTTGAACGGTGGAAAACCCCGGGAGGATACCCGGCAACCCGTGGCCGTCGCACCCGGTTCCGATCACAAAGTCATGCCACCTCCACTTGATCAATACTTCTTGGTTTCCTTTGAAGGTATGATGTTCCAGGTTGGCATATCGGGAGACAAAAAACGGGTGATCGATGCCATCCCCGCTTTCAACGAAGCCACCTCCGGCACCGCCGCTCCCGATACCTTCGCTTTCACCTTCCAGATGCCGCTCTTCCGCCTCGGAGGTGCCACCGGATCCGCGATCCAAATCGATTTCAAAGGTCGCGATCTCGACGCCGTCTCCGGTGCCGCCGGCGCAACCTTCGGTGCCCTGATGGGTCAGTTCGGCCCAGGCACCATCAAGCCCGAGCCTGCCAACTTCGCCTTCCCCTTGGATGAACTCCGGATCGTCGCCAACGACGAACGCCTCCGCGAACTCGGCATGACACGCTCCGATCTCGGCCTCGCCGTCCAAGCCGGTGGAGACGGCATCGTTCTCTTCCGCAACTACGAGCAAAACGGCGAACTCAAGGACATCAAGATTTTAACAGAGCGCAGCGAGGACACAGAACCCATCGACGCCCTGCTCGACCTGCCCATCGCCACGCCCAGCGGAGCCATCGTCGATCTCCGCTCCATAGCCACTCTCGACCGCGTCACCGGCCCCGATCAAATCCGCCACGTGGATCGGCAGCGCGCCGTCACCCTCGAACTCACTCCCCCCGCCGGTGTTCCGCTCGAAGTCGTCATTGAGCAGGTCAACAGCCTGGTCGCCGATATGAAATCCAAAGGAGTTATCCCTGCGGGCGTGGATGTTTCCCTCGCTGGCTCTGCAGGAAAACTCGCCGATATCCGCAACGCCCTGTTGGGTGACGGCACACTTGCCGGGTTTTTCACCAGCAGCCTCTTCCTCGCCTTCATCGTCATTTACCTGTTGATGGTCGTGCTGTTCCAGAGCTGGACCTACCCCCTCGTCATCATGCTCAGCGTGCCGCTCGCAACCTTTGGCGGATTCCTTGGTCTCGCCATTCTCCACGCATGGAGCACCGCCGACCGCTACCTGCCGGTGCAGAATCTGGACATGCTCACCATCCTCGGCTTCGTCATCCTCGCCGGAGTCGTCGTCAACAACGCAATTCTCATCGTCCATCAGGCGCTCAACTTCATGAACGAAGGAAACCTAGAGCCGCAGGTCGCCGTCATCGAAAGCGTCCGCAGCCGTGTCCGCCCCATCCTCATGAGCACCCTCACATCCGTCGGCGGCATGCTCCCACTCGTCCTCATGCCCGGTGCCGGCTCCGAACTCTACCGCGGCCTCGGTGCTGTCGTCGTCGGCGGCCTCACCGTAAGCACCATCTTCACTCTCTTTCTCGTCCCAGCGGTCCTCAGCGTCATCTTCTCCCTCCGCGCCCCTTCCGCTGCGGAAGTTCCCGCAACGGAACCGGTTCCAGCGTAGCACCGTGCAGTCTGCCTCTAACACAAGAGCTTAGGAAGCACCTCCGCGATCCCTCAAACTGATACACAAGGGTGTAGCTGAGAGCGTAATGATCGATGCCAAAAATGGAGCCGCTGGTCGGATTTGAACCGACGACCTGCTCATTACGAATGAGCTGCTCTACCCCTGAGCTACAGCGGCGTTGGAGGGTGCGGGGTGAGGCAAGCACCTGGGGAGCCCGACAGCAAGAGAGTTTTCAGACGAGCAACCACTTTTCCCTGCTGCAGGGCAATGGGATCCGGATGTTCAGGGGAAACGCTCTCTCAGCCAGCCGCTGAGAACATCGAGATCGGCGGGCGTGACGACTGTGTCGCTCGTGAGGCTGCGGGCGTATCCGGATTCAGACATGCCTGGTATTCTCGAGGCCAAGGTGTCCCTCAAGGGAGCTGAGATCACCTGAACGGCCGCAAGAGGCGGTCCAGGCCGCTACGAATTCTCGGTTGGCGGAGATGTATGAAGTGGAAAACGGCAGACTGCGGAACGCCCCGAGGCACCATCAATGGAGGGTGTTTCCTTGTAGGTTCCGCCGTTGCGGGAGATGACCATTTCGAACTCAGGCAGGCCCGATGTCCCCTGTGCTCCCGGCTCCCACTCTACCAGAAACTCGACAGCGCCGTCCACCTGCCGGGCCGAGGCTCTCGCAGGGGCGGTCCTGCAACGGCCAAGCATCTCGCCGAGCGCATCCGCTACCATCCTGAAATCCAGATCCAGCACCTCGCCGCGCACCTCGCAGCTCCACTGGATGTCATTGCCCGGCAGAAACGTCCTACCACGGGAAGTCCAGAGAGTGAATAGATCAACCGCTGGCACCGGCCCGCGATCCGGCTTCATGAAACGCACGGAAAGAGCCCGCAGATCCTTTTCGATTTCGTTCATCTGCTTACGCATCCGCTCAAGGGATTGCACGCCGTCCGCATTGAGATCAAGGAGCTCCAGCTGGCTGACCTCCATCTCCATCGCGTTTAGGTGATTCCTTGCATCGTGGGTGTAACGCCTGAGCAGCGACAACATCCGGATGCCGTCCAAACCGTTGTCCGCTGTCACAGGCTCATTAACCACGGTGGTTTCTTATCTACAAGATGTGCGGTATGGACAGCAAAATCTTTCAAGTTTCATTTACCGTCCCAACTTCTTCATCAATTACCTCCATTAGCTTCCTGACGTTCAGCGGCTTCGCAAAGTGGTGGTCGAAGCCCGCTTCCTTCGAGCGTGCCTGATCGCTCTCCTGAGCGTATCCGGAAATCGCCACCATTCTCGCGGATTGGAAGCGGGGATCCTGGCGCAGCGCCCTCGCGAGACCGAAGCCGTCCAGCCCCGGCAGCCCGAGATCAAGCAGAAACACCTGTGGCTCGAAACTCGCTGCCAGCTGCAGCGCCTCGCCGCCATCGTGGCAGACGCGCACCTCGAAACCGCGCTTCTCCAGCAGGCGGCCCAACCCGATCGCAGCATCTTCATGATCATCCACCACCAGGACCTTGCGCGCGTGTCCATCGGTCACCTCCGCCTTTTCCAGCTCCTCCGGCCCATTTTCGGGTTTTGATTCCACAGTCGGCAGCGTGACGGTGAAGACACTCCCCCGCCCTTCCCCTGCGCTGGCGATAGAGACGCTTCCTCCGTGTAATTCCACCAACGATTTCACAACTGTTAGACCGATCCCAAGCCCCCCCTGGGAGCGATCAAGCGAGGTCTCCGCCTGCCGGAAAAGGTCGAAAAGATACGGCATCAGATCTTCCCCGATCCCCATCCCATCATCCTTCACTGACACCACCACCTGCGGGCCCTCGCGACGGCCCGTCAGCGAGATGTGCCCGCCTTCCTGGGTGTACTTCACCGCATTGCTCAGGAGATTTCCGAAAACCTGCTCAAGCCGGGCCGAATCGCCCTCGACCCAAAGCCCCTCATCCCGCGCGTCGATGGCGAATTCCTGTTTGCGCAGCTCCATCTGAGGAGCCGCAGCAGCGGCAGCGCGCTCCAGCACCTCGACCAGATTCACCCGATCCGTCTGCAGTTCAATCTTTCCACGGGTGATCCGCGCCACATCCAGCAGGTCGTCCACCATCCGCACGAGCTGTACGCTTTGCCGGTCGATCACTCCCTCAGCCCATGCCTGCACCTTCAGATCATCCGCCGCCTCGCGCCTCAGCCGCACAGCATGGCGGATGGCGCCCAGCGGATTGCGCAGCTCGTGGCCCAGCATTGCTAGGAACTCGTCCTTCCGCCGTGCCGCCTCCAGCAGCTCCTCTTCGGCGATCTTTTCAGCCGTCACATCCAGCGCGGCCATCACCGCCCGCACCGCCCGCCGACTTTCGCCCTCCCCGTCGAAGAAAACCTGCGTCCTCGCCCTGATCCAAGCCACCTCGCCATCCCGCAGCACCCGGTGCTCCAGGGAAAACCATCCTCCATGCTCGGGATCCAGACTGCGCGCCACCTCCTCCATCACATACGAGTAGTCATCCGGATGAAACGTCGTCTGAAAATCTTCTTCATGAACCACCATCGGCTCGTCCCCAAGTCCGAACATCCGCGCCGCCTCCGCTGTCAGGCGATTTTTCCCTGTTTCAAAATCGATCTCCCCAAGCGCCAGCCCCGCCACCTGCACGCCCAACGCCAGCCGTTCCTCGCTGATCCGCAGGGTGTCACGGGCCAGCTTCCGCGCCGTCACCTCCGTTGCCATTCCAATGATTTCCAAGACTCTGCCCTGATCGTCACGGGTGAAGGGAGTGTCGTAGCTTTGGAACCAGCGCCATTCGCCCTCGCGGTTTCGCAGCCGGTACTCGATCTCGGCGGTCGCTCCATCCTCAAGCGTCCGCAGAACCTCGTAGTGCCGCTCCACCCGCTTGAGATCGTCCGGGTGAAAAATCGCTGGAAGCAAATCCGAGCCCAACTCCGCGATCTCCTGCTCCGTGTAATTGAGGAGCTCACGCAGGCGCGGGTTCAGCCACACGTTGCGCTTTTCAACCATATGGAAAACGTAGAGCACGCTCGGCATCACCGCCGTCACCCGCTCCACGAAGCGCCGTTGCCTCTCAAGCTCCTCCTCGACCGCCATTTTGCGGGTGATGTCCATTACCGCCACGATGAAATAGAGCGGCTTTCCTTTTCCATCCCGGAGCAGGGAGACGGTCAGGCGCCCCCAGACAATGGATCCGTCGCGGTGAAAATAGCGTTTTTCAAGCGCGTATGTATCGATCTCGTCCGAGAGCAAACGGTCCACCTGCTCCAGATCGCCCGCCAGATCATCCGGATGGGTGATGTCCCCGAAGGTCCGCTTCTGCAGCTCCTCCCGGCTGTAGCCCAGCATCGCGCAGAGGGCACCGTTCACCCGCAGCCAACGGCCGTCGGTCCCGACATGGGCCATGCCGATGGCGGCGTTTTCAAAAGTTTTGCGGAAACGAGCCTCTTCGGTCCGCAGTTCCCGTTCCACGCGCTTGCGATCCGTGATCTCCATTCCGGACGGGACGAGATGTGTCACCACGCCCTCCCCGTCATAGAGAGGTGCGAGCTGGTAATCGACCCAGATCAGCTCCCCGTCCTCTGCGGCGACCTGCACATCATATCGCACCGTCTCCCCGCGCAACGCGCGCGCACACTGCTGCCTCACCTTCGCCGAGGCTTCCTTTGAATAACTCCACCAGTAACAGTTCCAGAATTTCTTGCCCACCACCTGCTCCGCCCGCAGCCCCGATCTCACCAGGGTTGCCTCGTTCACATCCACCAATGTCCCATCCGGCAGCAGGACGCCCACAAAGGCGAAAAGATTGTCCAACACCCGCTTGAGGAACATCCCGTCCTCTTCCAATTCCCGCTCCACGCCGAGCCGGACCACATCCATCCCCACGCGGACGATGGCGTTGTTCACTGTTTGGGCGAGACTTTCAGCCGTCATCCAGCCCTCTCCAATCGTCTCCTGCGCCCCTGCCCGCAGCAGCCCCGCCGCCTTTTGCCCGTCTCCCTCCGTCACCACCACGACCGGATGGGCGCACGGCCCCTCCTCACTCCCCATCGCAGCTAAAAATTCATATACCTCCATATCCGGCAGATCCTCCGCGATCACCAGGCAATCCGGGCCCATATCGTCCGCGCGTCTCAGCAACTCCAGCCCTTCGGCACCTGTGACCACCGCTGTGCAGCCGCAATTTCTGCCCGCCCCCTCCTGCAGCAGCCGCACAATTTGGCCGCACCGCCTCGCGGACCCATCGATCACCAGAACATGCCACGGAGCCTCTGCCATTTCTCGCGGACAGCCTAGCCCCGCCCATTGCCTCTGCCAGAGAAAAACCATCCGAATCTACTTTTCCAGCCACAGGGCAAACCGCATCGAAGACAACATCCCATCGCAAACCCTGCTACTACTTCGCAAATCCAGCGACTGATTTTTCTTCCACTCCCGCACAAAATATTTATTATTCCGCCATTCGAGGAAAGGTATGTCCCAGCCATCCTGCATACACATTTGGTCTCCGAGATTCCCGGTGCTTCCCGAGGAGGAAAAGGAAGATGCTCTCGTAAAAGATGGTAAGTATGGCAAAGCTCTTGCCGAACACCTGTCCACCGAGCTGCGCAGCCGGGGCTACGAGATCCCTGAGGTGAGCTGTGAGAACGGCAGCTGGTGGATCGAGATCGATGGAGCTCCGTTTCCCCTCGGCCTCACCGTCAGCTCGTCACCGGACTTTCCGCCGGTCCACCAGTTCCTGATAGAAGTCAGCCAAAAGCCCGGGCTCACGTGGTCTTGGTCCGAGCTCCAGTTTATAGATACTCGCGACCACGTTACAGACCTCCTCGCATGCATCCGGGACATCCTCAGCAGCGATCCTGAAGTTGAGATCCTTGGCTACCCGGACCACAATCCATTTTAGGTGGTGCCTGCGGAATTATCATGATCCTCGAATACATCCGAGGGAGGATTGGAATCTGGACACCTATCCTCTCTTCCTCTTCCAGCAGAGAAGCAACGGCAAGCAGAGCAAAGCGGCGCTCGACGGCTCCGGGACCTGCACGACACCTGTCGAACTATAGGAACTCGTTAGTGCGCCACTCTCTTCCCAAGTTTCTGGTGTCGTCGTGGTGGTGCCCGTATTATTATTCTGACCATTTGTCTTCGGGGCAAGTGAGACTAAAGGTGAGGCTGAGTTCCTCTTATCGTCGCCCATCGCCACCAAATAACGCAGCGGTGATTCCTTGGTGAGGGAAACACCCGGCAGCCCCAGACTCGTCACCGCCTTCTCCAGTTCTGAAAAGGACACCTTGAAGCTCACAAAGTAGTTCGTCGCCTTCTTTCCATTCGCCCCTTCGATATTGTAATCGGTCGCCATGGGGTCTGTGGATTTCGACACAGCGTCGAAGCTGAAACTCGTGGCGAAGTTCGAAGTAGTGTATGGTTTGCTCGTATCGACGCTCGTAGTGCTGGGAGATATGTTCTCTCCCGCCCCGGTATGGTAGATCCCCACTTCACGCGAGGAACCCATCGCCCCTACGAAGAGATCAATCTTACCATCATAGTTGAGATCAACCCCCACCCAGGCGCTTTCATCGAAACCCGAATTCTTCCCGCCTGCAACACGGATGCGAAAGCCCATTTCCCCGTCGGAGAATCGTGTGTAGAAAGACGGATGATTCGCATCGCCCACGACATTATCAGCCGCACCTCTTGTATTATTTTGGTCGGTGTCGTCGTAGAGCACCGCATTCCAGCCGACCGTGGAACCGGTGACGGAAATCGCGGCATTGAGGGACGAAACGGCGCAAAGGAACGCCACAATAAACGCAGGGGGTTTTGGGGTCATAGGGGTGGGAACGGCGTCGGACTACAGACTCCCAGGCATCCTGTAAAGATTTAGTTACATTTATTTTCTAACAATTTGGACTACTTAGGTGTGAGGAAAGTAACGTTTCAGCTCCAGTCATCGCGCCTTCGACCCGTCCTCATCCGTGAAAAAACTCACACCTTCACCGTCCTAGGTCGCTCCCTGCGGAAATGGCACGCCCGGCGCCAGATCGAAGGTGTCGATGGCTTAAGATTTCATAGAAATTCTACAGACCCCTAGAGCCGGGTCTTGCCGTCCTCCTCAGCGGCTTCCAAAGGGGAGAGAAATGAAAGTTGGTCGCTGGTCAGCTGCTCGTCGTTTCTCGATAGGCGGAGCAGCTCGGCCTCCTCGTTCAGCCCGAGACGTTCGGCGATTGAGATGGCGAAATTGTAAGCGGCGATTTCATAAGCCTCGATCCGCGTGCAGTGGGCGACCATCAGCAGATCACGGATCTCAGCGCCCTTGGTTTGCTTCAGGTGGTTGGAGCCTCCTTCGATCAGGCCCTGCATGGCTTTGCAGGGGGAATCCCCCTGATCGGCACCCAGCCGATCGAGGATGTGCTCGACCCTTGATCGGTGCTCGTGCGTTTGTTCGAGATGGTCTTCCAGAAGCTCGTTGAGCTCAGGACCGCAGGCCATCTCGACGAGTTCCGGCATCGCGTTCTCCAGTTGCTTCTCGAAGCTGAGAATGTCTTGAAGCTGGTCAATCAGGAGTTTGTGGGGGGTGTCGATAGACATCATTCGGAGTCGTTTAGACTTTCGGTTCCCGTTACTGAGCTGGTGCCAGGGACGGAGCCCGGCTCGATCTCTTCGAGGCTGCGCTCCTCATTGATGGAGGTCTCATGGTCGCAGGATTGGAGAAACGGAGCGCCGGTGCCCAGCAGGGCCAGCAGCGCCAGAGATGATATGTGCGGTATTTTCATATGAGTTAGGGGAGCGGGTGTGAGCCACCATTTGTTGAAGCCGAAGCCTAGAAGTGGTGGCCGACCAGAGCTTGGGAATGAATTGTGTGGGCGATAGCCGTGAGGTCCGCATCAGCCTTGCTCTCCTCATCAAGTGTTTCAGTTAACACTGCAGCCATTTCCTCGCGGCCCAGCAGCCGGGCAAGAGCTCGGGCTGAGCCGTAGGCTGAGATCTCGAAATGCTCAACCTTTTGCGCGGAGCAAATCAGGGCGATGTCTTTAACCGAATCTTTGCCTGCTTTTTTGAAGAATTCCTCACCTTCCTCAATCAGGCTGTTCATTGCCTTGCTGCGCTTCCCGGCAGGGCGGGCGTCGAGGCTCATCATGACCTTTTCAAGCCGCTGCACGTGCACGTGAGTCTGCTCCGAGTGCTTCTGAAGAGCTCTCTGGAGATGGGGGTGACTGGCGGCGCGGGCCATTTCGGGCAGTGCTTCAACGAGTTGTTCCTCGGCGCTATGGATGTCCTGCAGCTTCTCGATTAGGAGATCTTCAAGTGAATTCAGAGGCATGGCTTTATAGATCGGAAATGGAGGGGATTGGAGGGCGGCTTTGACGCAGTTCCTTTCGAGCAATGATTATGCCACGGGGATGAAGGGCGGAAGCGGCTAAAGCGAAGCCTGTTGACCGCTGGAAAGACGGGCGTCACCTGCTGTTGATCCCGCTGAGATATAGGATCGCGGGGCGAAACCGGTAGCTCGTCGAGTTGCATATCGCGTCGGCTCCAGTGCACGCTGCACGGAGACTGTGCCTTTAACTCCCGACTATTTCTACTGAAGCCACTGCATAGTGGATATACGTACGTCTGGTATGATTGTAGCTAAACCGATTCTTGATGCATCCAGAGGCATACCGAGAAAAAAAACACACGCTCCCACTGGAGATGCGCAGCGGCGGGCTGCTGATTCCCGTTTTTGCGATGAGGCACGCCGACGATTTTGGGATTGGCGACACGCGGGCGGTCCGGGAGGCGATCGACTTCTGCGCGGAAAACGGTTTCAAAGTTTTACAGATTCTGCCGATCCATGAAACGTTTCTCGATCACAGCCCTTACAATCCGATCAGCTCGCGGGCGCTCTCTCCGGCGTATGTCCACCTTCATCCAGAGGAAGTCCCCGGCCTAAGAGAAGACGATCTCAAGGTGGCGGCACCGGACGCGTGGCGCTCGCAGCTCCGTCAGGGGGCGGTAAAACACGGGGCTGTGCATCCTTTGAAGATCCAAGTTCTGGAGCGGGCGTGGCACCATTTTCAAAATCAGCCGGAGCTGGAGCAGAAAAATGGGATGGAAAAGTTTCTAGAGACGGAGCGAGATTGGCTCGAATCCTACACAATGTTCCGGCTGTTGATCCGCGAGTACGAGGGCAATGCGGACTGGCAGCAATGGCGTCCCGATCATCAGAGCATGGCCGGTGCAACCGATTGGCTGCAGCAGCATCCGGACCGCGATCGCCTAGAGGAAGTGAGAAGCGGGTATGCCTTCATCCAGTGGGTCGCGGAGAAACAGTGGCTCGGGGTGCGGCGCCATGCGGAGGATCGGGACGTGTGGCTGATGGGTGAGATATCCTTCGGCGTTGGACGTGGCAGTGCCGATGTTTGGGCCTTCCCCGAACTTTTCGATACGGAATGGAACATGGGGACCCGGCCCCTCGCGCACTTCGACACCAACAAGGACGCTTCGGTCTGGGGGCAGAACTGGGACCTACCGCCTTACCGATGGGAAAACCACCGGCTCAGCGGCTTCCATTGGCTGCGCGGAAGAGTCGCACGGCAGCGAAAGTTTTTTCACATGTGCCGGCTCGACCATTTGAGAGGCTACTTCAGGGTCTACGTTTTTCCTTGGAGAGGCGGGGCACGCCATTCGGAGTTCTCCACTCTAACTCCTCTGGAAGCCGCCCTGAAAACCGGAGGAAAGCTCCCCCGCTTTCTCCCCGGGCCCGATGATTATCCCGATTTCGCCCGTATCAATGAGCGGCAGGGCCGTGAGCTGCTGGGAATCATTCGTGAAGAGGCGGGGCCGATGGATCTGGTGGCGGAAATCATGGGGGAAATGCCCGAATATATGAGCCTATTTCTTGAGGAGCTGCCTCTGGCAAATCTCGCCTTTCCTCAGCTCGAGCGCTCACCTGACCAGGATCCAGCCGAGGTCGAGCTGCGCGAGTTGGCACTGGCGACATACGCGAACCACGACAACGCCCCCTTGGCGATGTCCTACCTTCACCTCCTCGGGGAGGCGAGGAAAGATCCCTCCGGAAAGGCTTCGGACGAGCTCGAGTGGCTTCTGGGTTTCGCCGGATGGGAGGAGCCTGCGCCTGATTTATTGACGGAGGAACTGCTCGACGCGCTGCAGCAGGCGCTTTTTAACAGCAGGAGCCGACTCGCGGTCCTGATGTGCAGCGATCTGTTAGGACTGCCGCTTCGATTCAATTTGCCCGGCAGCTACGGACTTGAAACCTGGTGCGAGCGCCTGCCGCTGACCTTTGCGGAAATTCAGAATCACCCATCTTACGGCGCACGCTTGGCGAAGGTGAAACGAATGCTCCGCAAGTCGGGGCGGGAGGCCGCGAGAAAATAAAGACGATCATACAACGAAGCGGGACTCCACCACCCGGGCCTTCAGGTGGACACGCATGTGCTCCAACGTCGCCCGGTGACGCAGGGCTTTCCGAAGCGATACAGTCCGACGGTACAACGAGTTCATACTCGCGCATGTAGGCGTCGTTCGCCGTGTAGATCACACAGATGTCTCCCGCGAACCCAGTCAGGACCAGAGTCTTCGCTCCAAGAAAATCTAGAAGGAGTTCGAGCGATGTGGAGTAAAAACCTGAGTGCTTTGGCTTCAACACGAAGTAGTCCTCTCTGTCAGGCATCAGCAGTTCCGTAATCGCTCGGCCGGCGCGCTCCGGCGCTTTGCAGTGCTCGACGAGGTCGGAAAAATCGGAGGTCCAGCGGCTGAAATTATCGTTCACGTAGATGACGGGCACACCTGCCTCACGCAAACGCTGCTTCAGCCGGGCGATCTTTTTCGCCGCTGGCAAAGCGTGCCGGAGTAGTTTGCCGGAGCCATCGAAATCAAAATGATTGATCACATCGATCAACAATAGCGCTGAGGTTTTAGGGTCCAGCTTGTTCATTGGGGGAAGGGCCGGGAGGGACGAGCCAGAGCCCTTTAACTTACTCCAGCCGCAATTCCGGTCAAATCCAGATCAAGCCGGGAGAGTGCATTCCATTGCTGATAACAGCTATTCATTAGACCACCCTCTCCACATCTGCTAGCTTGGACCATCAGCCTTTCGCCGTGGAAACCGAGATCCGTCAAAAACTGCAGCAAGTCGCCGCCCAGCACGGACTGGATATCCGTGGCGGCCGTCTCAGACGGACATCCTCTCGATTCTGTCTTGGCGTGGAGCACGGGGATTATAATGGAATGGAGCTCTTCGGTGTAGGAACGGACCGGTTCATCTGGCTTGCTTTCAAGCCGAATCAAACCGCGCGCATCCGGATCTTCAGCTGCAATTTTCCTGAGGACGGAATTGTGGATTTTCCGCTGGGGGTGGATTGCGCGGCAGAAAGCGTGGAAGACTCGTGGGCTCGCTTCCCGCAGGGTGCCGAGGCGATCCTGCGCCGTGAGGGCTACCAGCTCGGGACCGGCTTCGATGCGGTGCTTTATGGAAACATTCCAGGCGGAGGGATGTCCCGGTCCGCATCACTCGCTCTTAATCTGATTCTAACAATTTTTGAAGTCAACGGCATCACGGATCCGGGTGGAATGACCGCCGTCGATCTGGCGCAAAAGGTGGAAAACGATTACATAGGCTCCCCCTGCGGAAAGCTCGACCAGATCATGATCTATCACGCCCGCGAAGGCAGGGGCACCTACTACCGGCCCGGAGAAAACACCATTGAGCACATTCCCTTCGGGGGCGATCCGGACTCGTTCCGCATCGTCAGCCTCGATACCGGAACCAAGCGTCCGGGACTGGAAAAATCCACCTACCGGATTCGCCGCAGCGAATGTGCTGCGATGACTGCGGTTCTCTCCGCTGAGCTGGGAATCAGCTCTCTCGCGGATATTTCCCACCGCTCGATTTACGAAGCTGCGGTGGCCCAATTGAAAGCCATCGGCTCGGAAAGCATCCCCCGGCTCAAGTATCTTTACGAAGCCGGGGCGAGATTTCATGACATCCTGAACGCTTGGCGCAGCGGCGACATCGTGACGCTCGGAGAGAATTTCCGCGCGGATGGTATCGGCCTCAGGGATGATTACCAGATCAGCGGGCCGGAACTCGAGACCATGTGCGACATCGCCCGCACCGTCGAAGGCGTCCTCGGCGAGCGCATGTTGGGCGGCGGCGACAAGGGTGCCAGTGGCGCGATCATCCGCACCGCTGCCTTCGAAAAGCTACAAACTACCGTCCACCGTGCTTATCCTCTCTCCCACCCGGAATATGCGGCGGAGTTTGAGATCCACTCCTGCCGGACCGTGGACGGAATCGTCTGCAGCGACTTCTAACACTTTTCTCTTGGTCCTTCTCCGAGATCGTGTGCTTGACCCTTGCCGCCACCGCCTCTGGGTCAGTGAACGAGCCCGCTCTTCGCACCGTTACACAGGAAGGTTTTCTCACCTGCGGAAAAGAAAGTACCCCGGCTTGGATTCGAACCAAGGACCAAAAGATTAAGAGTCTTCTGCTCTACCAACTGAGCTACCGAGGCATTGGTGCTTGAGGAGGATAGACTCGTTCCGGCGCGGAGGTAAATTGTTTTTTGTCGGCGAAGGATGTCTCTTTTGAAGGCGCAGGGAGCGGCACCTGAGGGGCGCGATGTAGTGGCTGAAGATGCAGGATCTGTCGTACAACGGTAAGCGGGGTAAACGCGACCCTCGGTGGCCCTCCCGTCACTCCGGCGCAGATCGAGGACATTTCCAGAAATGTGGGCGACCAAACCTCAAGAGGGGCAATCGGCTTCATCGCCTAGTCAGCTAGCCGCACCGCCCTGAGCCCCAGAAAAAGTGGAAACTCCTCCGCCGCCCGGTGCTCCGCCTTGCTAAACGGCCCAACCTGTGACCTCCGGTGTGAAAACAACTCCACGCACTCCACCACCCCCAGCCCCGCGCCGCCGATCGCGGAAACGACATCGGCCAGCGGCCTGTGGTAAAAAATAGTTCCCTCGTCCGTCCCCAGCCCGGGCCGCGTTTGGATCCCGATCTCCAGTGCTTTCCCGTACTTGTCGAGCCGACGATACTGCACCTTCTGGTCCGCGTCCCAACCCCAGTGACTCTCCCGCGGAATCCGGAAACATGGGTGCATCATCACCACCACTAGCCGCCCACCCGGCCTGAGGGCGGTCGCGATATTCCGCATCAACCCGGTTGCATCCGGCACATCGTGCACCGCCATCACACAAGCCGCCGCATCAAAAGTCCCATCCGCCCACTCCCCCTTCGCACACGCATCCGCTGTTACGAATCCTACCCTCCCCTCACCCGCATGCCGCTGCCGTCCCGCAGCGATCAGCTTTCCGCTCGCATCAACGCCCACAATCCGACCCGCTCCCGCCTCCAGCAAATGCCGGATCAATACCCCCTGCCCGCAGCAAACGTCCACCACCTGATCACCCTTGCCAACGTCCAACAAGCGCATCACCGCCGGCAGGATCACGTGCTGGTGATAATCGGAACCGTCAGCCCCCACGAGCTTGTCGTACCAGCCGGCGACGCTATCCCATCCGCGCTCCCGCTCCCCCTGCTTTTTCCTTGGGGCGAAGCCTTTCGAGCCTCCGGAAAGACCCGCCTGCCCCCGCAAAGCCTTCTTCTTCGAAAAAAACTTCCCTCCGCGTTTCTCATTCTGTCCCGAACCATCCATGTCCGATCCTAAAGCCACCCGCCCCGCCTGTGGCGATAAAAATACCGAGGCTATCATCTCCAGCCATCATCCCCAGGACGGGTCTCCCCTCCGCCATGGGAGACTTCAAAGCTTGAAACGCGGGCTTTGGCTGAGAAAGCTTATCGGATTGTCATAAACGATCTTCTGGATCTGCTCCGGGGTGTGTCGGCGACGCTTCATCTCCAAGGCGCACTTGGGCACCGCCATCGGATCAGAGACGCCCCAGTCGCAAGCGGAGTTCATCCAAATTCGCTCGGTGCCGTGGATTTCTAGAATGTCGATCGCACGCGCTGGCGTGCACTTGCTCTCAGGATAAAGCGTCATTCCTGCCCAGAAGCCGGCATTGAGCACATGACCAACCGTGTGCTCCTCCACGTGGTCAATGATGACCTTGGACCGGTCCAGTTTTGAAAAGGAAGCGAGCGAATCCAGGATCAGCCGGGTGCCCTTGAGTTTATCCTCAAGGTGGGGCGTGTGAATGAGAATGGGCAGGTCGTGATCGAGGGCGATCTGCACGTGCTCTTCGAAGATTTTCAACTCACTGCGGGTGTTTTTGTTAAGCCCGATCTCGCCGATGCCAAGCACGTTTTCCCTGCCGATGAACTGGGGGATGAGCGACATGACCTCTCGTGCAAAGCCAGTGTCATCGGATTCCTTGGGATTGATGCAGAGCCAGCAGAAATGCTTGATTCCCCAACGGGCGGCGCGCCGCGGCTCATACTCGGTGAGCTGGCGGAAATAGTCATAGAAGCCGTCAGCGGACGAGCGGTCAAAGCCGGCCCAAAAGGCGGGCTCGCAGAGAGCCTCGCAGCCGGCGAGGGCTAGCTTCTCATAATCGTCAGTCGTCCGACTGACCATGTGGGCGTGGGGCTCGATGTAGCGCATAAGAATCAGGAAATAGGGGCTCCGCTGGCACCTTGGAAGGGGGCTGTATCGCTCAGTCCGGCGGAGTGATCGGAAAATTTCTCAAGCACTGCCTTGGCCCGGTCGGAGCGGTCTTCTAGCAGGATCGGCAGAGCTTTTTTGAAGTAGCTCAACCGGATATCGGGCTCTCCTCCGTGACGCTCAAGACGGTCGAGAAAAGCGGCTAGATCGATGAGGCGGGCGCGGGCATCGATGAACTGAAGATCGAGGAGTTCTTTTTTACTCAGCATGGGTTTCTCGGATTGATCTCCCATCCCGACTGGCGGGACGGGTGTGTGGAAACGAAAACCTCGCGCCGGGGGATCGGGACCCCGACGCGAGGAAATTGGCTTGGGCCGCCGTCGCTCCGAATCGTGAATGACTACGACGCTGAGCGGTGGCCGCCCGGAAAGTAATTACCAACGACGATCGATACGATAACAGGAGAGTAGCATCTTACAATCAGATCAGAAAAAAAGATCAACCCGGCTCCGTCTGGTTTTCGATCAGCGTGGCGTCGCTGGAGGCCTTGTTTGGGGAATGACCGAGGCCGGGGACGACCCTGCGCACGAATTTTTGAAAGCCGTTTTCCGCAGAATCCATGTCCTGCTCGGCCTGCCGCATGGCTTTTTCCCAGACACCTGCGAATCCCGGGGCCTGCTCTCGCATCGTCGTGATCGCCATCTCGTGAAGCCGGTACTGGCGCTGCTCCAGCTTGTCCGGCTTGTTCTGGAGAGTGGCTAGGTTGACGCGGAGATTCTCGTTCTGCGATTTCAAGGTCTCAATTTCCTTCGTCAGTGACTCGCTGCCGGTGGCGGTGATCTTGAGCTGGGTGTTGAGATGCATCTGTAGATCGCGCATCTCTGCTTCAATGCGTTTGATTTCACGCTTCAACTGCATCTTTGTCCCAATCGCGTTCTTCAAAATAAAGCCCGCGATGAGCAAACCGAGGAGCAGCCCCCAAATAAAGGGATGTCTGATAATTTCTTGAAAATCCATGTTAGTTCGTTTCTTCCGGTGTTCCTGGAGCAATCACATTTTGGGGCTCCTCCGCATCAATGGCAGGGGCCTCGCCAAGGAGTTCCACCACTTCGTTGGTCAGGTCAAGCGCGTCTCCGTGATAAAGGACGAAGGGGATGCCGGTGTTGGTGTTGCCAGAGGGGTCGAAAACCGCGTCGATCTCGCGCTCTTTGGCGATCTGTTGCGAGGCTTCAGCAATACGGTCCAAGGACTTGCGCATCGACGTGACCATCTCCTTGTTGATCCTTTTTTCCTCATTTGCCCGATAGTCCCCGAACTCCTGACGGAGCCTCTCGGCTTTCTGGCGTTTGATCTCGTAGTCCCGCACCAGCTTTCTAACCGGCTCGGTATCAAGCTCAGCCCTCTTCGCCTGCAGCGTGGTCTGCAGTGATTGAAGCTCCGCGATGATCGTTCGGAGCTGCTCGGCGCGGACGTCTTGCAGCACCGCGTTCCGCTGCTGCTGGATGTTCTTCTGCAGGGCCGCTGTCGAGGGAAGGCTCCGGTAGATATCGGTCACCCGGACCATGGCGAACTTCGGAGCGGCGCTCAGGGCCGTGGCGAGCGCAAGCCATGCTATGGTGACGATAACTTTCATGGTTCCTGACTATTAGTCGTCCAATGGGTTCTTGTCGATGTCAGACTAAATGTCCTGCACCGGCAGTGACGAGACCTCCTCGCGCAGTTTCTCTGCCAAAAGTGTGGAGAGATACCGCTCGCTGGAGGAGCAGCCGACGGTGACGATGCGTTTGCCTTTGAACTCGGGACGCATGGCGACTTGCATCGCGGCCCAGACATTGGCTCCGGTGGAGATACCGGCAGGGAGACCTTCCTGCTGGGCCAGCGACTGGGCGGTGGCGAAGGCGTCCTCATTGGAGACAAGGATCGTTTCATCAATGATATCCATGTTGAGGTTGCCCGGTATGAAGCCGGCCCCAATGCCTTGGATCATGTGCGGGCCCGGTTGACCTCCGGAAATGACCGGGCTGTTTGTCGGCTCAACGGCGAAGGTCTTCATGTCGCGGCGGCCTTTGATCACCTCCGAAACGCCCGTGATGGTGCCGCCCGTGCCAACGCCAGCCACAAAAGCATCGATTTCGCCATCGGTATCCGCCCAGATTTCCTCTGCAGTCGTTTCACGATGCACCTGCGGGTTAGCCGGGTTGTCAAACTGCCCCGGACCAAAGGCACCGGGAGTCTCCTCAAGAAGTTTTTTCGCCATGGCAATTGCCCCACCCATCCCCTTGGCACGCGGGGTGAGAACGATCTCAGCGCCCAGCAAACGCAGCAGGACCCGGCGCTCGACCGACATGCTCTCCGGCATGGTAAGGATACAGCGGTAGCCTTTGGCGCGGGCAACGAAGGCGAGGGCGATGCCCGTGTTGCCGGACGTCGGCTCGATGATAAGGCCGCCCTTCTGAAGTTTTCCATCACGCTCGCCCGCCTCGATCATCGCCTTGCCGATCCGGTCCTTGACGCTGAAAAGCGGATTGAAAAACTCGGCTTTCACACAGATCTCGGCTTCGAGGCCTTTGGTGACGTGGTTCAGGCGGATGAGAGGAGTGTTGCCGATCGTGGCAACCATGCTGTCTGCGATGTTCATGGTAGTTTAGGAGATTGGGAGGTTTGCTTCCCTGCCATTATACAGAGGAAATCAGATCTGAAAGTCCGAAGTGCCCGAATCGTTGTGCAGGCCGCACTCGAACTTCTCGCCATTGAAACGCGTGCCGCTCGCCGTGCCATCTTTGGAAGGCCGGGTGCTGTGCCAGTCGCCCATGGTTACATAGCCCTTCTCACCGAGCGGATGCCGCGGCAGCTCGTTCTGATGATAGAAGATATCCACCTGCGCGTCAGCCCAATCGAGGATCGGATAGACTTTCAGGGTCTTCTTCTGCTGCTCGGCGAAGGGCCGGTCCTGCCGGGTATCCGAGTGGGCGCGGCGCAGGCCGCTGATCCATACGTCGCCGCCGATCTCGCGGAGCGCACGGTTCATCGGCTCGATCTTGGTGAGCATCCCGTATTTCTCGGCACCATCCTTGCCGTCTTCCCAAAGATTCCCCCACAGCGCTTGGATGCGCGCGGCGGAAACCGTCGGCTGATAGATCCGGCAATCGAGCGGGAATTTCTCCATCAGCTCCTCAGCATAGTGGTAGGTCTCGGGAAACAGAAACCCTGTATCGATAAAAATCACTGGGACTTTAGGCGCGTGATCATGAAGCAGCTTCAACATCACCGCCGCCTGCAGGCCGAAGCTCGTGCTCGCCACCAGCCGCTCGCCCAGCCGTTCATGCAGGAGCTCTAGGCGAGCGCCAGCCCGCAACTTTTGCAGCTCTGCCGATAGTCTCGCGGGCTCGCCGGATTGCCCGGGAGCTTGATCGGTTTTTACAGCTTCCATAATCATGGTTCGTTCGAGTTGTCGCGCGCCGGAATCTGTTATTGGGCCAGCGCCTCTTTTTGTACGTTGTGATGGAAATCTTTGCCCTGCTCCGTTGCTGCGACGTAGCCGGCGCGAATGCAGAAATCGCCAAACCGCTCCCCCTCCAACCGCTCCACGGAGTACTTGCGGATGATTGGAGTGAGCAGAGCCTTGATCTCGCTACCGGGGAAATTCTCCCGATAAAGTTTCGAGAGCCGCTGCCCGGCGAAGCCGCCGCCAAGATAGACATTGTAGGAGCCGGGTGACCTGCCGACAAAGCCGATCTCAGATATGTAAGGCCGTGCGCAGCCGTTTGGGCAGCCGGTCATCCGGATGGTGATCGCGTCATGGCGGAGGCCTGCTTCTTCGATCACTTCCTCGAGTTCCGTAAGAAGATCGGGGAGATATCGTTCCGCCTCGGCAAGCGCCAGCCCGCAGGTCGGCAGAGAAACGCAGGCGAGCGAGTTGAGCCGCAGCCCGCTCTTCAAGTGGCTGTCCTTGATGCCGTATGTCTCCAGAAGCTTCTCGATCACCGGCCTGTTCCCAGGTGAAACGTTGGCGATCATCAGATTCTGGTTGGCGGTCAGGCGGAAGTCGCCGTCGTGGACTTTCGCGATCTCCCGCAGCCCCGTCCGCAGTGGATAAGTCGGGGTATCGAGCACGCGTCCTCCTTGGATGAACAAGGTCAGGTTGTAGCGGCCGTTGACTCCCTCGACCCAGCCGTAGCGATCGCCATTGTCTTCAAACACGAATTCACGCACAGGGCCGAGTTCGTAGCCAAGATACTTGTTCAGCTCCGCGAGAAACCAGTCCGCGCCACGATCATCCACCGTATATTTTAAGCGGGCGTGCTTGCGCGCCGTGCGATCACCGTAATCGCGCTGCACCATCACGACTTTTTCAGCCACATCACTGACCTGCTCCACCGTGCAGAAGCCGATCACATCGGCCAGCCGTGGGTAGGTTTCCTCGTCGCCGTGGGTCATGCCCATTCCGCCGCCGACCGCGACGTTGAATCCGATCAGTTTGCCCTCTTCGACGATCGCAATGAAGGAAAGGCAGTTGGCGAAGATATCGACATCGTTCGATGGCGGCACCGCCACCGTGATCTTGAACTTCCGCGGCAGATAGGTTTTGCCGTAGATCGGCTCGACCTCTTCCTCGCTTGACTCGATCTTTTCACCATCGAGCCAGATCTCGTGATAAGCCCGCGTGGCAGGTGTCAGATGGTCGGAAATCTGCTGGGACACCTTCAGCACCTCCTCATGCACCGATGAGAGGTACGGATTGGGGTTGCACATCACGTTGCGGTTCACGTCGCCGCAGGCTGCGATGGTATCCATGGCAGCCTGATTGATTTCTGCAATCGTGCGCTTGAGGTTCGATTTGATGATGCCGTGGAACTGAAACGCCTGCCGCGTGGTCAGCTTGATCGTTCCGTTGGCGAACTGCGTCGCTAACCGATCCGTCTCCAGCCACTGATGAGGAGTCGCCACACCACCCGGCACGCGGATGCGGATCATGAAAGAATAGGCTTTCTCAAGCTTGTGCTTACGGCGGTTCGGCCGAAGATCGCGATCATCCTGCTGATAGGTGCCGTGGAATTTGAGCAACTGCTGATCGTCCTCGCTCATCGAGCCGGTGGACAAATTCTCCAGTCCCTCCGCGATCGTGCCGCGCAAATAATTGGAGCGGATCTTGATCCCCTCGTTTGCCGCTAGTTTTTTTTCAGCCATATAAAAGTCTCCTGTCTTAAAATTGTTCTCTTCGCTCTCTTGCTTTTAAATCAATACACGTCGCGTTGGTAACGCTTAGCCTTCTTCAAAGCTTCCACATATTCCTCGGCTTGCTCGCGGCTTTTCGCCCCGAAATTTTTCACCACCGAGATTAGGGCTTCGTGCACATCCGCCGCCATCCGACTGGCATCGCCGCAGACATAGAAGTGCGCGCCTTCTTCGAGCCAGCGGTAGAGTTCCTCGCCGTGCTCCAGCATTTTATCCTGCACGTAAACCTTCTCCGGCTGATCGCGCGAGAACGCCACGTCAAGTCTGCTAAGGGTGCCGTTCTTGAGATACTCCTGCCACTCCAGCTGATAAAGGAAGTCGTAGGTGTAGTGCTGGTCGCCGAAAAGGAGCCAGTTCTTCCCAGTGGCACCAATCGCCGCCCGATGCTCCACGAAAGAGCGAAAAGGTGCGACGCCGGTCCCAGGACCCACCATGATCACCGGAATGTCACCATCAGCAGGGAGACGAAAATTTTTGTTAGGCTGCACGAACACCGGCACGCTTTCCCCGGTCTTGGCCACATCGGCAAGGAAGGTGGAGCAGACGCCTTTGCGTTCTCTACCATGAGTATCGTATCTCACCGCCGCCACCGTCAGATGCACCTCGTTCGGATGCGCCAAGGGACTCGAGGCGATTGAATACAGGCGGATCGGCAGCTTCCGGAAAATGCCTGCCAGAGCTTCTGGAGAAAGACCGTTGGGAGCAAAATCTATCAATGCGTCCACGATTTCCCGACCTGTGATATAGTCTCTCAGCTGCTCCTTTGCCTCGTCCACCAGCAGTTCGGAAAGAGTCTCGGAGCCGGTTGTTTCAGCCAGCTTCTTCAGGACCGCCTTTGAAAGCGCGGTGATGTCGAAATCCTCGCGAAGGGCATCGGCAAGAAGTTTCCGGCCGCCCCCTTTGATCTCAATTTCCTCGGTCCCGGTCAGCTTGGCAGCGTTCAGCACGTCCTTGATCATCGCTGGGCAATTCAGTGGTTGCACCGCAAGCGCGTCGCCTGGCTCGTAGTGCAGCCCGCTACCAGCGAGCGAAAGCTCCACGTGAATCGTTTCCTTTTTAGAACCTTCCCCATTAAGGATCACGTTGTCATAAACTTCTGACAGGAAGGGATTCTTCTTCCCATACTCCACGACCTGCGCAAACCCTGCGGCGGCAGGCGCGGCTGGAACCACGGCGGACGCAGTAGGTGCCAGGGCGCATAGAGCGTTTCCGAACCACTCGCCGAAAGAATCTTCATAATCCACATCGCAATCTGCCCGTGGCGCAACACGTTTCGCGCCGAGCTGCTCGAGCCGTGCGTCGACCTGCTTGCCGATCTCGCAAAATTTCTCGTAGGAGGTATCGCCGAGGCCGCAGACGGAGAACTTCACTCCGTCCAGTTTCACATCCTCTGACATAAATTTGGAGTGGAAGCCGACCGCCGTTTCAGGTGCTTCTCCGTCGCCCCACGTCGAAACAATCACCAGCAGGTTCTCCTCCTTCGCGAGATCCGCAGGCGAAATTTCGGACATGTTCTTCATGACCGCTTTGAACCCTTTCTTCTTGGCGTCCTTCATCGCCCGGTCTGCCAGCGCCTCTGAGTTTCCGCTTTCCGTGCCGTACAGCACCGTCAGCTTTCCAGCAGCTGCAGGTGCCGCGACTGCGGCAGGCGCGGCGGAACCAGCCGCAAGGTATCCGCTGAGCCATCCGCGCTGAAGAGCGTCGAATCCAGCAAGCAATGAATCCAGGGCCTGGCGCTGGACGGTTGAAAACGGTGAACTCTCGGGAAGCATAATCCTTAGTATATTACCTTGTTTTGTCAGGTTTCTTGGGAAAGCTGCCTCCAACCCACCCACAACGCAATCACTTTATGGAAAATTCTCTTTGCCGAGTCTCGCAATCCCATGCAAGGCCATTCCAGCGACCTGGCCCCTGGACCTGCCGATCGGCAACGACACACCACCGGAAATCACCATCTCCATCGCGCCCCGGCTTCTCCAGCCCCGCTCATAGATTCCGCTGAAACTTGGAGTTCCCAGTTCCGGCTCCGCAGTCTAAAAGCTGCGCATGTCCACCGTTCAAGTCGACCTCGCCGACCGCTCCTACCCAGTGCTGGTGGAGAACGACCTCCTCGCACGAGCCGCCGCTCTCCTCGCCCAGCATCAGCTTTCCCGCTTCCGCCCGGCAATCATCTCGGACGCGACTGTGGCTTCCCACCACGCCGAGGCATTGATTGAGAGCTTCGGAGGAAACCGCCCGAGCCTCCACACCATCCCCTCCGGCGAATCCTCTAAATCTCTCAGCCACGTGGAGGAGATCTGCCGGGAAATGATCCGCGCCGGCCACGACCGCCGCTCTTTGATCATCGCCCTCGGAGGAGGAGTTGTCGGCGACCTCGCAGGCTTCGTCGCATCCGTTTTCTACCGCGGCATCCCCTTCGTGCAAATCCCAACCACCATCGTCTCGCAGGTCGATTCATCCGTCGGCGGCAAAACCGGGGTCAACGTCGCCGAAGGAAAAAACCTCCTCGGTGCCTTCCACCAGCCGAAGCTCGTCCTCGTCGATCCCCGCACGCTCTCCACCCTCCCTGCCCGCGAGTTCCACGAGGGTTTCGCCGAGGCAATCAAACACGCCGCGATCCGCGACGCGGAGATGCTCCCCGAACTCCTCGCCATTGATCCAGACAAACGCGATGTGCCGGCCGAACTCCTCGCCCGCAACATCGCGATCAAAGCCCGCGTCGTCGAGGAGGACGAATACGAGACCAAAGACATCCGCGCACTCCTCAACTTCGGCCACACCATCGGCCATGGCATTGAGGCCTCGCTCCCCTATGGCCAGATCTTACACGGCGAGGCAATAGCCCTCGGCATCCGCGCCGCCCTCTTCATTTCCGAAAAACACTCAGGCCTCGCTCCCGCCGACTCGACCAAGATCATCCAGCTCCTGCAGCATTTCCGCCTCCCGCTCACCCTGCCAGACTCCATCCCCACCGCCACAGTGATGGAAAAGCTCAACCGAGATAAGAAATTCACCTCCGGAAAAATCCGCTTTGTCACCCTCTCCGCCATCGGCCGCGCTCAGGTCATCGACTCCGTCACCCCTGAAGATCTGGAGCAAGCAATCGAGCATCTCCGCTTACCTAACTAGAAAGCAGCCATGAATTCCCGACTCATCCACGGCGACTGCCTCAAGATTCTTCCAACCCTGGAGGAGAAATCGTTCGACCTCGTCGTCACCTCGCCGCCCTACAATCTCGGTATCGCTTACAGTTCCTTCAAAGACACAGCACCCCGCGATGAGTTCCTCGACTGGTGCCGCCAATGGGCCGCAGAGATCAAGCGAGCCATGGCCGATGACGCATCGTTTTTCCTCAATATCGCCGGCTCCCCGTCAAATCCTCTCCTCCCCCACCAGCTCATCCTCTCTCTCACCGAGGGACCGGAGCGCCTATTCACCCTACAGAATACCTTTCACTGGATCAAATCCATCACGATTACCACCGCCAACGAGCAACATATTTCCTCCGGCCACTTCAAACCCATCAACTCCAAGCGCTACGTCAACGACTGCCACGAATACGTTTTCCACCTTACCAAACATGGAAACACCCCGCTCGACCGCCGCGCTGCGGGAGTTCCCTACGCTGACAAGTCGAACATCGCTCGCTGGGGCCACACTGGCGGACAAGACCTCCGCTGCCGTGGCAACACCTGGTTTATCCCGTACGAGACAATAGCCTCCCGCGAGAAGGACCGGCCGCATCCCGCCACATTCCCCGTCGCACTCGTCGAACAATGCATCCGAATCCACGGCAAATCCGGAAGCACCCGCCTGCTCGACCCATTTCTTGGGATAGGATCCTCCGCAGTCGCTGCGGAATCCTTGAAGATCGCCTCCTTTACCGGCATTGAGCTAGACGCCGACTATCTCGATACCGCCCGCCGACGGCTTGGCGACCCCGGCGGCTTTCGACTTCGACCCTGAAAAGCCCCTCCCCGGCAGCACCCGAAACTATCCCTGTTGCAGGGGTGAAGGCGGCCACAGCACGCTTTATCCTATTGATTTCCAATTGTTTAACTTTTCTCAAATTTCTTGCTTCCCAGATCTACCGCAAACCCGTATTTTCAAAAAGTCCCGAGCGTTCTCACAGTCATTTGGAAAAAATTCAACTTTGCTGTTGAATACTATCTAGGAAACTAGGTATCTTCTCCTACGCAATGGCTGTGCCCCCTTACATGTCCCAAAACATGAACACTACAACCAGCCAAAATGAAACCAACACAACCAAGTGCCTCCGGCACCTCGGTGAAAGCCGATGCCGATCGTCTTGCAGACTTCGTCCTGTTTACGCAGAGAAGCTGCATTCTTAACCTGTCAACCGAACTCAATAAGGGAAACATCTCGTTCCCCCAGTTCTTCCTCCTAACCTATCTTTCTAGCGAAGAGTTTCTGACCATGTCTGACATCGCTAAAAAAATGGGCCATTCCACAGCAGCCGCTACCGGCCTTGTGGATCGGTTGGAAAAATTGTCCTATGTTGAGCGCGTTCATGCAGCCGAGGACCGCCGCAAAATCATGGTGCGCATCACCTCAAAAGGAGTCGACCTTGTCTCCAAGATGCGTAACGAGATTGCGACGGACCTCGTCGGCATCCTGGCAGGCATGGATGAAGAAGAGGCCGAAACAGTTGAACACACCCATCGTGCGCTTAAAAACCGTGCGATCGCATAATCTTCTGTCTCCCCCCTGAATAATCCAGCTTGGCGAATCCCAAGCGCCTCCGCTACGGTTTAACCCGTGACGGAGGCGTTCTGGTTTCTACATCCCATAATTTCGCAGCCGGGCTTCCGCTCCTCGTGGATTCCCCGCCTCCCCGACGTCGATGTCCTCGGCGACCGCGATTTCGCCCTGCGGAATCTCGCCCCCCACCACGACCGTATCATTTCCGGATCTTTTCCGGCCATAAAAGCCCGCCATCACGCCGAGCAGATCCACGGATCCGGCATCGCCGTCATTTCCGAAGTTTCCCCAAAGGCGCTTCAGACCCACCCCTGCGTCGACGGCGTAATGACCAACATTCCCGACCAATTGCTCGCCATCTACGTCGCCGATTGCGCCGCGATCTACCTTGCTGATCCAGTTACCCGCTCCATCGCCCTCCTGCACTCTGGAAAAAAGGGAACCGAGCTCAACATCCTCGGCAAGGCCGTCGCGGAAATGACCCGCAGCTACGGCACCAAGCCCGGCGATCTCATCTGCGTCCTCTCCCCCTGCATCCGCCCACCTGATTACGATGTCGATTTCGCCGCCACCATCCGCCAGCAAGCCGCCGCCCTCGGCATCAGCAACTACCACGATTCCGGCGACAACACCGCCTCCGACCTCAACACCCACTACTCCTACCGCGTGGAAAAAGGCCAAACCGGCCGTATGCTAGCCCTCCTCTCCATCCAGTCCTCGTCTTCCGCTCCTCACTGATCACTTCTCACCCGGCACCCATGCTCTCCCCTGCCAAGCTCAACCTCTCCCTCCGCGTGCTCAACAAGCGCCCAGACGGCTTCCATGAAATTGACACGCTCATGGTCAAGCTCCCCGGCCTCGCAGACGAGATCACCATCGTCCCCGCCGAGAGATTCTCCTTCACCTGCGACGACCCCTCCCTCCCCACCGACTCCTCGAATCTCGTCGTCAAAGCCGTTGAACTCCTCTCCGCCAGATCCGGACAACCGCTGCATTACCACATCCACCTCGCCAAAAGGATCCCCCATGGGGCCGGCCTCGGCGGCGGTTCTAGCAACGCCGCCACCACCCTCCTCGCCCTCAACAGCCAGCTGGAATCCCCGTTTTCCGCACGGGAGCTCCACCCGCTCGCAGCCTCCCTCGGCTCCGACGTCCCGTTTTTCCTCTATGCCGGTGCCGCCCGCTGCACCGGCCGCGGCGAAATCGTCACCGCCGCCCCGAATCCACAGCACCTGCCCATCGCGCTCTTCAAACCGCAATTCTCGGTGCCAACTCCAGATGCCTACCGAGACTGCCTCGAAGCCAAGCCGCTCCCCGGCATCCGCTACGATGCCCACAAATACGCCAGCCTCGAACTGGTGAATGATCTAGAAAAACCCGTCTTCGCCAAGCACCGCTACCTTCCAGAGCTAAAGCACTGGCTTCTTCGCCGTCGGGAAACTAGATCCGTCCTCATGTCCGGATCCGGCTCCACCCTTTTCGCCATCCTCCACCCGAAGGCCGTTCCTCAGGAACTCGTCGACCACACCCGCCAGCAGTTTGACCCCAATCTCTGGACCTGGTCCGGCACCCTGTAGCTGCATCCGTGGCTCACAACTCCCCCACCGCATCTAGAAACCCCGGATAACGCGGTTCCCACCCCGTCCCCCTCAGCTTCGCGTTGCTCACATCCTTGTGCGTCCAACCCCGCTTCCGGTTCAAATCCTTCTGCCCGCGCGGCGGCAACTCCCGCCCGAACACCTCCGCCAGCCCCCGGTAAACCTCCACCTGCCTCATCGTCACGGAGTCGCAAACATTGAAAACCTCCCCCGCAGGGAAAGGCTCTAGGCTTGTCAGGTGAAAGATCGCCCCTGCCGCATCATCGCGATGAATCTGATTCAGAAAACGCCGCCCGTCCTCCTCGATCACCGCCTCGCCGCTTAAGAATTTTCTCAAAATCACACTTCTCCCCGGCCCATAGATTCCCGCCAGGCGCGCCACCACTCCGCCCGCCTCCCGCACCACCCTCTCCGCCTCCAGCAAAATTTTTCCTGTTTCACGATCCGGCTTTGCCTCCGATTCCTCGTCCACCTCCTCCCCGTCCACCTGCGCGTAAACCGAGCTACTTGAGGTAAAAACCAGCCTTCCATGAGGAAAACGCCTCACCAGATTCTCACACCCCTCCAGATAAACCCGCCGATAAGCATCCTCGCCGCCCCGGCCGGACGCCGCGCAATGCACCACCGCCTCCACTTCCGGCAGCTTCTCCACCGCCTGCCAATCACTCACATCGCAAGCAAGCAGCCCCTCGCCACCACTCAAGGACACACCGATTACATCCCAACCCTCCTTCCGAAAAACCCTGATCACTTCCTCTCCCACAAAACCCGCTCCCATCACCAGCAATCGTCTCATCCCTGACACTGTGACCTACTGCCCATGAAGAAAAGACCCATGTGAGTCTCGACAGATTCTAGGCTTAATCTTGATGTATTCCTCGACGTCGTCACATTGCTCCAGTGGCTCAAGGGTTTCGAGATTTTCGGGGGAACGCAAGGTCACACGGCGCAAGAAGTTCCTCGCGTCCATGGAGGAACTTATACCGTGAATCGGCGCTTCCCTAGAGCTGGTCCGCCACGACATCAACCAACGGCGCGGATGGGGAAACCGGATCAGCCAGCGTCCGGCGCGTTGACACGCGAAAGTCCGGAGTGAAAACTTTTTCCACCAGTGCTTTCACGTGCTTCGGATCGTTGAAGGATAGATTGAGCTCGCGATTGATCCGCATGCTCAGGGTGTCGAGATTCGCCGAGCCGACGGTGGCCCATTCATCGCAGATCATCACCTTCATGTGCGTCATCCGCGGATAGCCGAAAACGTGCCCGCCCGCTTTGATCAACTTTTCGCCAAAAGCTTTGTTGGCAATATCCATCACAGTGGAATCGCTCTTCTCGGGAATGATCATCCGCACGTCCACACCACGCTTGGCAGCGGCTTCGAGCGCCTCGGTGATATCGTCGTTGGAGACGTACGGATTCTGAAACCAGATCCTTTTTTGTGCGGCACCGATCGCCAGAAGCATCGCCTTGCGGATCTCCAGGCGGGCCGCGCCGACATCGGTGCGCAGGACTCGAACCGCAGCTTGCCCAGCTACACTCGGCGGCGGCACCGGGCGTGGCTCCCTCCGCGCGAAGCTAAAAATGCCAGCGGGATGGGTCTTGCGCCATGTCCGGTTGAAATCCTCCTGCAGCGTGGCCACCACCGGCCCCTCAACCCGGAACATCAGGTCGTGCCACTCGCTGAAATACTCGCGGCCGATGTTCATACAGCCGAGCAGAGCCACGCGGCTGTCGAAGACATGAAGCTTCGTGTGATCGGCTACCAAAAACGGATTCGGCATCCGCCTCACCCCCATCTGCGAACTCTCCCGCAGGTACGGTCCCATCGTATCTGGTGGGGTGAAGCCCGCTGGCGCAGGGATCTTTGGAGCTGATTTCCAAGCAAGCGCGCTTCCTAGGTCGTCGAACAACACCCGCACTGGAATTTCTCGTGACCGGGCCTTCAGCTTGTCCGCTAAGCGCACGCCGATGTCGTCGTTGTCGAAAATATACACCTGCACGTCAATGGACTGGCGAGCACCGGCGATCTGCCGCTCGAACTCCGGGAAGAAGCTTTTCCCATCCACCAGCCAGGTGATTTTTCCCATCTCTGCCGCTGGCATACCCGCTGCATCCAGTTCGGCTTCGAACCCGGGGGTGCCCGGCGTCATGCCGAGGTCCCTCATGAGTTTCGGCCGGAATGGCAGATTCCCAGTGATCAGCTCGCGGGGCCGCTGCCAGATCACCGCAGCGCCGACAGCGGCGGTGTTCAGCGGCTGTCGGATCGCACTCAGCGCCGTGCCCCGGACCAGACTCATCGCGAGATTCACGGTCCCGGTCCCCGCGCCCGACTTTTGCTCCGTCGAAGAACGCGCATTCTCAAATGCTGTTCCGCAGGAAAGGGTCAGCAAAAAGCCGGGGAAGATGAAGAGGGATAACCAGGCGCGCACCAAACAAAGGGAAAACCGCCCGCTCGTCCCGTCCAGTTAAAAACCAAATGATTCCGAAGCTGTCCTTTTCGGTTTTTTTCGACGAATACCATGTAGTGTCACTTATGAACGAACGTCTGCTCCTCTTTTTGCTCTGTCTTTTCGGCCTCCTCTCGGTGGCCCCGGCAATGGCCGAGGCACCGACAAAGGAAAAAGCGAAAATCCAGAAGCTGATCGACCACGTGCGTGGGCTCGAGGATGCGACCTTCATCCGCAACGGCAAAGAACACGACGCAGCGACCGCCGCAGAGTTCCTCCGTCGCAAATGGCGCGCGAACACCAGAAGCGTCAACTCGGCGGAGGATTTCATCACAGTCGCCGGCACCGGCTCGTCCACCACTGGCAAGCCGTATATCATCCGCCTTGGCAGCGGCAAGAGCCTCCCATGCGGCGAATATCTCGCCCAGCAACTTAAGAAAATAGAATAGCCGGGCCGCTGAGCGGTCGCAGGAAGTTTTTTCTCATTTTCGTCACAGAAAAACCTTGCAACAAATCCCAACGTCCGCTTTCTTACCGCCCGCGCCGCGACAAACGACCCGTTCGTCTATCGGTTAGGACTCCAGGTTTTCATCCTGGCAAGAAGGGTTCGACTCCCTTACGGGTCGCCATTTTTTATGGTAAAACAGCCTCCGTCAGAGCAATGCTCCCGGAGGCTTTTTTCATTTCCACGATACCCACTCGAAAGTGACCTCTCAGCAAAAAGCCGCCGCACTCGCAGCAAAAAAGGGAGCCGAACACATCGCGGCCCTCACCTGCTACGATTACCCCACGGCCCGCCTGCTTGATGAAGCCGGGACCGACATCCTCCTCGTTGGCGATTCCCTCGGTATGGTCGTCCTAGGCCACCCGGACACCACCCACGTGACCCTCGCCCACATCCTTCATCACCTTGAAGCAGTTGCCCGCGCCAAACCAAAGGCGCTCCTTATCGCCGATCTCCCGATCCACACCTACAACACCCCCGCGCAGGCTCTCGATACGGCGAAAGTCCTAGTCGCGGCAGGAGCCAATGCCGTGAAGCTTGAGGGAGGCATCCGCCAAGCGGAAAAAGTCCGCGCCATCACCTCCGCCGGAATCCCCGTCTGCGGCCATCTCGGCATGCTGCCCCAGCGCGTCCTCGAAGAGGGCGGCTACCGCAAAAAAGGCAAAACCCCGGAGCAGACCCAGGGAATTCTTGAAGGTGCCAAGGCCCTGATCGAAGCCGGCGTCTTCGCCATCGTCCTCGAATCCGTTATCCCCTCCGCCGCACAAACGATAACCCGCGCCATCTCCGTCCCCACCATCGGCATCGGCTGCGGAGACGGCACCTGCGACGGAGAAATCGCCGTCATCACCGATCTCCTCGGCTCCTTTCCATGGTTCGTCCCTCCCTTCGCCAAACCCGAAGCCGATCTCGCCAGCCAGACCCTCGCCGCCACCCGCGCGTACATCTCCCGGGTGAAATTCCCGGCTCCCTGATCTTTTCCGACAGTGCTCCTCTACCTGCACATCCCCTACTGCCACCGCGTCTGCCCCTATTGCTCATTTTACAAACACACGCCAGGCAGCACCTCGATCGGCGATTTTGTCCAGGCCCTGAACAAGGAGGCGAGCCACCGTCTGGCTCCGCTGGAAAAACCCACGACGCTCTACCTCGGCGGCGGCACCCCCTCCTTCCTCTCCGCGACCCACCTCACCTCGCTCTTCCAGCACCTCCACGGCATCATCGACTTCTCCGGCCTTGATGAAGTCACACTCGAAGCGAACCCCGCGACCTTCGACCTGAAAAAGGCGCGCCTGTTCCGTTCCCTCGGTGTCACCCGCGTTTCTTTGGGCATTCAGTCATTTACCCCCCACGTCTTGCAAATCCTTGGCCGTGAGCACTCCCCCGCACAAGCCTCGGAAGCCGTGGAAACCCTTCGAGCCGCCCGGATGCCCTCGGTGAACATCGACCTGATGTTCTCCATCCCCGGCCAATCCCTCGCCGATTGGGAAAGCACCCTCCGCCACACCATTTCGCTCCAGCCCAACCACATCTCCGCCTACAACCTCACCTACGAGGAGGACACCGCCTTTTTCGATTCTCTCCAGAACGGTACCTATCAGGAAAACGAAGATCACGATGCGGACCATTACCACCTCGCCGAATCCCTCCTTACCGCTGCGGGATTCGACCACTACGAGACCTCCAACTACGCTCAAGCCCACCACCACTCCCGCCACAACCAAGGTTACTGGCAGGGCACCGACTACCTCGGCCTCGGCCCCTCCGCCGTCTCCACCATCGCCGGCGTCCGCCACAAAAACGTCTCAGACACCACCGCTTACACCCGCCGCGTCTCCGCCATCGGCCACGCCATCGATGAAAGCGAAACCCTCTCCCCCTCCTCCCGCCGCATCGAGCTAATCGCCCTCGGCCTCCGCACCACCCGAGGCATCCCGCTCCACCTCCTCGATTCGGAAGGCCTCTCCAAAGCCAAGACTTTGGCTGCAGAGCAGCTCCTCACTCTCACCGCCAGCCACCTCCACCTCACCCAGCTCGGCCGCCCTCTCGTCGACCCGATCGCCGCCGAGCTGATCTGACCGTGGCGGCGGATTGCATCCGCCATGCCCAGCACGAGCGTTCTCAGCTCATCCGCTTTTCGTTGAACAATTTCCGAGCCTCCTGGCGCTCTTATATCAGATCCGATTCCGCCTTCGCTGTTTCCGGATGCGATTTGGAAACGTGTGTCATATCGTTCTGTTGAATCGCCCAAGGCGATTCGTGCTGTCTCGCCCGCCCCAACGGCGGCCGGACCCACTCACGCCAGTAAAGTCCAAAGTCGTCGCATGGCTCACGTGCCCGGCTTCCTTTCAAAGTCAAAAACCACCCCATCCGACCAGCTCACGGAGCCGTTACAATGTAAAACATCTCTTGCAAAATATTTCACATAGGTTAATCTAAATCACTCTCCCCAGGGCGTTTCGAGCATTTCACCCAAACCCAAAAATGCACAAGCACCCATTCGTTCGGGCGGCCCTGTCGCTGCTGATCTGCGGCGTCCCCGCACACTCTCAACAAACTCCTGCCGACGTGCTCGCAGACCCGGCGATCCGGCTTTCACGACCAGCAGATCGCGCCCTCGCCGTCCGCCGCATTGCCGCAATCCAGAACACCCGGCGAGAGGTCGCCCGAGAGCGCGCCGCGCAGCGCGGCCTGCCGATCCGTAGAGTGCTCCCGAACGGACGGGTGCAGGAGATCGTTGAGTTTCGCGGCGAGCGACCACTCTACCGCACCACCGACAACACGAATGCGGCTATCTCCACCGGCGCCGACCTTCTGCGCACTTCTCCGCACGTCCTTTCCGGCAGCGGAGTCACGATCGGCATGTGGGACGGTGGCTCCGGCCGCTCCACCCACCAAGAATTCGGCAGCCGCATGGTCGTCATGGACGGCTCTCCCGCCATCGATCACGCCACCCACGTCGGTGGCACCATGGTCGCTTCGGGCGTGGTCGCCTCCTCCCGCGGAATGGCCAGTTCCGCAATCGTCCATTCCTACGATTGGAATCAGGATCTCTCCGAAATGACGTCCAGAGGTGCCACGGCTCCCGGCGATCCCGGACGCATCTATCTTTCAAACCATAGCTACGGCTACGTCAGTGGCTGGAACTACGTCAACAACAGCACCCGCGTCTGGGAATGGTACGGCTCCGGCACAGGCTCCACCTCGTCGGAGGATGAGTTCGGCCGCTACAACACCTACGCCAGGGACAGCGATTCCCTCGCCTACAACGCACCCTATTACCTGATGTTCCGCAGCGCCGGCAACGAGCGGATCGATAATCCCTCATCCGGCCAGACCGTATCCCTGTTCCCCGGCGGCTCGGTTGTCGCCTATGACCCCACCCTCCATCCAGCCGGCGACGGCAGGTATCGCGGCGGCTTCGACACCATCGGCTTCGATGCATTGGCTAAAAACGTGATCACCATTGGCTCGACCACCGACGCCGTCACCAGCGGGGTACGTGACACCACAAAAGCCGTCGTCAGCAGCTTCACCTCCTGGGGCCCGACCGATGACGGCCGTATCAAGCCGGATATTACGGCCAACGGCGATGGCATCTACTCCACCTACGGCGGCAGCAACACTGCCTATGGCAACATGAGCGGCACCAGCATGTCCTCCCCGAACGCCGCAGGCTCGGCGGCGCTCCTGATCCAGCAGTTCGGCACCCTTTTTCCAGGCAAGGCAATGCGTGCCGCCACCCTCAAAGGCCTGCTGATCCACACCGCAGAAGACCGCGGGAACGTAGGGCCGGATTACAAATACGGCTGGGGCCTCATGAACGTCAAAGCCGGCGCGGATCTTATTCAAGACCACTTCAGCTTCCCTGCGAAACAGCGCCTCACGGAAAGCAACGTCAACACCTCCAGCACGAGCCAAACCCACTCCTTCGTCTGGGACGGAGCCTCGCCCATTACCGCCACCCTCAGCTGGACCGATCCGGCAGGCGGCGCCCTTAGCGGAACCGACAACCGCACTCCGCGCCTCGTCAACAACCTCCATCTCAAGATCATCGCTCCCGATGGCTCGGAGTATTATCCTTTCGTGATGCCATTTGTCGGCACTTGGACGCAAGCCTCAATGGACCTCCCGGCAATCACCGGCGTGAACAACACGGACAACCTCGAGCAGGTGCGCGTCGCCACCCCGCCCGTCACCGGCACCTACCGCGCCATCGTCACCTACTCCGGCACCCTGGTGAACAGCAGCCAGAATTACTCACTCTTGCTCTCCGGCTCCTCGGTTGAGGCAGCCCCACCCGCACCTCTCTCCGTGACCGCCGTTTCCCCTTCCAGCGGAGCCAATGGGATCGTCACCGCCGAACTCACCGGCACCGGCCTGGCTGCTAACACCTCCGTCCGACTCACCCGCAGCGGCCAGAGCGACATCATCGGCACCGACATCCAGCTGAGCGGCGAGACCCTCCGCTTCACCCTAGATCTCGGCAGCGCCTCAGTTGGCGAATGGAACGTCGTCGCAAAAAATCCCGATGGCCAGACTTCCACCCTGACCTCCGGCTTCACGGTGATCGGCTCGATCTGGAGTGAAAATTTCGATGGCTCCGTGGAAGGCTGGACCACCCTCGCCACCACCGGCAGCAGCTCCTGGTCGATCGTCACTACCCGGAGCCACTCTCTCCACACCTCCCTGTTCGCTCCGGCCCCCGCCACCAAGACCCGCACCAACCTCACATCCCCTTCCATTGCCATTCCAGCCCTCGCAAACAATCTTCAGCTGAAATTCTGGCAGCACCGCGATCTTCAATCCTCCCGTGACGCAGGGAAGCTCGAGTTCTCCATCAACGGCGGAACCTGGTTTGACGTCGAATCCACCGGATCCGGGGCCGCCTTTGTTAGCAACGGCTACAACTCAACAGTCAGCAGCAGCGGCAACTTCAGCTCACGCAACGAGTTCGCCGGGCAGCGCGCGTGGTCAGGCAGCAGCAATGGCTTCGTGGAGACGATCGTAAACCTCACCGACACCCTCAAATTTGCTGGCAACAACCTGCGGATGCGTTGGTCCCTCGCCACCGATAGCAACACCTCCAGCTACGGTTGGCACATCGATACCGTCGCTCTCCTAGGTGGCGGGGACTTCCTCAACCAGGCACCGGTCGTCGTTACCGCCGCCTCCACTTCTTCACCGGAAACGGCCGTCAACTCGGACACATCCGTCCATCAGATCATCCGCGGCGTATCCACTGGCCTCAGCGTCGTCGCGGCCGACGATGCAGGGGAGCAGCATCTCACCTACACCTGGGCCGTCACCGGCGGTCCCGATGCCCCCACTTTCTTTTCCACAAACGGAAGCAACCTCGCAAAGAACACCACCCTAACTTTCGAGGGCACCGGGGACTACCTGGTCACCGTCGCCATTCGTGATGCGGAGGGCCTCACCGTCACCAGCTCCGTCAACGTCCGGGTCGTGCAAGAACCCTCGGGCGTCATCGTCAATCCTGCGGCTGTCACCTTGACCGTTGGCTCTTCGCAGCCATTTGACGCAACCGTGCTCGATCAGTTCAGCGCCCCGATGGCCGTGCAACCGACATCCTATTCCTGGTCAGCCAGTGGTGGTGGCACGATCAGCGCCGAGGGTGTTTTTCTGGCCGGATCCGTGGGCGGTCCCTTCTCCGTCACCGCCACCAGCGGGGCCTTCTCCAACACCGGCGGGGTCACGGTAACCCCGGCTCCCGCCTCCGTCCTCTTCGGCGGACTTACCCGGACCTACACCGGCTCTCCGCAGCCCGTTTCCGTAACCACCAGCCCCGCCGGCCTCGCCGTCGCCATCAGCTACAATGGCTCCGCCACGGTTCCCAGAGACTCCGGCAGCTATGCGGTCGAGGCAAACATCATCGATCCGAACTATCAGGGCTCCGCCTCCGGCACCTACGTCATCGGGCAAAGCCCCGCCACCATCATCCTCTCCGGCTTCGAACAAACCTACGACGGCACCGCGAAATCCGTCACCACCGCCACCACTCCCGGAGGCGTCTCCGTGGCCGTCAGCTACAATGGCTCACCCGACCTCCCAATCCAAAAAGGCACCTACGCCGTGACCGCCACCATCAGTGATCCGAACTACACCGGCACCACCTCCGGCACCTTGGAAATTCTCCCCGGCAACGCCCTCCGGTCCTGGCGCGAGACCCATTTCACCGCCGAAGAAATCGCCGCAGGACTCGCCGAGGACAACGCCGATCCGGATCACGACACCCTCTCAAACTTGGCCGAATACGCTCTTGGCCAAGACCCGAAGGTCCGCAGCACGCACCCGACCTCCACCATTGGCACCGATGGCCTCTCAATCACTTTCACCCGCCCGGCAGCCCTGCCCGACGTAGTCTACGGAGCGGAATCCTCCGGCGACTTCACAACATGGGCTCCCCTCACCCTAGAAATTATCCAAACCGGCGACATCGAAACCCTCCGCGCCCGCGATCCCCTCACCACCGGCGACCCCACCCGCCGCTTCCTCCGCCTCCGGTTTGATCCCAAATGACATCTTTAACTAACAGGAATAGCATTTATTCCCGGATCGTGGAGCTAAAAACCGGTCAACGATCATCTCCCGCATCATTGGGTTCGTCCTTTCTTGTTCGTAAGCGTAGTCTGCAGCGCCTTGCACATGTTGTTGCTCCGCCCGTTTCAAAAGAGTCATAGTTTTCAGATCTATGACACCTATGAAGTCAGGCTGCCATTCCCTCCGGCTTGCCGCTGCGGGCTTTGAGCCAGTTGGC
>JBGTDO010000028.1:0-35037 GCA_041748235.1 Akkermansiaceae bacterium | reverse complement strand
TGGCTTCGAGTTCGCGCCGCTCGTCTTCTGATAGTTTTATGCGGTAGATTTTGTCAGACATCCGCCCGGTTTAGAAGGCTTCTGAAAAAGTACAAGTGCGAAATGCACGACCTGGCAATTTGTGATTTACTGACCACTAGTTCGTCAAAAAACCCATCCCCCGGTAGTATCTCCACCCGCAGGAACTCCAAATTTCCATCAGCCTCACATCAAAGACGGACTTGAACCGCGTCTGTAAAATAATTCTGCGCCTTCATCTTTCGCAAAGAAAACGAGGCAGACTCCTGCGGACTACACGACATCATGGCAACCGCCAAAAAGAGCACTTTTAATAAATGGATTTTCATTATTATCGTAGGATGGATCGCTCGGCCCCATGCCTACTCACCGGACCTCCAGCGCCCGAGAAAAAACTCGCAAACCTGCTGCATTCCGTAAATGACTGAAGTCTTGGATCGAGCTAGAGTATCTCCCAGAATAGAGTTACGTCGGGCTTCGGGGCGCACGTTGTTTCACAGCCCCGATTGCCTCGGCTGCCTGAGGATCTCGAGCCCCTGGCGGATGTAGACCGTCATAGACCAGACGAGGAACACCGCCGCGACGGCGCAGGTGTAATCCAAGGGAACCGGCAGCGGCCCAAGCATCATCCAGCCGAGCACATAAAAGAGGCTGAAGGTGCAGACTTTCCCGGACCAGTGTGGACGGATCCAGACTTCGTGATTTTCGTGATTGAGAAAACGGATCCCAGCCAAGATCACCGAATCGCGGACGATCACCAGAGCCGTGAACCACAACGGCAGCCGCCAGCCTGGAGAACCCCATTCGACGATGCTTAGAATGATGATCGCAGTAAGAACTAGGGCCTTGTCCGCGATGGGATCGAGAAAAGCCCCTAGCTTTGAGCACTGGTCGAAGCGGCGGGCGATCCAGCCATCCACTCCGTCACTTGCCGCTGCGACGATAAAGACAGCCACTGCGGCCCAACGAAGGTGTTCCAAGGGAGCCCCGCTGGATACACTACGGCCATAGCTGATCGCCAGGACGGCGAACACCGGCACCAGAATGATCCGAATTACGGTGATTTTGGTAGCGAGGGTCACGCCCGGAACCTACCAGAGCACTGGCAAAATGAAACGCGATTCGTGCTCCGGCCCTCGCTTGGGTAGCAGTCAGAAGCCTTTACCAGTTGGCGTTCGTCCCGCGGGTGTCCACATGGGTGAACGAGGGGTAGCTGCCGACGCCGCCTTTGAACAAACCGCGGTCACGGAGTGTTCTGGCCGCATAGGTGACGTTGCTAGGAGAAGTGTCGAACTGGATGTCGAGAGCCAGATTCGCCTGATGCCAAGATTGTTTCTTAGCACCCTCACAAAGTGCGTTATAGGCGGGGCTGCGGTACGCGGAAACGACGTCCTTTACGGGAGTCTTCATCGCCAAGGATATGCGGTCCACGACCCGGAGGGTGTAGCCCATGCGGGTCCACCACTCGCGCGGCGGGAGAGAATTCCAGACGTTGCCGCGCTTCTTGGCGTGCGCTGCGATGACGTCTTGTGCGCTGATGTTTTTCAGCTTCAGAGAGTTCAGATAATTGGCGTATTGCTTGAGATTGCTTCCTTGAAGGCGGACCCACTCCTCTGGGAAACCGCCGATGTTTTGGCTCGGGCCGGTGGCCGCACGCGGCCTACTATCACTGGGGATCGACTTCACTTTGACGATCGGAAGATCCTCCTTTTTACCAAAAGTGAAAGCGCTGGCGGAAACTGAAGAAGCGCAAAGTGCGCTGGTGGCGAGACCAAGCTTACCAAGGACATTGCGGCGGCTGGTGAAAGAAGCCGAAGAGGAGCTGAGTATTTGTGAGTCTAAGGACAACGAAGAGAGTTCCTGGAGATGGATCATAAATAGTGAGTGAAGTTTGGCTGGTTCAAGAAGCAGGCGGTGCCGAGAATCGCTAAGGCAATTTGCACGACAGACAATACAAAACGCATGGCTACTTGAGCAGAGGAAACTTTTCTCGCAAGGGAAAAAGTCTACGGATTTTCTAACAATTATCCCGGTATTGGGCGTACCTTCAGTGGCTTCGCCTTGAGTCCCTTTATTTAGCTTTATTTGAGCCTAGCAGGCTGCGGTTTCATGGTAGCTGTACTGGCGATACCCAGCCTTCGATACGCGATCGCCGAGACCAGGCCGATGATTGAGATCCCGATCACCCCCCAGTCACCGATCAGCACGTAGAGCGAACGGCTGGGCCGCAGTGGAATTTCCAGTTCCGTAAGCAGGCTGTCCCGCACGAAGGTGCTGCCGTTTTCATCTTCGATGATCTGCTGTTTCCCCGTCTGGGGATGGACAGTAGTTCCAATCGTATCAACTGCGGCGCTGACCCCGCTGTTGGCGCAGCGCAGCATGGGGCGGCGGAGCTCGATTGTTCGGAAGCGGGCGTTGGCGAAGTGTTGGGCGGCGGCGGCGGTTTCTTTGAACCAGCCGTCGTTAGTCAAATTGACGATCACCTGCGGAGCCGGCCGCACGAATTTCCGCGTCAGCCGCGGCACGGTGTCCTCGAAGCAAACGGACGGAATCATCTGCACCTCGGTTCCCCTCACCTGCACTGGCAAGGGAACGAGAGAAGGACCCGGGGTGAAAGAGCCCGAAAACTCGACTCCCGCCTGCTGCTCGTAAATCTCCCTTAGAAACGGGATCGTATCCACGAAAGGAATGGTCTCTCCGAACATAACCAGGTGGTGCTTGCGGAAAGTTAGGAGATCATCGTCCGCCGACTGGACGACGATCGAGTTGTAAATGTGGGGATCCTCTTTCTGGAACACCTCGTTCTCGCGCGACTCCCCCTCGATCTCCACCACCCCGTAAATCAGATCGAAGCTCCCTCCGGCCTTCCTAATCCGGCTGATGGTTTCCATATTCTGCCGCCACGCGCCCCACGTGCCATCCTCCGTTCGAATCAGCCTGCCGGTCAGTGCCGTCTCCGGCCAGATTACCCAATCGGGGGAGCTTAGTTCAATCCCGCCTTCGGGACTCTCCTTGATCGCCGCCTTCAACCGCTTTTGATCGTTGTCGGTAATCTCTCGCAGGCCCTCGATCGTCTCCTCCTCGTAAGCCATGTGCACCTCTTCAGCGGTCCACAGGACGTGCGCTGCGTCCTGAGGAATATTGATCTGCACCAAGAGACTCTTGAGAACCAACGATTCCTTGCCGCTCTCGCTGGCGATCCGCAGCAATCCGTAGGCAAGCAGGAGCCCGACGCCGAGTGCGGTGACTCCGAAATCCCAGCGCGGCCGCCGGATGCCATCCGCTCCGGTTTTCATCACCCGGTGCCCCACCTGCACCAGCACCGCCTGGAAGAACACCAGCATCATTGAGAGCCCAGTGACGCCCAGCAAATCCGCCGCCTGGGAGATGGCCAGCGTTTGATGAAATGCGACTCCAAGGCCGTTCCAGCCGAACCCGGTGAGGAACCAACCCCTGAACCATTCCAAGCCTCCCCATACCGCTGCATGTGTCAAAGCGGTGAAGAGCGAGCGCAGCGGCGTCTCCAGCACCCCCGCTTTTTGATTCCACGGATTCCCCAGAGTCGCTGCGTAAGCTCCGAACAGGCCGAAGTAGATCGCCAAATATAGCGGCAGGACCACCGCCCCCACCCACGACACGACGCCCAGCCAGGTAAGCTGGATACCAAACGCAATCGCTCCGGCCAGGAAGCCGATCAGAAAACCTTTTTTCCCACGGTGCCTGCCGTTGAGGCTCCAGACTGCGATCAACATCGGCACCAGACAAAGCCACGCCAGCATCGCGATATTGTATGGCGGGAGCAGAACCGCCACCATCAAGCCGGAGGCGACGATTGCGATGAGCCTGAGAGAAAAAGCGCGGCCGGGCATGAGCTAGAGCTTGGCGGGGTTTTTCCCAAGTGCGAGGACAAGTCCGAGGACCCGGCACATCCACTCGAATTTCGACTTCCACGGTCGCGACGGGCGGAGGATCAGCCATTGCTTGCCAGCGGCGAGCGTGGTGAGCGCGGCCTTGGGATTGACGAGGGTGACTCGGTCGCAAATCTCAAGCATGGGCAGATCCGCGAGGCTGTCCGTGTATCCGTGTGAGTTCACTAGGCTGTCTCCGCGAAAATAGTAGGGGGGCAGTAGTCTGCGGAGGCGGGTCACCTTGCTTTCCCCCTTGTGGTTCTCGAGCCCCGGGAAAAACGACTGATCCTCGAAAACCGTGCCCAAAGATATATCAAAGCCAAGAAGTCGGCCAATCTCCGCCGTATAGCACTCTGGGCTGGCGGAGGTAAGTATCGTCAGGTCACCCGCCTCGCGGTGACGCTGAAGTGCCGTTCTGAGCTCGGGATAAATCCAGGGAAGAATCTTTTGGGCAAATTCCCGCGAGTATTTCGCTAGGCGCTCCGGCGAGATATTCCAAAGGTAGCAATGAAAAACCCGCTTCATATTCTCGGTCCCCAGAAGCGGCGCAAAAGGCAGAAAGACAAGAAACAGAGGCACCCCAAAGCGCCGCGCCGGCTCCGCGCGCAGAACATGATGACGGAACAGCAGCTGACAGTCCCAGGCGACTAGGGTCCCATCCATATCGAAGAGGGCGATTCCCGGCGGAGTCTGTTCTGGGAGCGCGGGAGACATGTGCGGAATCTTCAGCGGCGAGCCGCACGGCCAAGCAACCTTCGTCTCTAAACGTAGTGAAGCACCTTCGCGCGCTCGTTGATCGCAGCGTCATTGTCGAGGAGTTCTTGGATCGGATCCCAGCGACCGGAAACCAAGGCTTCGCGGGCGGAGTCCGGCATTTTCACCGGGATGTCCAGCCCGCCCGAGGTGCGCACTTTCATCTCTTCGAGGTCGATTATGACCTCCGTTGCCGGATCGGCTTCCACCGCTTCTTTGAGCGAGATGATATCCGCTGCGGAAGCCATCACACATGGCATGGCTAGGGTGGTGGAGTTGCCGTAGAAAATTTCTGCGAAGGATTCCGCGATGACTCCGTTGAAGCCGTATTTTCGCAGCGATTGTGGCGCATGCTCGCGTGAGGAACCACAGCCGAAATTGACCCCGGCAATCAGTATGGAAGCTTCTGCAAAACGCTCATCGTTAAGTGGGTGGTTGGTTTTTTCGCCCGTCTCGGAGTTGAAGCGGACGTCGTAAAACGCAAACTCTCCGAGACCATCGAAGGTGACACACTTCATGAAGCGCGCCGGGATGATGCGGTCGGTGTCGATATCGGCACCGGGAATGAAAACGGCGCGGCCTGAGACTTTTTTGACGGGTTCGAGTGGCATGTGAGCGTGGAGAGTTTGAGGTGATTAAGCAACGGCGGCAGATTCTTCGAGATCGAACAGCACCCGCGCGTCGGCGATGGTCCCGGTAATCGCTGCTGCTGCGACCATCACCGGGGACATCAGGACGGTGCGGCCGGTCGGCGAGCCCTGGCGGCCTTTGAAGTTACGATTGGAGGAGGAGGCGCAGAGCTGGTCGCCAATCAATTTGTCTGGGTTCATCGCGAGACACATGGAGCAACCTGCAGCGCGCCACTCGAAGCCCGCTTCGCGGAAGATCTCGGGGAGCCCCTCCTGCTCGCACTGGATCGCCACGATCTGAGAGCCTGGGACGGCGATGGCTTTGACATGGGAAGCGACCTTGTGGCCCTTGATGTATTTTGCCACCTCGCGGAAGTCGGAGATCCGGCCGTTGGTGCAGGAGCCAAGGAAGGCGACGTCAATTTTGACGCCTTCGATTGGAGTGCCAGCGGGCAGCTTCATGTAAGCGAGCGCTTCCTCGATGCTCGCCTTTTGCTCCGGAGAGGAGGCGGTTAGCGGATCTGGAATGCACTCGGAAATGGAGATGCCGTGATCCGGAGAAATACCCCAAGTGACGGTCGGCTCGATCTCGGCGGCGTTGATCCGGACGATGTCGTCGTATTCAGCATCGGGATCCGAGGCGAAGGACAGCCAGCGGGTGGCGGTGGCCTCGAAGTCGCTCATGTCGACGTACGGGCGGCCATGTAGGTAAGCGACGGTCTTCGCATCGGGATTGACGTAACCACAGCGGGCACCTCCCTCGATGGACATGTTGCAGACGGTCATCCGCTCTTCCATCGACATGCGGTCGAAGACGTCGCCAGCGTATTCGTAGGCATAGCCGATGCCCCCGTTTGCGCCGAGCAGGCGGATGATATGCAGGATGACGTCCTTGGCATAAACGCCGGGGCGTAGGTCGCCGGTCACCTCAATGCGGCGAACTTTCATTTCCTCAAGGGCAATCGTCTGGGTGGCGAGGACGTCCCGCACCTGGCTGGTGCCGATGCCGAATGCGATTGCTCCAAAAGCACCGTGGGTGGCAGTATGGGAGTCGCCGCAGGCGATCGTGGTGCCCGGCTGGGTGATCCCCTGCTCCGGGCCAACCACGTGGACGATGCCCTGCTTGCCGGACGCGAGATCAAAATACGTGACGCCGAAATCATCACAGTTCTTACGGATGGCATCGATCATTTCCGCTGCGAGCGGATCGGCGGGCTGATCCTGATTCTCCGTGGGGACGATGTGGTCGATGGTGGCAAAAGTGCGTTGCGGAAATTTGACCGTTAGGCCGAGATCGCGCAGCATGCCGAAAGCCTGCGGCGAAGTGACCTCGTGGATCAGGTGGGTGCCGATAAAGAGCTGCGTACGTCCGTCAGCGAGAGTGCCGACGCGGTGTGAATCCCAAACTTTCTGAAACAGACTTTTTCCCATGACTTTGTGCCTCCGTGGTTTCCGGCGGAGCGGGAAGATGCCGAGGTGGCGAGAAAATGTCAAAGCCGCAAAGCGGAGGAAAAAAGTTTAGGGTTTAACATTTCCGCCTCACGGCTAAACCATCCCCGTGGCCGCGAAATCCAAGACTCCCGCAAAAGCGAACAACCCTTTCCACGTGATCGTGGGCAGCGATGACGGGCTGGTGCGGGAGGAGGCGCTCGCGCTCTACAACCAGCTCACCGGGGGGAATGACGATGGATTCACGCACGAAACGATCGATGGCAATGCCGATAACGCCGAAGGTGCCTACCAGATTTGCGGCAGCGCGGTTCAGTCTTTGATGACCATGCCAATGTTTGGCGGCGACAAGGTCGTGTGGCTGCGCAATGTGAACTTCCTCGGCGATGATGTCACCGGCCGCGCCCAACGCACGGAGGCGGGTGTGGAAATGCTTCGCTCGGCCGTGGAAAAAGGCCTTCCCCAACGGATCCGATTCCTGCTCTCCGCCGACAAGGTCGACAAACGCCGCGGCTTTTGGAAGTTTTTGGAGAAGAACGCGTCAGTCCGCAGCTATGACAAGATCGATGTCAGCCGCGATGGCTGGCAGGACCAAGTCGCGCAGATCGTAGAAGGCCGCGCCCGCGAGCTCGGCCTAAGCTTTGAGCCGGAGGCGCTAGAGCTCTTCATTATGCTGGCGGGCGAGCAGTCCAAGCAGATCGCCAACGAACTGGAGAAGCTGGACCTTTACCTCGGCTTGGAGCGCCGGGAAGTGACGGAGGATGATGTCCGCCGCCTCGTCCCCCTTAGCCGCGCCGCCGTTATTTTTGAAACCGGAAAAGCCATTCAAACCGGCAACGTCGCCCGCGCGATCCAGCTGATCGATGAGCAGCTCAACGCCGAGGAATCCGCCATCGGCATCATGCGCGCATCGATCATCAACGTCGTCCGCAATCTATACATGGCGAAACTGATCCTAGAAAAGTTCAAAGCCCCCGCAGGCAGCTACTCCGCCTTCGCCGGCGCCCTCAACCGACTACCCGAGGCGGACCGCGGTTGGCTGCCACAGAAAAAGGACGGGACCGGCGTCAATGTCTTCCCCATCTTCCTCGCCGTTCAAAATGCGAAAAACTTCGATCTGGACGGCCTCCAGCACGTGCTCGAGCAGACGCAACGCGCCGATCAGGCGCTAGTCACCACTGGCCTCGACCATCGCTTGATCCTCCACCGCCTGATCGCGGAGATCGCGGCGGCGAGGAAGACCGCGAGAAGCTAGACCACGGCAGGGACGCGAGTCCCTTCGCGTCCATATCTCGCGCGACAATCCACCCTCCCGGCCGCTTGGATGGATAAGACCGTCAGATATGGACCTCAGGGGACTGAGGTCCCTGCCCCATCGCCGTCCCGGCGATAAATCCCCCGGTCCACGCTGCTTGGAAATTGAAGCCACCGGTGATGCCGTCGATGTCGAGGCACTCTCCAGCAAAGTGAAGTCCGGGAACGAGGCGGCTTTCCATTGTCCGGAAATCGATTTCCTTCAGGCGCACCCCGCCACAGGTAACGAACTCCTCCTTGTTGGTCGTCTTTCCCTGCACTTGGAAGCGGGCGTCTACCAACTCCCGCACCAGAGCGGCTTCGAGATCCTTGGGAAGCTGGGACCACTTGGTTTCCGAAGCGATTCCCACAGTCTCCACCAACCGCTCCCAAAGGCGGCGCGGGATTTCATCGAAAACTTTGGTTTTGACCAAGCTTTTGCCGGAGGTTGAGCGCAGCCGTGCAAGGCGCTCCCGCACCAGCCCTTCCGTGACGTTTCCAAGCCAATTGATAGAGATCTCGAAGCGATAATCCCGCGCCTGCAAATTCCGCGCTTCCCATGCAGAAAGGCGGAGAATTGCTGGCCCGCTGAAGCCGCGGTGGGTGATAAGGATTGGGCCAGTTTGCGCAGAGCTTTTCAGCAGCGCATGCACGCTAGCGTTCTGGACCGACAGACCGGAAAGACCTTCCGTTCGCGCGTCGCTCACATTGAAAGCGAACAGCGAGGGCGCAAGAGGCTCTATGGTGTGCCCGAGTTCTTCAAGCGATCTCGTGAGAGTAGAGGCTTTCAGCGATCCTGAGGTAATGCAGACGCGATCCGCCCGAGCCGATGTTTCGTCTGTCAGATCGAGTGTAAAATTTCCGTTAGCTCCGCACGATATAGCATTCAATCCGATGCCCCTGTGGGTGGTCACTCCCGCATCCCGCGCGGCTTTCATGAAACAATCAATAATCGTCTGAGAGCTATCCGTAATGGGAAACATCCGGCCATCCTCCTCGGTCTTGAGCTTCACCCCCCGCTCTTCGAACCAGCCGATCATGTCCCTAGGCTGCCACCTGTGAAAAGCCCCCCGGAGCTCCCGTGATCCGCGCGGATAATTTTTCGCGAGTTCAGCGGGATCAAAGCAGCTGTGCGTGACATTGCAGCGGCCGCCACCGGAAATCCTCACCTTGCTAAGGAAACTCGTCCCACGTTCATAGATCGAGACTCGCGCATCAGGATCAGCCTCCGCCGCAGTGATCGCAGCGAAAAACCCAGCGGCACCTCCGCCGATCACTGCGATTTCAGCAGGTTCGGGCGCTGTGTTGGTGGACAGCGTCACTTGATGTCTCGGAACGATTGAGGTGTCATGGGAGCCACTGATACGCATCAGCACCGGAAAAGATAAGGAGAAAGTAAATCCCTTTATCGACTTCGTGTTCGCCAAGCTAAAGCGGCTTTCCCCAATCGGGAGGCGGTGTCACTGGCAGTGCATACCGTGCCGTGCTCTCGGCTGTAAAGCTCGGCGGCATGGCCACACAACCAGGCGCCGTAAGCCGCCGCATCGAAGGGATCCATGCCACCCCCGAGAAGAGCGCCGAGCACACCCGAGAGGAGGTCGCCCTGGCCGCCGTTCGACATTGCCGGGGTGCCGGTGGAATTGATCCTCAGGGGACGGCCATCCTTGGCGACCACGGTGCGGGCACCTTTGAGGAGCAGCACGGAGCCCGTTCCGGTGACGAACTCCCGGGCCGCATCCTCCCTGCTTTTCCCCTCCAGCCAGGGTGCCAAACGCTTGAACTCCCCCGGATGAGGAGTCAGCAGGTGTCGGTCGTTGAGGGGGACCCCGCCGTCCCCCAGGAAATTCAACCCATCGGCGTCGACGACGACCGGAATGCGGGCAGAAGCCAGCAGCTCCCGCAGTCCCTCCCCATACCTGCCATCAAGATCCCCAAGCCCGGGGCCGATCACCAAGGCGTCGTAATTTTCGTCCAGCAGCTCGCGGGGGTCGGCGCAGGGCTTCAACATCGCCTCGACGGGCAGCCGGGTGCGGATCGCGTCAGCCGCCCCGGGGTGTGGCCGCAGGGTCACCAGTCCCGCTCCCGCGCGCAGTGCTCCGAGAATTGAAATGAGGGCCGCGCCGGAAAATGCCGGTGAACCCGCAATAATGCCAACCCTACCCGCCTTCCCCTTATGATGATCAAACTCCCGCGGCTTTTTCCCAAAATCCATCGTCTGCGGGGCGATCAGTTCCATATCACCCGCACCGCCCGCGAGTCCGGGAACCTCTACGAGAGCAAGCGAGCCCGTTGCGTTTGCCGCATGGCCCAAAAGCAGCCCGCGCTTCGGCATGCCGATCATGAAGGTGCGATCCGCAATTACCGCATTGGGACAAGTCTCCCCATCATCCGGATCGATACCGGATGGAAGATCGACAGCAGCTATGATTGCGCCGCGACTGTTGCGCAAGCGGTTCATCTCCTCAGCCAAGCTGACCAAAGGCTGCCGCAGCGAACCTCGTACACCGATTCCGAGCAAACCATCGATCAACAGCAGGGGCCCGGCGAAACCACTCAGGGGACATTCCTCGACCGTTTCCTCCAGACTCAGAGCGGACCACTGGCGGCGGCTCAGCTCCGCCCACTGGTCTATCGGGAAAGCCGCACGCACGCAGATCTGCCAGCCGAAATGTTCCTTTAAAATGCGCAAAGCGATCAATGCATCCCCCGCGTTGTGCCCTTTGCCAATATAAGCCACCGCCAGTCCTCGCTCTGGAAACTGAAGACCGAGTGCGACTCCCAGGGCACACCCTGCCCGTTCCATCAGCTCGGCCTCGCTGACTCCGGCCGCTATCGCCCGCTTCTCGATTTCCCGCATTTCTGTCCTCGTGACCACTGCCATGGAGGCATCGTAATCATTCCAGCGTATCACGCATCCGCTTTTTCTCGTGGTTCGATCCGCCCTTACTAGTGCAGACTGCACGATAGCAGATCTGAGGCCCGCTTATTGCAGGACCAGGTCCGCCTACTGCCTGCCCCATCGCTTCGCGAACCGCCTAGCTACGCCGATCCCAGACTCTAACCGACTTTGGCGCAGGTCATGCAACAGCCTTTTTGAAGCCGGCGCATCCTCTAGTGCGCTGGGAACCACCAATCCTAAACAAAGAAAGAACAAACATCATGTTATCCTGGGCTGTCATATTTCTCATACTCGCCATTATCGCGGGGATACTTGGTTTCGGAGGAATCGCCGGAGCCGCCGCAGGCATCGCCAAGATCCTGTTCTTCGTGTTCCTTGTCCTTCTCGTCATCGCCGCCATCGCCAGAGCGATGCGCGGAAAAACACCCTAACAGTTATCCATCCAACCTAAATCACTATCATGAGCTCAAATTTACTCCACGAACACAAAATGAAGGACGTACTATGCAAAGTCAGAAACGATGTCGCGCATCTTGCGGATGAAGTATCGCATCTGTTCTCGCAAAAGCGAACACCTTCGATTTCGTCCCGCGCCCATCACTTAGCGGACTACGCCCGGGACGGCCTTCACGCCGGTGGCGCGTTCGCCGCCTCCCAGTTGCGCTACATCCGCAGACATCCCGGCCAATCCACAGCCGGCATCCTTGGAGGCCTGGTCCTTCTCGGCGCGGTGGGCTTCGGTATCTACTATCTATGCAAGAGCGGCACGGAGAAACCCCGTCACCAGCTCGGCAATAAGCAAGACGACGATCAACGCAAGGATTCGGAACTCCCTCCATACATTTCGTGAGTAAGCTCCCGCTCGCCCTGCTTGGGCTGCTTGTCCTCCTTCTCGCCAACTGCAAAGACAGCGAAAACAAGGGCGATGTGGGCTTCGCGAAATCAACTTTTGAGTCGCTCGTCCGCGGGGACTCAGGGGCGGAGGCGGTCATTGATTGGGAAACCTTCAGCTCGCTCGGCACCAACGTCGGCGCGCGCTACATCGCGCTGGAGACCGATGAAGAGCGGGCGAAGTTTCGCCACAATTTCGTGACCCAATTTTCCGCATCTTTCCGGGATAGCGGAGGCTCGCTTCAGGATTTCACCAACTGGCGTGCGACGGCAAGCGACGAAGTCCATACGAACGTCACAGCTGACTCGCCGAACGGGCTCCTCCGGCTTACCGTTTCCGAACGCGATTTACAGGAACGACTCTCAGCCATCGATATCGTAAAATAGGGACAGCTGGATCCCAGTTTGAAAACGAGCCTCTCGGTTTCCTCCGGAGGCTCGTTTTTCGCATCTCTTTGAAGTTTGATATTTCCGCTTAGACGCTAACCTCACTCCCGTGGTCGAGAAAAATGACTTGCGCGCCGTGCTCCAATACATCCCTCAGTTTAGAGGGAAGATTTTCTTTGTACTGATCGAAGCTGGCCTCCTTCCCGAGCCCGCTGTCGCGGAAACCCTGCTCGATCTCGCGGTTTTGGAAGACCTTGGCGTGAAGCTCGTTCTGGGAGTTCTCGGCGGAGATCTAAAGGATCTATACGATTGGACGCTGGAGTGTGAGATCATGGCAGCCCGCGTCGCCCGCCCCATCTCCGACGAAGAATCCGCGCGTGAGGTCAAAGACATCCTCACCCGCGGCCAGTCCGCCATTATCGACGCTTCGCTCGTAGGGCCGCTCGATACGGAGGTCGTCGAGTTCGCCAAGCGACTGGGCGTCGCCAAAGTTATTGCTCTTCTCGACCAAAGCATCTTGGTCAACGGAGAGCCTGTTCACGCGATCCGCGCAGCCGACGTCCCATCCGTTCTAGAAAAGGAAAATGTCGAAGGGCGCGAGCTCCTTTCTGCTGCCGGCGCCGCCTGCGAGCGCGGTGTGCCCCGGGTCCACGTCCTCAACGGCCGTCAGCAGGGAGTGCTCGTGGACGAGCTATTTTCCAACGAAGGCGTCGGCACGATGATCCATGCGGATAGCTACCGCGTCATTCGGGAGCTACGGGAGGACGATATCCCCGAGCTGTTAGGAATGATCGGCCGCGTGGTCCGCCGGACGAAGCTGATCCCGCGCACTTATGAAGACATCCACGTGAAGATCGGAGACTACCGGGTGATGACGATCGATGACAACGTCGTCGGTTGTGTGGCGCTCCATGAATTTCCCGCAGAAAACTGTGCCGAGGTCGCTTGTCTCTACGTGAAGCAGGCGCACGAGGGCCGCGGCTATGGCTTTGAACTCGTCGAGCACGCGGAGCAGATCGCTGCGGGGCGGGCGCTCCCACGGGTGTTCGCCTTAACGAACCGTGCTGCGGAGTTTTTTAAACGTGCTGGCTATACACAGACCGATGTCTCTGCCTTGCCGACCAAAAGGAAGGCTCAGTACGAAGCCAGCGGCCGCGATTCCCTAGTGTTCGGCAAGTCGCTCTAACAAAAATTATCGTTGCGCTGACTACGCGCGGGTCGAGGATAGATATAGTATGAAACTCAAATTCTGCGGCGCGGCCGGAACGACAACAGGCTCGCAACATCTCCTCGAAGTGAACGGCAAGCGCATCCTGCTGGACTGTGGTCTCTATCAGGGCAGCCGCGATCAAGCCTATGAGGTCAACTGCTGCTTCCCCCACTACGATCCCGCTTCTGTGGATGTCGTCATCCTCTCTCACGCGCACATCGACCACAGCGGAAACCTCCCTAACTTAACAAAGAAAGGCTGCCGGGCGAACATCTATGCAACCCACGCCACCCGCGATCTCTGCCAGATCATGCTGCCCGATTCCGCCCGGATTCAGGAGTCGGACATCCGTTGGCTGAACAAGCACCGCGAGCGCAAGGGACTTGATCCAGCGGAGCCACTCTACACCGAACGCGATGCGGAACAATGCCTCCGTCAGTTTGTCACCATCAGTTATGATCGACCGATGCTGATCGCCGATGGGGTGACGCTCACCTTTGTAGACGCGGGCCACATCCTCGGCAGCGCGCAAATCATCCTGGATATCAAGGATCAGGCGGATGGAAAACAGAAGCGTTTCCTTTTCTCCGGCGATGTTGGGCGCGGCCACAATGAGGTCCTCCGCGATCCGGTTGCGGTCAATGATGTGGATTACCTGCTGATGGAGTCCACCTACGGCGGGCGCGAGCACGAAGCGCCTCCCGGCTTCGACGAACCGTTTGCGGACATCATTAGGGCAGCGATCAAGCGCGGCGGAAAGATTCTGATCCCGGCCTTCGCCGTCGAGCGGACCCAGAAAGTCCTTTACGTTCTCCACCAGCTTTTCATCGCGGATGAGATCCCTACGATCCCTGTCTTCGTCGACAGCCCTCTTGCCGTTAGCGCCACGGAGATCTATCGACTTCATCCCGATTCTTTCAACGATGAAGTCTATTAAGCGCTTTTCGAAAAACAGAATCCCTTCGGATTTGATGATCTGACACTCGTGCGCTCAGTCAAAGGATCCAAGGCTCTCAACGATCTTGAGGGACCGGCTATTATTATCTCCGCTTCAGGAATGTGTGAGGCTGGCCGGATCCTCCACCACCTCCGCAACAATATCGAGAATCCTCAGACCACCGTCCTCTTCGTCGGGTACTGCGCTGAGCGGACCCTCGGTCGACGCATTCGAGATGGTGCCAAGGAGGTCAACATCCTCGGTGACCGATTCAAGGTCAACGCCCACATCGACGTTATCGATTCCTTCTCCGGCCACGCCGACCACTCCGAGCTGATTGATTATTACAACAAGATCAGCGGGAGCAAGATTCACACCTGGCTCGTCCATGGCGAGGAAAAATCCGCCTCAGAACTTCAGGCCGCTCTGACAGAAATTGGAGCCGCTGCCTCCGTCGGAGAACTGGGGAAAGAGGTTGAATTTTAGCAGGAGGCGAGGTGTTTGATCTACAGCGCACCGGTTGCAATCCGCATAACCAAAGGCTTGATATCGGCGGCGCAACCGAAGCACACTCCCGCCCCTTTCGTGGGAATTGCTCATGTCTGCCAATCAAGAAATCCGCGTCTTCGCCCCCGCCACCGTCGCCAACGTTGCGTGTGGTTACGATGTCCTTGGCTTTGCCATTGACTCACCGGGCGATGAGATCGTCGTCCGCCACTCCGACAAGCCCGGCCTTCGGATCACTAAAATTACCGGCGACAACGGCAAGCTCCCGAAGGAGCCTAACAAAAACACCGCGGGTGTGGCAGCTCTCGATCTACTCAAGCACCTCGGCATGCTGGATCGCGGGATCGAGATGGAGATCCACAAGAAAATGCCCTTCGGCTCCGGCCTCGGCTCCTCATCCGCTTCTGCGGTCGCCGGTGCCTACGCCGTAAACAAACTGATCGGCGAGCCACTCTCGAAAAAACAGCTTCTACCGTTTGCCATGGCCGGTGAGGCGTCCGCCGATGGTGCGTGGCACGCGGACAACGTCGCCCCATGCCTCCTTGGCGGCATCGTTTTTATCCGCTCCAACGTCGAACTCGATATCGCCCAGATCCCCGCGCCTAAGAACCTCTGGGCCGCCGTCGTTCATCCGGACATCGAGATTCTCACCAAGGTCGCTCGCGAGATCCTCCCGACGGAGATCCCGCTCGAAAACGCCACCCAGCAAATCGGCAACCTCGGCGGCCTCATCCTCGGCCTCATCCAGGAAGACTACGGCCTCATTTCCCGCTCCATCCATGATGTGATCGCAGAGCCACGCCGCCAGAAGCTCATCCCGGATTTTTACAAAGCCAAGCGCGCCGCTCTCTCCGCCGGAGCCCTCGGCTTCTCCATCTCGGGCGCCGGCCCGTCAGTTTTCGCCCTCTGCGAAGGTGAGGAATCCGCCCGCAAAGTCGGCGCTGCAATCGAAAAAGTCTTCATGGGGATCCCCGTGAACTGCCAAGTTCACGTTTCCCGAATCAACCCGCACGGCGTGCATGTGGTGAAGTAATCAGTTTAAAAAACGCGAGAACCGGCTATTCTCCCACATATGCAGCAAAAATTCAGCGTGGTCATCGAGCGCGATTCCCAAGGCTGGCTCGTTGCGAGCGTGCCTTCTTTGGAAGGATGCCACACCCAAGCCCGATCATTTGACGAACTCGATCTTCGTATTCGCGAAGCGATAGCACTATGCATCGACGACTGCGATGGATTTGAAATCCCTGAATTTGTCGGGGTTCAGCAGGTCGCGATCGAAGTTTGATTCATAGCAATTGATTTGAGATGAGCCAGTTTCCCAGCGTCACAGGAGCCGAATTGGTCAAAGCTCTGGGAAGATCAGGATTTGAGGTATCAAGAATCAAAGGCAGTCATCATCGTATTGAGCACTCCGATGGTCGAAAGACGACCATTCCTGTTCACGGGAAAGAAACACTGGGGCCCGGCATACTCTTGAAGATTCTTCGCGACGTAGAAATGACGAGGGATGACTTGCTCCCTTTGCTCTAAAATGCGAACCACCTCCCGTCCGCCGTGAAATACCACTCCACCAACAATCCCAGCCATCAAGTCGATCTCAAGGAAGCGATCCTGCGTTCTCTTCCTCCTGACAATGGCCTCTACATGCCCAACGAGCTGCCGGTGCTTGGTGCCGAGTTCTGGGCCGGGTATCGCGAACTGACCTTCCAAGAAATCGGCATTGCGGTGGCAGGCGCCTTCTTCGGTGAAGACGTCCCTGAGGAGGATCTCCGCGAGATCGTCGTAGGCACCCTCGCCTTCGAAGCACCGCTGGTGACCCTCCAGCCAAATGATCACATCCTTGAGCTATTTCACGGTCCCACCCTCGCTTTCAAAGATTTTGGGGCCCGTTTCATGGCGCGCCTGATGGCATGGCTGACCCGCGGTGACGACCGGCTGCTCACCGTCCTCGTCGCCACTTCCGGCGATACCGGCGGCGCGGTCGCTTCCGCCTTCCACAATGTCCCCGGCACCCGCGTCGTTATCCTTTACCCGCAGGGAAAAGTCTCCGGCCTCCAGGAAAAACAGCTCACTGCCCTAGGCGGCAACATCACCGCCCTTGAGATCGAAGGCACCTTCGATGACTGCCAAGCGCTGGTGAAAAAGGCTTTCCTCGACCGCGAACTCTCGGAGCGGATGAACCTGACCTCGGCGAACTCGATCAACCTCTCCCGCCTGGTCCCCCAGTCGTTTTACTACATCCACGCCACCCGTCAGCTTGACGAAGGTGTGAAGCCGGTTTTCGTCGTCCCGTCGGGCAATTTCGGCAACATCACCGCCGGCCTGCTTGCGAAACGGATCGGACTACCTGTCGAGCACTTCATCGCCGCCACGAACCGCAACGATGTCGTCCCGGAGTATCTACTCAAAGGCCTCTACGCCCCCCGCCCCAGCGTCGCCACGATCTCCAACGCAATGGACGTCGGCACTCCCTCGAATTTCGTCCGCATGCAGGCGCTTTTCGGAAACTCATGGGAAACTATGTGCCAGAGCATGAGCGGCATGAGCTTCTCCGACGAGGAAACCCGCGCTGCGGTCCGGGATGTGAAATTGCTCTTCAACTACGAGATCGATCCTCACGGCGCAGTGGCATGGCTCGCCGCTCGCAAGTGGCGCGCGGGCCATCCCAGCAGCGCGACGATTAGCTTGGAAACCGCACACCCGGCAAAATTTCCTGATGTCATGGACGCGGAGCTGGGCCAGGGAACGGTTGAGGTTCCAGAACGTCTCGCCATCCTCGCGGGTGAGGAAAAAGTGGCGACACTCCTTTCAAAGAATTGGGAGCAGTTCCGCAGCTGGCTCTCCGACAACATCAAATAGCCGACTCCGCTCTCGCGCTCAGCGCAGCAGCGCGAGGATTGGCTGAGGATAGATTCCAAAGACCAGCGTCAGCACGGTCATCGCCCCAATCGCAATCTTGGAAATCTGGGGCAACTTTATCGCCAGATCCGAACCCGGCTCAATCCACCATATCGCGCGGATGGTCTTGAAATAGTAGTAGAATCCAGCGGCCGCAGAGACGACGGCGATCACCAGCCCGACCCACAGCTCGGCTCCGGCCGCGAGGCGGAAGACGAAGAATTTCCCGATGAAGCCAGCCGTGAGCGGCACCCCGGCCAAGGCGGCCAGCAGCACCGTTAGCGCCAGCGCAAGCATTGGATTGGTTTTACCGAGGCCGTTGAAGTCGGTGATCGCCTCGCCCTCACGCTGAATCCGGATTTGGGCCAAGATGAAGAACACGCCCAGCGTCATCAGCAGGTAGGTGGCAAGGTAGAACGAGACGACCTCCGCAGAGCCGAGGCCCAGCACGGACGCGGGTGCCCACGCCGCCAGCGCAAGGATCAGGAAACCTGCGTGCGCGATCGATGAATATGCCAACAGCCTTTTGAAGTTGGTTTGAGGAATGGCGGCGAAGTTTCCATAGAGAAGCGTGGCCCCGGCGAGGATCAGCAGGATCGTCAGCACCTGGCCGCGTATTGGCGAAGTCTCTCCAAGAAACGGGGTTAGGAAACGAATCAGCAGGGCGAAGCCGGCAGCCTTCGAGCCCACGGAGAGGAAAGCGGTGGTCGGTGTGGGAGCTCCCTGGTAAACATCCGGAATCCACATCTGCATCGGCACCGCACCGATTTTGAAAGCGAGGGCCACGAGCACCAGAGCGATACCGAAAAGCAGCGGCACCGTATTTTCCATCGCCACCAGAGCGATCGGCATTAGATCCAAGCGCATCGTTCCAGTGCTGCCGTAGATCCAGGCGATGCCGTAAACGAGGAAGCCGGTGCTCAGCGCGCCGAGAATGAGATATTTCACTCCCGCTTCAAGCGAGCCAACGTTCCGCCGCATGTACGCGACGAGGACGTAGAATGTAATGGTCACGAGCTCCAGCGCCACGAACGCGCCCGCCAGATCTTTGGCCGAAACCATCCACATCATCCCAGCACAAGCAAAGATCGGCAACGAGTAGAACTCACCGGTGCCAGCTTCCGAGGAAAGATTCTCCGTGTAACGGGCGAGAATCTTACGGTAGTCGATCGCCAGCAGCAGCACCATCGCAGTGGTGAGGAGGACGAAGATCTTGTAGAATCGCGCCATCGCATCGAACTGATAAAAGTTCCACAGCTTCCAAGTCTCCCAAGGAGAGGTCGGAATGACTTTAGGACCGATGGCGAAAAACGTGAGGACCAGGATCACGCCGAGGCCGATCGCGCCCGCCATCCCCGCCCATGACTTGTTCTTCGCGGGGATGAAGGCCTCGGCAAGCAATATGACAAAGCCAAGGGTGACGGTGAGTGCTTCCAGATAGTAGGCGGGCATGATCGGAACTTTAAAATTTTAAACCTCAAACTCGAGAGACAGTGCTCACTGCAGAAGATTGAGAAGCAGGTTGGGGTAGATGCCCACGGCCAGTAGGGCCACCACCAGCAGCACCGCCGGCACGTGATCCATGAGCGAAAGATCTGGGGCCACCTCCGTGGCGGCAACGGGAGGACCTTGGAAGATGTTCCGGTAGGCCCGCAGCATGTAAACGGCAGAGATGACCACTCCCCAGATCGCAAGGATGCACGCGATCTGCACCGGACCGAGGCCGTTCGCCGGCACGTAGTTCTGGAAAGCCGAAAGGAAAACGAGCACCTCGCCGGAAAAGTTCGCCAGCCCCGGGAGACCGATCGAAGCCATCGCCGCGATACCGAATACAAAAGCCATCCCCGGAGCGGATTTTGCAAGTCCACCCAGGTCAGCCAGGTCCAGCGAGCCGGTGCTCAACTCGATCCGGTCGGCCAGCGCGAACAGAAGCGCGATCGAAATCCCGTGAGCAAACATCAGCACCACCGCCGCTGGGAAGGCGAGAGTGTTACCGTCTGGATCGGCGATTAGAGCGGCAATCGCGAGAAAGATATAGCCCATGTGCATCACGGAGGAATTCCCCAGCAGCGTATCCAGCCGCTTCTGAGAGATCGTGACATAGCCCACCCACAGAATGTTCCCGATAAGCAGCACCAGCAGCGGCGTCAGCCAAGCCTGAAGCCCTTCGGGAACCATCGGAATTCCGATCCGGAGCAGCCCGTAGAGGCCGAATTTTTTCAGCACTCCAGCGTGGAGCATCGCAGTGGGAGCAGGAGCGCTTGCATATGCGGGAGCCGCCCAGGAGTGGAAGGGAAACAAAGAAACCAAGGTGCCGAAGCCAATTATCAGCAATAGGGCGATGCCGCTTTGCGCAGCAGGATCAATATCTCCCGCGAGGAGAAGCATCGCAGGGATGTTGAATGTTCCGGTGAGAGATGCTAGCCACACCAGCCCGGCGAGCAGCACCAGTGATCCTAGCCCCAGATAGATGGTGATTTTCCAAGCAATGCCCCGACGGTCGCCACGACCGAGAATGCCGATCATCAGGAACGTCGGGATCAGCGCCAGCTCGTGGAAGGCGTAGAAAAAGAACAGGTCCGTGGAAACAAAGGCTCCGATCGCTCCAGCAGCGATCAGCAGCGAGGAACCATAATACAGCTTTTCACTCCCTATCGGAGCCTTTCCGGAAAGCACGGCCGCGAGCGCCACGATCACCGAGAGAATCACCATCACCAAGCTCATCCCATCCATGTACGCAAAGCTCATGTTCAGCACCGGCCTCGTCAGCACCGAGGCGGAGAAGCTCCAGAAATCCTCCCTCCAGGTGAACAGAGAAAACAAGCCGAGGCACAAGTTAAAAGCACAGGCCGAGACGGCCGTGAGGCGTGCGGGGGTGCCGAAAAGAATGGCTAGGAAAGCCAGAATCGGCAATGCGACGAGAAGCGAGAGCATGGTATGGAGGGTCGGTCAGACGGAAGTCCAATTCCGCAGGGCGAATACAGCGAACTTGAGGCAGCGCGAAAAGGGCAAAATCCACGGAATTCCCTTAATTCTCCCGCACACGCTCTCAATCTCCCCCGCTCCGCCCCCCGATCTCCGAAATCGCCCAACTCGCGTGCTCCGAAATCAACGGATCCGGATCTTCCGCACAGATTCGTAATGCCGGAAGATCATCCGCCGACCCGGTGTTTCCGAGAGCCACGCAGACATTGCGGAGAAATCGGGGGCGTTTGATCCGCTTGATTGGCGATTTCGCGAAGACCCTGCGGAAATCATCATCATCCATTGAGAGGAACTCCCGCAGCCGATGGGAAAAAATCGCCGGTCGTGCCTGAAAACTCGCCTCACGGGAAATTTTCGCGAAGCGGTTCCACGGGCAGGCATCGAGGCAGTCATCGCACCCGTAAATGCGATCACCAATCGCGCGCCGGAACTCCAGCGGGATTGGCCCATTGTTTTCAATCGTCAGATAGGAGATGCAGCGGCGAGCATCAAGCTTTCGTGGAGCGGTGATCGCCTGAGTCGGGCAGGCGGTGATGCAGCGGCGGCATTTTCCGCAGTGATCTCCAAAAGCCGGATCCGGCACGAGATCCAGCGTCGTCAGCAGCTCCGCCAAGAAAAACCAGGTCCCGAGCCCCTTGTGAATCTGCACAGTGGATTTCCCATTCCAGCCGAGCCCCGAGTCGCTGGCAAAATCCCGCTCCAGAACCGGCCCCGTATCCACGTAGTAGCGCTGGGTCCCGCCGAGTTCCTTCAGCTTCGCATCAAAGTCAGCCAAGCGCTTTTCCACCAGATCGTGGTAATCCTGGTTCCATGAATAACGCGCGATCCGATAATCCTCCGGATGCCCCTCTGGGAACGGGCTGGCACCGGTGTAGTAGTTGATCGCCAAGCAGATCACCGATTTGCAGCCCTGAAGCACCTCGCGTGGATCGCAGCGGCGGGTGGGATTTCTTTCCATCCACTGCATCTCTCCATTTCGTCCGTCCGCCAGCCATTCATCGAAATCATCAGCATGGGTTGCCCGTTTGGCGGGAGCGATCCGGCAATCGTCGAAGCCAAGCTCTGTGGCCCAGCGCTTGACCATGTCCACCTGTGCGCTCATTCTGAGTGTGTGAAATAGTAGCGCGCGCTTTCGAGAATGCCCGTGGCAATTTCATGCGCCTCCAGCCCTGAGATGTCGATCTTGAGGTGCGCCGTTTCGCGATACCATGGCTCGCGGTCCGCCAGCAACGCCGCAATCCGCCCCCGCGCATCCGGGTGGTTCAGCAACGGGCGATCACGGTTCCGCGCCGTCCGTTGGTAGATGACCTCCTCCGTCGCATGCAGCCATACCACGTAACCCAGCTGCCGCAGCAAAGCCCGGTTGTCCGGGCGGATGACGATTCCTCCTCCAGTGGAAATAATGTGACGCGTCTCCGTCCTCTTCGCTATCTCCACCAACTGCAATGTTTCAAAGTCCCGGAAAGCGGTCTCGCCCTCCTCCTTGAAGATCTCGGTGATTTTTTTTCCCATCGTCTCCTCGATGAGATGGTCCATGTCTGTTAGAGGGTAGCCGAGCCGGTGGTGGAGCTCACGCCCGACGGTCGATTTCCCACTGCCCATGAAGCCTATCAGAACGATGTTCTTTGGTGTGACTTCCGCTTGATTCATGAACGACCCTATAGCCGTGAGGAGTCTGGGAGAAACCGCAAAATTCCCTCGTCCCGGGTATGACTTGTAGATAACGAGGATATTCTTACGCTGCCAACATGTTTGAACTTGGTTTTGAAGCGCCCGCCTGGCTTGGACTTGGCGGCCTTATCATTTTCTACGGCCTAGCCCTAGCGCACATCTTACACGCCCTGATGAATACCCGCACCTCCCAGGGCACCATTGCCTGGGTTGTCTCACTCGCAGCGATACCCTTCCTCGCAATCCCCCTCTACTGGCTCCTCGGTCGCAGCAAGTTTTCCGGCTATGTCCGCGCCCGGAAAAGCAACGACGCGGAGTTGCGCAAGCTGGCTGAAGAAATGCATCTCAACCTGCGCAAATACGGGGTCGATCTCCCGGAAGAAAACGTCTTTGAGCGCGCTGCCGAGGAACTTGGAGGTCTCCCATTCACCACAGGGAACGAGTTGGAGCTATTGATCGACGGGAAGCAGACCTTCGGGCACTTGTTCTCCTCCATCGCAAAAGCGAAAAGCTACATCTGCGTGAGTTTCTACATCGTGAAGAACGACAAGGCCGGGAAAAAATTCCGGGATGCCTTGATCGAGCGGGCGAGAGCGGGGGTAAAAGTATGTTTTCTCTTCGATGAAATCGGCTCTTACAAGCTGCCGTCCGCGTTTCTCGATGAGCTGCGGGACGCCGGCGTCATCTGCGAAACCTTCGGCACAAATCGCCACTGGTGGTCAAGGTTTCAAGTGAACTTCCGCAACCACCGGAAGATCCTGGTCGTGGATGGAAAGGAAGCTTTCCTTGGAGGCTTCAATGTCGGCGATGAATACTTGGGCAAGAACGTGAAGCTCGGCCCTTGGCGCGACACACACCTGCAGATGAAAGGTCCCGGCGTTCAAGCGGTGCAGCTCGTGTTTATGGAGGACTGGTACTGGTCGAGCAACGAAGTGCTTGAGCTCGCGTGGATCTCCGATCCGGAGCAGGCGAACCAGGTCGCCGCCATCATACCAACCGGCCCTGCCGATCCGATGGAATCCTGGAAACTACTCGTAGCCGAAGCCGCCAACTCAGCCAAAGACAGGCTGTGGATCGCCTCGCCCTACTTCGTCCCGGATGATGGAGTCCTGACTGCTCTTCAGCTCGCTGCGATTCGCGGAGTCGACGTCCGTATCATGCTGCCGTGCAAGCCGGATCATCTCCTGGTGTGGCTGTCCGCATACACCTACTTCGAGGAATCAATCCCCTACGGCGTGAAGTTGTTCCGCTACCGGCACGGCTTTCTCCATCAGAAGGTCCTTTTGATCGACCAGCGGATGGCTGCGGTGGGCACGGCCAATCTCGACAACCGCTCCTTCCGGTTGAACTTTGAGATCACTGCCTTCGTCTCCGATGACAAATTTATCGGCGAGGTGGCGCAAATGCTCGAGGAAGACTTCTGCGGCTGCGTCGAGGTCTCGGTGGAGGAGTTCACGAAAAAGCCGTTCTTATTCAGAGCGGCTTGTCGAGCGGCGCGGTTGATGGCGCCAGTGCAGTGAGGTGAGGGACCGCTCAGCGGGCGGCGACAGCTCCCGACTGCTTCTGCTGACGGTTGATATTTGCCAGCATCTGACTGCAATGAGCAAACTTCGTGCGACCGCTGAGGAGTTCGGCGCTGCGGGTGAAGGAGCCCCAACGGACGATACTGATCTCCACGTTGCGGCGGCCCCACTTGTTCATGAGGTCGCGGCTTGGCTGATACATGTCGATCGTGCCTGTGCCAGTGAGGGCGGAGCCGTAATCGTCGATAACGTAAAGCTGAGGCATTCCTTTGATCCGGAAAACTGTTCCCACTGGATAGAAAGACCAATCGGCGGCCGCACTACGGACACGATCCGAATATTGTAGATCCGTTCCCGCAGCACTCTTGCTGCCGTACTCGATATGATCGTCTTCCGAACAGGTGTAGGCGGTGGTGCGGACGACCCGGTTGCGCTCACTGTAGGTGTAGACTGGCATTGAGTGCTTATCCTTCGGCTTGCTGGCAGCTGCGGCAAGGAGCGAAGCCGTCGGAGTGTCTATTGAGAAACTTCCGCGGGTGTCGCCGGCGGCAGCGAACGATACGTTCTGAGTTACGGTCTTGCCTTTCGAAACAACGGAGGGGCTTGAGGCGCAACTGCCAAAGAAGGGTGCGAGGAGGACGGCGGCGAGTTTGAGGCGGATTGGGAAGTTCATGCTTTCGTGATCGGATCAGGAGTTGAGTAAGATTGCAAAGCGCATCGTCTCGCCCTGCATTATGCCCTTTTTTCAAACGACGCATATCAGTAGCGGCAGAACCCATTTTACGCAACTTAAAAAGGCATCTAACGGCTTACGCTTCTCGATCCCGCAGATTCAGACACTGATTATCAGTGACTTGTAGAGATATTTACAATCTCTCGAACCTTATCGAAAAGCGTCGCGAAGGTGTCCTGGCCTAGAACTGGCACCAAATTTTCCACAGAGGCCTCAGGAGTATCCGGCAACTCGACCCAAGAGCGACAGCCGCCGAAACGCTTCTCGTAAACCAGCTCCCATTGCTTCTCGAGCTTTGAAACACGAACGAACGCTACGTGGATACTGCCGGCGGACATTCCTTTCCCTTCCCAATCAAAACGCTCCCGCAGAGTCTGTTCCGTATAGACGTGATAAGGAAACAACGCCTCCACCTGCGTCCAATCCGTTAGAGTCACTGCGAAGAGCGCCTGCGCATGATGAGTGATCGAGAACACATCACCCTCCTGCCACTCCGGCTCCGACCGAAAGCCACCCTCGCGGACGTGCTCCGTCTGGGCGTGGAACTTGGTCGGAAAAAGGTAAAACGACTCATGTGCGAAAGAAAAACCCGCCCGTCCCTCATGGATGCCGCCTTTGCGGAGGAGGATCGACTGTCGGCCGCTCCCCAGCGCATCGCAGACGACCTGCCATTCTTTGAAAGCGGTTGGCATCGACAAACGCGCTTAAGCCAGATCGTCGGCGGTGACGGAGCGCTGCTCGCGGTTGCCGAGTATCACCGCTTGGCTCACGACCGTTTCCGGTGCGTCATCAAAGCGGAAGCTGTGGCAGTTCGGGCAGATCGCGGTGGCCTTTCCGACAATCGAATCGCAGCCCTCGCAAACTTTGTAGCTGCTGGGGTTGCGGGCGATTTTAGCGGCGGTTTCGGCGCGGTTCGGAGATGGATTCTGCATTGGGTTACAACAAAAGAAGCGGCACCAGAGATCCGGCCCGCTTAAATTTTGGAAGAATCCCGGCGGGACGGAGCCTCAGGCGGCGGCACCGATGCCCGCGATCGCTTTGGCCGTTCTGCTCTTGAGATTGGCGGCCTTGTTCGGATGGATCAGGTTGCGCTTGGCAGCCTTATCAACGACCGAGGAGAACAGGGAACTTGCTTTTTCGGCTTCCTCTTTGTTGCCTGCTTCGATAGCGGCGAGGGTCTTCTTGCGAAGAGTCTTCATCCGGCTTTTCTCAGCGCGGTTGCGCTCGGTGCGGATCACGGTCTGGCGGTTGCGCTTGATTGCGGATTTGGTGTTGGCCATGTTATTAGAGAAGTTTCTGTGTGAAAAGTTGTTTTTGCCGTGGCAAGGGGCGGGAAGCTAGTAGAACGCACCCGCTTGTGTCAAGCTCATCTTTTGGATTTTCAGGAGTTGTCTCCGAAATAGCCCCTGGAAGCAGTATGCACCCGCTGGTGCTGACGCCCTTGGAGCGAACCACGGACAACGATGACATCGGCACCGGTTCCGACCCTGTTGTAGAGATCGACGACGTCCTTGCAGCTCATCCGGATGCAGCCATAGGACGCTGGCGTGCCTAGGCGGTTCATCTCGGGCGTGCCGTGGATGTAAATATAGCGACGGAACGCATTCCGGTTAGCGGATTCCGTTCCGGTCAACCACATGATGCGGCTGACGATGGGATCGCGCCCGGGAGCGTTTGGCCGGAGAACCTCGCCCGTCGGGCGGCGGCTCTTGAACACGGCACCTTCCGGAGCGCCCTCGCCAATCTTTTTGGCCACCTTCATGCGCCCCAGCGGGGTGCGGTTTGAGCCCGGGTCGTCGCCTAGGCCGAACTTGGATGTGGAGATGGGGTACGACTTGATGGGCTTACCATCCCTGAGAAGGACCATCTTCTGGTCCCGCACGCTGACGATCATTTTGTTTCGGTCATCGATGCGGGTGGATGAACCGCAGCTATTAAGGACCAGCGGGGCGAGCAGGCAAATACCAGCCAGAAACAGGTGGGTGATTCCGCTTTTCATGTTATTTGGTGTCTTGCGGGTGTATTACAGGTGCTTGAAGCGACTTCGAACTGGAAAAAGAAGGCAGCATTCTCAGCAACGATGCAGTTGAAGTGTAAAAGAAACCGACCGGGAATGGAAGCAAAAGAACAGCGGATGACCATCTGCCCTGCATCGCCGCTTCGATCACCACGAAGAGGAAAAAGAAGCCGAAGAGCAGCTCCACGAATGGCGTGAGCGTTTTCATGGCCTTGTAGCTGCTCTTTTTCCAATCGGAATTCTTCTGCTCGATTCCGTACTTAGGAGTGCGGATGAACGCAGTCTGATGATTGAACAGCGCCTCAAGCACCGCCTTGGTGTTGGTGATCGACATGCCGATCCCGAGCGCGAGAAGCAGCGGGAGGTAAGGAATTTCTTTCCACCAGGTGTCAGGGCGGAGCGCCTTTTGCGAGGTAAGGTAGAAGAGCAGAACTGAGACCGATGCGAAAAAGAAGATCGGGATATTAATGATGTAATAGGTCAGGGCACCGAAATCAGGCTGCGCGTGCTGATTCGGATAGATCAGGAAACAAAGGCAGATCAGCAGCAAATAGGCGAAATTCGAGGTGAGGTGGGCGGTGGCCTCCATTTTCACAAACAGCGGCACCTTGCTCTTCCAGATTGCAGGCAGAACCTTTTTGCAAACTTGGATGGAGCCTTTGGTCCAGCGGTGCTGCTGGCTCTTGAAGCCGTCCATGTCCACCGGAAGTTCAGCAGGGGTTTCCACATCATTGAGGAAGATGAAGCGCCATCCTGCGAGCTGGGCGCGGTAGCTGAGGTCCATGTCCTCGGTGAGAGTGTCGTGCTCCCAGCCGCCGGCGTCGGCGATGCAGGATTTTCTCCAGATTCCGGCGGTTCCGTTGAAGGTGAAGAATCGGCCGGAGCGGTTGCGGGCGGTCTGCTCCAATTCAAGATGCCCGTCGAGGAACATCGCTTGGATGCGGGTCAGGACGTTGAAAGTCCGGTTCAGGTGGCCCCAGCGGGTCTGGATCATACCGATTTTGTCATCGGAGAAGTAATGGATTGTTTTCTGAAGCACGTCCGCGTTCGGGACGAAATCCGCATCAAGGATGAACAGGTATTCCCCTTTGGCAAAGCGGGTGCCGTTCTCGAGGGCGCCAGCCTTGTAGCCGGTGCGGTCGGTGCGGTGGATGTGCTCGGCATCAAAACCTTGAGCGACAAGACGTTCGATTCCCGCCCGGCAGATTTCCACTGTGTCATCCGTAGAGTCGTCGAGAAGCTGAATCTGCAGCTTGTCCTTTGGATAATCCAGCTTCGAAACTGAATCGAGGAGGCGGTCCACCACGTGCATTTCATTGAAAACCGGCAGCTGCACGGTCACCAATGGAAGTTCCGAAAAATTTTTGAGTGGCACGGGCTTGTTGCGCGAGTGCTTGAGGTAAAGAAAGATAATGGTGAGCCTGTGGGAGCCGTATCCGGCCAGACCGATCAAAACCGTAACGTATGCGAAGTACCAGAGTGGTGAAGTGATATCCATGTGTGTGAAGAGTATGAGAGAGAATGAAGTCGTCGAAGTCGGAGGATCGAAGTCGGGGCGCTAAAGCAGAAATAAGGGCCGTCCCAGAGGGGATACTGACCAACGATAATGGCAGATGTGCACTTCCGGCACCGGCGGAGCCGATCACATCCGAGAATGCCTGTCAAGAACCGATGCGGAAAGATAGGCTCCGCGTAGGGCGATCAAGCTAGAGAAAGAAACCGCGAATGAACGCAAATGAACGCTAATCTGGGGTTCACCAAGAGTGTTTGAAGAGGAATGTCCGTATCTTAGAATTGAAATTTCCGGCCGCTTGGACTGCTTCGCGTCCTTGTTCATTCGCGGTTGGATCTTCAACGGTTTTCGACAGGAAACTCCCTGGCTTGATCGCCCGGCTCCGCGTGTGCCTCATTGAAGCGGACAGGCGAGCGACCCGGCGCGACCTGCAGTTTCTGGTCCACCAATTGGTCGAAGCGTTCGACGAAACCGGGAGCCTCTTGCTCGATCACGCTTCGAAGTTCTTGTGGACTCACCTCCTTCGAGCGGCGGGGCTGCTTGATCACCAGCCGCCCAATTTTCTTCACGAGATCGTGAGCGGCGTGAATATCGATATTCCTAGACACTTCCGCGAAAACGGAGGCAAGGCGTTGACCATCGGCTTCAGTTAAGTGACGGCCCCCCTCCTGCCCTGCCACCGCCGGATGGTGCAGGAAGCGGCCCAAAAAATAGGTTTCCACGACTGCCCGAGCCGCACGGCGGGCAGTAACCCAGAAGAAAGCGGTGCGAAATATTTTGCGTATCGGCTTTAGCACCAGCCCTTTGGCGATCGAGCCGAGGCGGGCGGTCAACGAAAGGCTACCTCCCGCAAGTAACCGGGGCACCTGCGGCTCATAAGTAAAGCCGCGGGCTTCGAGAACCGCACGCACCATTCCCTTTCGCTGTCGGGAGGTAAGCCAGTCATCGACGAATGGCAATGGTAGCAGTTGATACGCACCGGTTCTGAGACTCGCACCAGCAAACGATCTGCGGGTGGAAACCGTGTCGCTAATGGGTAGAGGATCTGACATGATGCAATCAACCACGCTTTTGGAGGGTTTGCCAGTGCGAGGTAGGTAGCTTGGGGCGGCCAACGTTCTTGCGGTGCCCCGCTCGATCTTGCATGGTTGGCCGGGACGCCATTGACAGCAGCTAACTTCATGCAAAGCTCATGGGCGATGAAATCCGATGGTTCCATTGCACTTCACCCCCCTGGAAATGAACAAACGCGGATTCTCGAAATTGATCGTCGCTGGAGGAGGGCTGGTGGTCGGCGGTGCGGTGGGAGTGCCTGCGGTTCTTTCGGCTCTCTCGCCATCTCTGAAGCGTCGTGAGGAGGAGATCTGGCAGGCGGTCGGGCCGGTGGAGGAATTCCCGCTTGGAGAGATGAGGAAAGCGGTGGTTTCCGTTCCGCGTGATGATTGGGCCCGCTCCTTGCGCGCCAAGGGTGTCTTCGTCCTCCGGAAGGCGGTGGACCAGATCATCGTTTTCTCTCGAAACTGCACCGATCTCAGCTGCCCGATCACCTGGGATCCGGGAAGCGAGTGGTTTTTCTGCCCCTGCCACGGCGGCATCTTCTCCAAAGACGGCGAGCCAAAAGCAGGCCCTCCGAAAATCCCTCTTTATCGCTATGACAATCGCGTTCGTGAAGGGGTTCTCGAGATTGACCTGAATTCGCTCCCACCGATGATATGAACAGGCCCGAGATTTTGAAGCGCGTCCGCGACTGGACTGTGGACAGTTTCGGGCTCGACGTGATTTATGAAAATACGCTCAACCGGCGGGTGGCAAAAGCACCGTGGTATTATGGCGACGGCGCGACTCTGACGCTCCTTCTCGGCGTGCTGGTGATCACCGGGGTGGTGATGACTCTGACTTACTCCCCCACCCCGGACTCCGCCTATGCCAGTGTGAAACATATCACCAAGGAGCAAACTCTGGGTGGGTTTATCCGCGCGCTGCATTACTGGTCGGCCGGGCTGATGGTGGTGATGCTTTTTTTTCACCTCTTCCGCCAGATCTTGGTGGCTGGATATAAATTTCCCCGGGAGGCGACGTGGATCTTCGGCGCTCTTCTGTTTCACGCGGTGATCGCGATGAGCTTTACTGGATACCTGCTGCGCTGGGACGAGCGCTCGATCCACGCGGTGCGGGTGATGCTGCACATGTTCAGCCAGGTGCCCTGGATCGGGGAGAGCCTGGTGGTCTTTGTGCAAGGCGGCGAGGAGCCGGGGGCCCTGCTGCTAACGCGGATCTACGCAGTGCACGTGATCATTCTGCCGCTGCTGATCGCCACGATGACCGGATACCATCTCTACCTGGTGATTCATCACGGAATCACTTCAGAGGGGGAGAAAAAGCAGCAAGTCCACACCGCAGAGCAGCAGAAGGCGCTCTACAAGGAGCAGGCGCACTCCGAGGAGGAAGGGGAAAATTTCTACCCCGACACGATGGCGAAGTCGGGCCTGATGAGCTACGTGGTCTTCGGCCTAGTGCTTGCGCTAGCGCTGCTCGTGGGACCGGCTGAGCTGTATGATGAGGCGAGCCTGGTCGGACGGAGTTTCCCGGCGGAGGAGTGGTGGTTCTGGTGGTACAGCTCGCTGATCGCCTTGGTCCCGCCGAGATTCGCTCCGACCTTCGTCGTCCTTTTCCCGCTGCTGCTGCTGTTGGCAATGCTGGCGCTGCCGTTTGTTAGTCGAGGGCCGAAGCGCGGGATGCGAACGCGGCCTATGGCGGTTGCATTTGTGGTTCTGTGCGTCGTCGCTCTAGTCGGCCTCTCTGCCTTGCGAATCCACTCGCCTTGGACCGGTTGGCCGATGGGCGAGGCTCCACCGGTGCCGGAAGGAACGACCCTTTCCAAGCAGGCGGAGGAGGGTCGGCTGCTGTTTGCGCGCTACGGCTGCAACAGTTGTCATGCGATCAGCGGACATGGCCGCGCTGTGGCGGTCGATCTCGCACATGTGGAGGCGAGGCTCTCCCGCCAGGATTATCGCGCTTACATTCTCAATCCACCCCCGGGAATCGCCATGCCTTCGTACGAGGGCCGGATCACGGAGCAGGAACTTGAGGCTCTGTTAGATTTTGTTCACGCCGCCCAGGCATTTCCCCGGGAAATCAGCAGATGAGCCGCTTGCTACTTCCCCTGCTACTTCCCCTGCTGCTGTTCCTCGCTTCCGTTCTGGCCGGTTGCGGCGGAAACGATTTCCAATCCGTGCTGCATCCGGCGAGTTCGGAGGCGCGGGCGATATCGTGGCTCTGGTGGGTGATGGTGATCGTGTATGGCGCGGTGTTTGTCATCACCCTTGCATTGGCGGGAGTGGCGGTGTTGAGGAAAAAACCGGCGGACGGTGAATCGTGCGAGGCACCGGGCGGCTCGCACAAGTTCGTGGTGATCGCCGGGATTGTAGTGCCCTCAGTGATTCTTCTGGGTATGCTGGTGTATTCGCTAAAAGCCAGCTCGGCGATGCGAGTGCCTGAATCGGATTTTGTGATCAAAATCACTGCCCATCAGTTCTGGTGGGATGTGCGCTACCCGAATCAGGGCATCGTCAGCGCGAACCAGATCCGCATTCCAGTGGGAGTGCCGGTGCGGCTGGAGCTGACATCTGCGGATGTGATTCACAGCTTCTGGGTTCCGAACCTGCATGGAAAAATAGACATGTTTCCCGATCATTGGACGCGCTTCTGGCTACAGGCGGAACGGACAGGTGTTTTCCGCGGAGCGTGTGCGGAACTCTGCGGGGACCAGCACGCGCTGATGGGCCTGGATGTGATTGTGATGCAGCCGGAGGAATTCGAGGCTTGGGTGGCAGAGCGTCAAGGGGGGGCTGCGGCGAGGGAGCCCGCGCGGGGGCACGAACTTTTCTTCAGCGCCGGCTGTGCGGCCTGTCATGCGATCAAGGGAACGGAGGCAGTTTCCGATCTCGGCCCCGATCTCACACATCTGGCGGAACGCCTGAATCTAGCGGCGGCCTTCTTACCTAATAATCCGGCGAACCTTGCCCGCTGGATCGCGGATCCACAGGATTTAAAACCCGGCAACCGCATGCCTCCCACCGATCTAGAGCCCGCTGCGATGCAGGCGCTGATCGAATACCTCCTGACGCCCCGCTGAAAATGGAAGCCTCCCGCGAACAGCTTTTCGAGAAAACCTGGAGCAGCGCTCCCGGGATTCGCGGATGGTTCATGGAGGTGAACAACCAGCCGTTGGGCAAGCGCTTCATGCTGACCGCCTTTGTCTTCTTCGGCCTCGGCGGCATTCTCGCGCTACTGATGCGCTTGCAGCTCTCCGTGGGTGATGCCGGAGTTCTCCCGCCGGACCTCTACAACCAGCTGCTGACGATGCACGGCTCGACGATGATGTATCTCTTCGCCGTGCCCTTTATCGAAGGTCTAGCTCTATATCTGCTGCCGATGCTGATCGGCTCGCGTGATGTGGCTTTTCCGCGCCTGACAGCCTTCAGCTACTGGACCTATCTCTTCGGCGGGATTTTATTCTACTCCAGCTTCCTTGTCGGCGCGGTGCCGGATGCGGGCTGGTTCGCATACACGCCGCTCTCCGGGCCTGCACACTCCGGACTTGGCATCGATTTCTGGCTGTTAGGTCTCAGCATGGTGGAGATCGCCGGACTCACCGCGGGCGTCGAGATTGTCGTCACTATACTGAAATTCCGCGCGCCAGGGATGACGATCAGCCGCATGCCGCTCTTCATCTGGACGGTGCTGGTGATGGGGGTGATGATCTTGTTCGCCTTCACTGTTCTTCTAATGGCGACCGTGCTGCTGGAGCTGGACCGGGCGGTGGGCACCCGTTTCTTTGATCCCTCGGGTGGAGGAAACTCGCTGCTGTGGCAGCACCTCTTCTGGTTTTTTGGGCATCCGGAGGTCTATATCATCTTTCTTCCGGCGACGGGTATCGTCTCGATGGTTGTGGCGACTTTCGCGCGGCGGCAGGTGGCGGCGTATCTGCTCGTAGTGGTGGCGATTGTGCTGATCGGCTTCGTCTCCTTCGGGCTGTGGGTGCATCACATGTTCACCACCGGATTGCCTGAGCTGGCGATGGGGTTTTTCACCGCCGCGAGTCTGATGATCGGGATAGCGAGCGGTATCCAAATCTTCTCTTGGATCGCGACCCTGTGGGGCACCCGCCCTAAATTCAAGGCGGCTTTTCTGTGGATCCTCGGATTTTTCTTTGTCTTTATTCTTGGGGGACTGACAGGAGTGATGGTGGCGGTGGTCCCGTTCGACATACAGGTGCATGACACGTATTTCATCGTGGCGCACTTGCACTACGTGCTGATTGGCGGAGCGGTGTTTCCCGTTTATGCGGGGCTTCATTACTGGCTGCCTAAGATGACAGGGCGGTTGCTATCCGAGAAGTTGGGGGCGTGGAGCTTCTGGCTCACCTTCGCGGGCTTCAACGTCACGTTTTTCCCGATGCACGTGATGGGTCTACTGGGCCTGCCTCGGCGAGTTTACACCTACTCCCCCACCCTCGGATTGGATGGAATGAACCTGGGGGCGACAGGTGGTGCTTTCGTGATGGGAATCGGATTTTTCCTGATCGTCATCAATGTCTGGCGCAGCAGGAAACATGGCGCGATAGCTGGAAACGACCCGTGGGGAGGAGAGACGCTGGAGTGGAGCATCAGCTCTCCGCCCCCAAATTTCAGCTTCCGCAAGCCTCCAATCGTGAGCGGCCGCTCGCCGATGTGGCGGCGGATCGAGCCGGAGCGACCGGTGGCCGAGGAGCTCACACGCGCGGTAGAGGCGATGGATTCTGCTCCGGTGCGCTGGCGCGGGACCCTGACTACCGACCCCCTGACCGCAGAGCCGCAGGGAATCCAATTTCTTCCCGGGCCGACGCTGCTGCCGTTGCTGGCATCCCTAGGTCTGCTGGTGGCGATGCTCGGTGTGCTAACAAAGCTGTACCTGCTGGCACCGCTCGGTGGGGTGTTCTTGATCGGGGCGATCATCAAATGGCTCTACCCGGACAAGGACAGGCTGGCGCTGGTGGCTGGGGATGATCCGGCGAAAGCATCCGGCCTGCCGGTTTTCACCAAAGGGCCGCAATCCAGCGCGTGGTGGGCGACGGTTTCGTTTCTCACCATCCTGGGGATGATGGTCGGGACCCTGGTGTTCACTTACTTTTACCTGTGGCTTTTTTCGGAAACATGGCCGCAGGAAAATCTACCGCGGCCCGAGCTCCCCTTGGCGAGCGTCGCTTTCGCGGTCCTGTTCGGGGCGGGAGCAGCGGTGTTTATTGGATCGCGCGCGGTTCCGGCCCAGAACCGCACGCTTGGGCTGTCCATGCTGGGAGTCGGGCTCGCCGGTGGCATAGCGTTTCTCATCCTCTTTACGCTGGAGCTGATACGGCAGCCGTTCACGCCGCAGACCAACGCCTATGGATCGATCTTTTTCGCGAGCGGCTGGCTCCTGCTGGTGATTGTGCTGGCGGCAACGGGCTTGGTGGGAGCGGCGCTGGCTCGCTTTAAAATGGACGATGATTGGAAGCCCGTCTTCCACCACCTGCAGGCGCAGATCACGTCCTTGTTCTGGATCTTCACCGCCATTGCGGGTGCTGTCATGTTCGTGATGTTGTATCTATCCCCCCGGTTCCTATGACGGACGAACAAGCAAACAATCCACCGCACCGCCTCCTGCTGTGGAGCTGCCTGTGGGGTGGCGGCTTGGCGTGGATGCTGCATCTGGCGGCGGTGTGGCTGATCGCGGAGTTTGGCTGCATGACAGCTTTGGGCAGGCCAGGGCCATTGGGCTTTTCTTGCGTGGCGTGGA